>CAZZYH010000348.1:0-1523 GCA_964658225.1 Vulcanimicrobiota bacterium | reverse complement strand
GCTTCCCCGCACCGCTTTCCTGCCCTCCCAGCGGCGCACGGCTCCGGACTCCGGTTCCGGTTTACGGCACATCTCTGCGTCGGTCGCCCGTGTCGTCCGGGCAGCCCGGCTCCGGATGCGCGTGCGAGCCACACCCTGTGCTCAGCGGTCGTGATGTTCCAGGCCGGGCTCTGCGGGCTTCTCCGCAGAGGGCCCACCAACAAGCGCGGCCTGTTTCCGCTCCACGGCGGCATCCGCCGCCAGACCTTCCCGGGTGAGTGCTTCGGCCAGTGAGGCATGCGCCTCGGCGCTGGCTGGATCAGCGGCCACCGCAGTCCGTAGCTGGGCTTCGGCCTCCTTCACTTTGCCCTCGGCAAGCAGGGCACGACCGCTCTTCAATGCAAAGGACGACCGCTGCCGGCTGATCGCGGTGCGACTCAGCTCTGCCGCCTGCCGGCGCTCCGCAGCCGCGCTCGCCTGGTCGCCGTTCTGCGCGAGGATCGCGGCAAGAGAAATATGCGTGCTCGGCTGGTTCGGATCGAGTTCGATGGCGCGGCGCAGCGCGATGACCGCTCTTGCCGGCTCGCCATTCTCCTTGTACACATTGCCCAGCACCGACCACGCCGCGGCATTCGCGGGTTGCAGGGCGACCGTCTTTTCCAGCTCAGAGGCTGCCGCCGGAAACTCACCCTGCTGCATGTAGATCACCCCCAGCGTGTAGGTCGGGTCAGGCAGGGTGGGATCGAGCGCCTCGGCGCGCTGGAACTCCGGCACGGCCGCGGCCAGGTTGTCCTTCAGCTTCCAGGCCAGGGCGAGATCGTAATGCAGGTGGGCATTGTCGGGCTCGAGCGCCAGCCCGGCGCGAAACTGCTCCAGGGCATGATCGAGGTCGCTTTGCTGCAGGTAGGCGGCCCCGTAGTCTTCGCGCAGCGTGGCATTATCCGGCCCCCGGGCCACGGCCTGCCGATAGAGCGTCACGGCCTGCTTTGCGTCCCCGGTCTGCACCAGGGCAAGCGCGTAGTTGGTCAGGGCCGCCGTGTCGGTGGGCTGCGCGGCGGTGTAGCCGGCAAACAGAGGCAGGGCCTCGCCCGGATGCCCACCGGCCTGCAGTGCGAGCGCGAGCGCGTAGCGTGCATGAAGAAGGTCCTCTTCGGTGGCTGCGGACCTCGACGAGCTCCGCGCGTCGGGTGCTGTCTTGGCCGGGTGGCTGTGGCTCGCCCGGCTCCCGGCCTGCTCGGCCAGAGCGACTGCGTGCCGCAGCACCACGATCGCTTCCTCGTCCTGGTGCGAGGCGGTGAGCGCCTGGCCCAGCACCGTGGCATAGGCGGCATCGTCGGGCGCGAGTGCGACGGCGCGGCGCAGCGCGTTTACGGCTGCTTCCGGCTGCTGCTCGCCCAGGGCCGCAGAGCCGAGATGGGCATAGGCCTGAGCCCATCGCGGATTGGCCGCCACGGCCGCGGTGAAGTGTGCGGAGGCCTGCTCGAGCTCGCCCTGCTGAGCGAGCAGCGTTCCCAACGCATCTTCAAGCATGGCGCGGTCCGCAG
>CAZZYH010000347.1:0-1553 GCA_964658225.1 Vulcanimicrobiota bacterium | reverse complement strand
GGCATTGAATGACCTCAAGTAGCACACCTATTGAGATGCCCAATGATCTTGCCCTCAGGACGCGTCGCTCATAAGCGTACTGGATTTGGACTTTCGCCGGGTTGAGGTTGAGCCATCGCGGTCAGGCTGCGAGGGCGAGTTGAGCGATTGCTTGCTGCTCGAACTGAGTTGGGCTGAGGTAGCGCAATGTCGAGTGCATCCTCGATCCGTTGTACCAGAGCAGCCAGTCCAGCGTTGCTTCCTTTGCCTCTCTGTGGTTTGTGAACTTCATGCCATGCAGGCGTTCGACCTTCAGCGATCCGAACAGGGTCTCCGAGCAGGCGTTGTCCCAGCAGTTGCCCTTACGACTCATGGAAGCTTTGATTCCGCGTTGGGCGAGAAGGTCCGAGTAGCGACCGCTCGCATACTGACTGCCGCGATCGCTGTGGAAGATCAGGCCCCTGGCTGGCAACCGGTTATACCATGCCATGTCGAGCGCGCGGCAGGCCAGCTCCGCCGTGATCGTCTTGCCCATCGACCAGCCCACGATGCGGCGGCTGAACAGGTCCAGCACCACGGACAGGTACAACCAGCCTTCGCCGGTCGGGATATAGGTCATGTCGCCGGCCCAGACGGTGTTCGCTGCACCCACGGTGAAGCTGCGTGCGAGCAGGTTCGGGGCGATGGGCAGAGCATGGTTGCTGTCGGTGGTCGAAACGCGAAAACGCCGCTTGCCGCGCGCTCTTATGCCATGCTGACGCATCGCGATCTGTACCCGGCGCTTGCCGATCCGAACGCCCTGTCGCTTCAGCTGCCGCCACACCCGAGGCCATCCATAGGCCCCGCGCGCCTCGGCGTACACCGCGCGAATCTCCACCAGCAGGGCCGTCTCGCTCAGATGCCGCCGCATCAGGACCTTCTTCCGCCGCGCCAGGTGCTGACGATATCCCGACGCACTCACGCCCATAACATGGCACTGTACGCATACCGGCCAGAGCAATTTGTTCTCCTCAATCCAGGCGTACTTCATCGCTGCACCTTCGCAAAGTACGCCGTGGCTTTTCCCAAAATGTCGCGCTCCATCGTCACCCGCGCCAGCTCGGCCCGCAGACGGTTGTTCTCCATCCGCTCCGCGCTCACCTGCTCGCTCTTGACGCCACGCAACTGGCCGGCCTTCTCCGCCTTCACCCAGTTCGCCAGCGTCTGCTCGACGATGCCCAGGGCCTTCGCAGCCGCCGCAACCTTCTGGCCAGAGGTCACCAAACGAACCGCCTCCCGCTTGTACTCCAACGTGTACCGACGCCGTGTCAGCTTCTCCATCTCAATCTCCTCATCGCGATTACAACAGCTCGCTATGAGAGACGTTTTCCAGGGGCAAGATCAGGTCGAGGTCGTAGTGATAGAGCTGCCAGACGAAGCTGGGCTGCGCTGGATGGCTCATCCAGGTGATGACGCCGGTGGTGGCCTTGAACATCTGCGCGTTGCGGCCCTCGTACATGGCGCGGAAGGCCTCGTAGTTGGCGAGCTGGCCCTTGCGGACGAAGTCGGCAAGGTTGCGGATGGGGCCGTAGCGT
>CAZZYH010000346.1:0-1553 GCA_964658225.1 Vulcanimicrobiota bacterium | reverse complement strand
TGCCCGCTGAGGCCATGCCTGCTCGGGCCAGGTCCGTCTCGAGCCATGCCCGCTGAAACTATGCCCGTCCCAAAAGCCCCGGAGCGCCTTCGGGCGCGCAGCCCGGGCGCTCCGCCGCGTTCCGGATGGCATGCTTGCGCAGCGTGCGGCGAGTCCCTGATCGGCAAAGGTCGCACCCGGGGCCCGAGGGGCGAGGCGCGTCGCGCGGGCGGTGTGCAGGCGCGGGACCTTCCCGGCCTTTCGAATCCGTACGCGGTCAAGAATAAGTACCCGGGGTTGCGGTGCGTAGGCGCGGGACCTTCCCGGCCTTTCTGAGCCGCTCCCGCTCCTGCCGGTCTCTCCCGGTCTCTCCCGCTCGGTCCCGATCCTGCCGCTTCCGGCCAGTCCGCCTTCCGCTCGTATCCGCACCCAGGCAAGCCGCGAGAACCGCTCAGGCCAGGTACCGCGGCACCATGGCTGCCCCGAGCAGCCCGGAGTCCGAGCCAAGCTGGGCCGCGATGATATTCGTCTTGCCCGGCTCGAACTGCGACCAGTCCGCGGGCTGGTTCAGCCGGTACACGTAGCTGGCCCGCTCGAGCTCCCGGAACATGACCGGCGCAAAGAGCGGCCAGGCTGCGGCGGCGCCTCCGCCGATCACATACATGGGCAGGTTGAGCGTGTTGACCAGGTCGGCCAGGCTCAGGCCCAGCGCGCGTCCCACTGTGTCATAGACCGAGAGCGCGCCGGGGTCGCCCTGCTCGGCAAACTCGGCCACGCTGCGCGCGGTCACCGGCTGGTGGTGGTCGATCAGCTCGCGCACCCGCGGCGAGCGGCCCTCGGCCGCGGCCTCGCGCGCCATGCGGGCGATGCCGGTGGCGGAGGCAAAAAGCTCCAGGCAGCCGCGATTGCCGCAGGAGCAGGCAATGCCCTCGGGCCACACCGCGACGTGGCCTACCTCGCCTGCCATGCCCGTAAACCCGTGCCAGATCTTTCCGTCCAGAATGATGCCCCCGCCGACGCCGGTGCCGAGGGTGATCATGCAGAGCGATTCGGACGCATAGGCGCGGCCTACGCCGGCATGCGCCTCGGCCAGCGCCGCGGCGTTTGCGTCCGACTCGATGATGACGGGCAGGTCGAGCAGCGCTTCGAGTTCGACCTTGAGCTCGAGGGCGTGAAAGCCGGGCAGATTGGGCGGCTGCAGGAGGCGGCCGGCCGGCAGCTCAATGGGCCCGGGGCTGCCTACGCCGATTCCGTCCAGCTCGTCTGTGCCGCCGCACTGGTCGATGACATGCCGGATGGCCGAGGCCATGTCGCCCAGCACCGTGGCCGGACCCTCGCGCACGCGGGTGGGGATGGCGATCGAGGTGAGCCGCTGCCAGTCGCTCGAGAAGCCGGCGATGCGCAGGTTGGTGCCGCCCAGGTCCACCCCAACGGTAAATTTCGACATAGATCGATCGGTTCCTCGCACTGCAAACGTAAGCGATGACTCTCGGCAAGGGTACTACGTCAGGGGCCGGGTTCTAAACGGGGTGCGCCTGAAAGGGCCGGGTTCTAAACGGGCTGGTTCCTAAACG
>CAZZYH010000345.1:0-1574 GCA_964658225.1 Vulcanimicrobiota bacterium | reverse complement strand
CCTGCGCGCGCCTGCCGAACACGAGGAATGTGATCTTCTCCCCGCCTTGGCAGTGTCGCGGGACCAGTAAGGGAAGTGGAATCGGGGCCTGTTTCGGCCGGCTATTCCGTTCGAAGGCGCGCTGCTCGTGGGGGCGTGGGAAGCGACCACTCCGCTTCGTTGCTGGCCGGGCGTCGCCCAGGCGAGAACCCGGCATCCTGGCTCCAAGCGGCGAACACCCACTGGCTCCAAAAGCTGGATCAGCTCCACCTGTACCGGCTTGCTGCGCAGCCGCAGCTCCGACGAGCGGAAGGATCCACGAAGTCTCGAGGTCTGCTGCGCCTGCTCCCCGTCCTCGATGATCCGCCCCGGCGGACTACATATTCGTGTGGCCGGCGCGCATATCCTCGTTGAAGGATGGCTTGATCGCGTCCAGTGCCTCGGCGAGCTTGGCCTGGTAGAGCGGGGTGCGCTCGAGCAGGGCGGTGGTGGCGCGAGCGTACTCGGCGCCGAGGGCCGGTGCGCTCGCGGCGAGCCCCTGCTTATGGAGCTCTGTGGCTAGCGCGACCAGCGCTTCGGGCGTGGTGTTGAGGTACTGCGCATCGCGCGGGTCGGCGATCCAGACCGGCTGCCCGCCCCCGAGCGCGCCCGAGAGCCAGTAGAGCTTGAGCGCCAGATAGTCGCGCCGCGCCGCGTCGTCGGTATCGGTAAAGACGAACTTGTTCTGCCAGCGGCTGTAGTAGCGCATGGTCACGGGTACAGGCTGCCGGTTGCCGCTCTTGAGCAGCTCGAGCTGGCCATAGTCGTAGGTCTTGCGGATCGCATTGTAGATAAAGCTTTCCGCGTAGGGCTGCTCGGCAGCCAGCACCACCTCGGCAAAGGTCACTGTCATGCTGGCCGCGATCTTGGTGTGCAGCGGGGTGTCGGTCCCGTCGGCCAGGTGCACCAGGCCATGCACGATATAGGTATCCGCGCCGGTGGTCGAGCGATGGAAGGGCCATTGAAACCCGTCAAAGCGCAGGGGCAGGCCGGCGAGGGTCACGGAGACGTTGGGGTCCGGGTTGACCAGGCGCCTGGCGGCGTCGCGAAGGTGCCGGGCCAAATCGTCGGCCCGTCCGCCGGCGGAGATGTCGAAACCCTCGGTCATCTCGATGTGCAGGCGGCGCGGCTCGGGCGCGTCCGGGGTCAGCGCGAGGGTAAGCCGCGCGGTGGGCTGCTGGTGGAAGTCGGCGCCCGCTTGGGCGGCGAGGACCACCAGCCCGGCCTTGCGGGCAGCCTCGGCGATGGCGGCGCCGGTTCGGGTCTGGAGTTCTGTGCTCATGGGGTGGGTATCCTTGAAAAGGTTCGCAATGTTTCCCTGCGTCCGCACCAGTTTACCGCGCACCGTGGCGCTTTAACCGCGCATCCTGGCGCTCCCCTTGCGTCTCAGGCGGAGCGGCCATCGCAGGATGCTCTTTAAAAAGCCACCGGAAAACGGAAAAGCTCGGGGTCGTGCAAGCCTGGCACATCGTCAGCGGCAAGAGGAGCACTGTGCACCGCTACCTGATAGCCCCGCCGATCCTGATGGTCTCCCAGATCGCTGCGTCCAGCCTCGA
>CAZZYH010000344.1:0-1597 GCA_964658225.1 Vulcanimicrobiota bacterium | reverse complement strand
CTGCGCGCGGGAAGACCCTCGCCCTGTGCCAGCATCTGACCCAGAAGCACTGCCGCTCGCTTCGGCAGCCGCTACACTGAGAGTGGTGAACTCAAGGGGTCAGCAGCCGCGGCCGCCCCCCCATGAAAGCCGGGCATGAACAGAGAACTGGTCATCGTCTCCAACCGCCTGCCTCTTTCCTTTGAGAAGGAGGGCGAGCAGTTGCGTGTCAAGGCGTCGAGTGGCGGCCTGGTCACTGCTCTGCAACCCCTGCTGCAGGAGCATGGCGGCATCTGGGTCGGCAGCGCCGGCACCGAGCAGGATGCGCGCATCCCTGAAGAGCTGGCCGCGCTCTCCCGCGAACATCACTACCGCTACGAGCCGCTCTTCCTTACGCCGGAGGAACAGGCCAAGTTTTACGAGGGCTTTTCCAACGAGATCGTCTGGCCGCTGTTTCACGACCTGCAGTCCCGGTGCAACTTCGATCCCAGCTACTGGGACTTCTACCTGAGCGTGAACCGTCGCTTTGCCGAGCACGCCGCCAGGGTAGCCAAGAAGACTTCGCTGATCTGGATCAACGACTACCAACTGATGCAGGTGGCGCCGGTGCTGCGCAAAAAGCTCCCCCGGGCCAAGCTGGCCTTCTTCCTGCACATTCCCTTTCCGCCGCCGGACATCTTTGAGAAACTGCCCTGGCGCAAGGCGGTTCTCGAGGGCCTGCTGGCCCACAACGTGGTCGGGCTGCAGACCTCGCGTGATCAGCGCAACCTGGTGGCCTGCCTGCGCACCTTTATGCCCCACCTTGAGATCACCCGGGTCGGCGAGACCCGCCTGGTGCGCGACACCTCGCGCGATGGCTCCCGCGAGACGCTGATCGGCGCCTTCCCCATCAGCATCGACTTCGAGTACTTCGAGAAGGAAGCCGACGCGGATGCGGTCCGGCGCCGCGTCACCGAGCTTCACCAGCTCTTCGGCGAGGTCACCACCATCCTCGGCATCGACCGGCTGGACTACACCAAGGGCATTCCGGAGCGGATCAAGGCCTTCGGGCTCTTCCTGCGCAAATATCCGCAGTATCGCCGGCATACCTGCCTGGTCCAGATCGTGGTGCCGAGCCGCGAATCCATCCCCGGCTACCAGGTGTTGAAGGCCGAGATCGAGCGCCTCATCACCCAGGTCAACGGTGAGTACGCCGAGCCCGGCTGGGTGCCGATCAACTACATCCACCGCGCGCTGCCCCGGACCGAACTGCTGGCGCTCTACCGCACCTGCCGGGTCGCCCTCGTCACCCCGCTCAAGGACGGGATGAACCTGGTCGCCAAGGAGTACTGCGCCTGCCGGCTGGCCAACGACGGCATCCTGATCCTGAGCGAGTTCGCCGGGTCGGCGACCGAGTTGAAGCATGGGGCGATCGAGGTGAACCCCTACGATCAGGCCGAGGTCGCCGAGGCGCTGGCGACCGCGGTCAGCATGGAGCCGGCCGAGCAGCGCAGGCGTATGCTCCGCCTGCGCAACCAGGTGCGCCGCGCCAATCTCGGCGCCTGGCTGGAGGCGTTCATCGGCGTGACCGAGCAAGCTACCGGGGGCCGGGAGGCCGTCGCCGACAACGGGGAGCGCT
>CAZZYH010000343.1:0-1601 GCA_964658225.1 Vulcanimicrobiota bacterium | reverse complement strand
CGGCCGGCGCCCCGCCTACTCTCCCCGCCTATGCTCCGCGAAGGCTTCGAGCGCATCGCAGGCCGTGCGCGGCGCGTCTTCATCGGCGATCGTGCGGGCAGCGGAGAAGGCCCGTTCGCGATAAGCCGGGTCGCCGAGCAGTTCCCGGATCAGGGGCGCGGCGCGCTCGGCGCGATAGTGCCTGCGCTCGATCACGCGAGCCACGCCGAGGCGGCGCATGCGCCGTGCATTGTCGGGCTGGTCGTGGCTGTAGGGCATGATCAGCATGGGCTTACCGGCGCGCAGCGCCTGCGCCGTCGTGCCGACGCCGCCCTGGTGAACGATGAGCGAGCTGCGAGAGAAGAGGGAAGAGAAGGGAGCGTAGGCGGCGACGTGGATGTCGGCGGAAAAGCCGGTCTGCGGATGGTTCGCCGGGTCCGAGCCCACCAGCAGCACCGCGCGCATGCCCAGCATGAGCGCGGCGCGGGCGCTCTGCTCGTAGAAGTCGCCTGCGTCGAGCACGGCCGCTGTGCCGAGGGTGAAGACCAGCGGCGGCGCACCCTTGCGGAGAAAGGCCGCCAACCCTTCGTCGAGCGGGGGCGCGGTCGCCGCTGCCACGCCGCCGGCCTCGCTCCCGGGCTCCCTTGCAGGGGAGGGCGCGGGCCCGGATGCGTTGGCGCCGTCGTAGAACACGAAGCCGGTGGTCAGCGTACTTGCAGGCCAGTCGGGCTGGCGTTCACCGAGCAGGCGTGAAAAGAGCGCGAGCACCAGGCCGGGCGCATGCTTGGCGTCGAACAGCGGGCTCGCCCCGGGCCCGAGGCCAAGCTCATGACGCAGCGCATAGACTGGCTCGCACCAGCTCCGCGTGATCCACCGCGCGAAGGGCCGCACCAGATGACCGGTGCCGGGGAGCAAGGTCTGGCCCCGCGCCAGCAGGGGATAGGGCGGCAGCACGGGCGGGTCCCAGGCAGAGAAGAACGAGAAGGGGGCGAGTACGTAGGAGGCCCAGCGTATGCCGGTCACTTCGGCGACCAGCGGCCCGGCGTAGGCCAGTTCCCCGGAAAGGAGCAGGTCAGCGCCCCCGTCGGCGGTGACCGCGGCGAGCAGGTCGGCGTAGCTCTCGCGCAGAGCGGGGAAGAGAAACTCGCGCAGTCCGCGCTCGGTGCCGCGCTTGCGGTCATAAATCATGGCGGCCAGCGCCTTGTCGGCGGGGTCCTGGTCGGGCCGCATGGGGAAGAAGCCGAGGCCGAGCGGAACGACCTTGCCGCGAAACATCTCGGGTGCGGCGAGGACCGCCTGGTGGCCCCGCCGCTTGAGCTCAAGCGCCAGTCCGATCAGGGGATGTACATCGCCAAAGGTCCCAAAGGTAGCCAGGACTACGCGCATCGGGCCCCCGCGGTCAGGCCGGCCGCGCCGGCTGCGTCGACCCCGGCCGCGCCCGCTGCGGTCCGGCCAGGCTCGTTTTCGGTACGGCTCCCAGCGCGCGGAGCCGCGGCTGCGGTGAACGAAGACCCGGCCCGCCGTGGCCGCCTGCGGCGCACGCGCGTCCGGGGCACAAAGATCGGCGGCCGATTGTTGCGAGCAAGGGGCGCGCGGGCAGCGTTGTCAGCGCGGGCAGTGTT
>CAZZYH010000342.1:0-1627 GCA_964658225.1 Vulcanimicrobiota bacterium | reverse complement strand
CTGCAGGCGCAGGGTGCAGGCTCGGGGCTGCGGGCAAGATCAGTGCACCTGGAACTCGGGCGAGCCGAGGATCATCGCGGCGAGCTTGCCGAGCGTCTCCCCGGGATCGGCCAGCTGCGGCACCCTGCCGGGCCCGGGCGCACTCTGCGCGTCCCCCGGGGGCAGAGGCGCGGTGGGCGTCCTCATCTGCTCAAGGATCACGGCATTGGTCTGGTCCGAGACCGTGCCCGGCACGAGCAGGCTCTCCATCAGCAGCAGAGCTTGCTGCTCGCCGCCCGCCGTCTCTTCCCCGCCCCGCAGCGCAACGGCATGTGTCTTGGGAGCATGGGTCTCCGGGGGCCGGCTCAGCAGCCCCGCCGCCAGCAGGCGCGAAGCGTCAAAGCGTATCCCGCCGAAGTGACCGCCGGTCAGCTGGAGCGCGTAGTTGAGCCGGTCAACCAGCGCGGCCGAGTTCATCCAGTGATCGGCAGTCGGCGCATAGCCGGTCGGTGGCAGGCAGCGGTAGAGCGGCTCCCCCATCGTCTTCAGCTCGTTTGCCAGCGCGCCCGGGTTGCTCGGATCCGTGTCGGTTGCGCGCAGCGACGAGGCCACGTACTCGAGCGGCATCTTGACCTTGTTGCGGTAGTTGGCGCGGGCAAAGAACTCGGGTGAGTGGACCATGGTCCGCAGCACGGCGCTGATGTCGCCATCCGATGCCATCCAGGCCGCAGCCATCCGGTGGACCAGCTCCGGCGGCGGCGTGTCCGCGACGAAGCGCTGGGCCAGCTCGTAGCAGACGAAGCGGGCCGTCTCGGGCGCGCCGGCAAGCACCGACAGGGCGCGCACCCCCTCGTTGATGCCCGCCTCCTCGATCTTCTGCCCCAGCCAGGTCTTCGCGCCCGGCTCATGCCTGCGCGGCTCAAAGACGAATCCGCCGCCCTTCTGCGGCTGGTCGATCGTCCATCCGGTCAGGATCTGGGCGAGCGCGGTCACGTCGGCCTGCGTGTAGCCGCCGTCGACCCCGACCGTGTGCAGCTCCATGACCTCGCGACTGTAGTTTTCATTCAGGCCGCGCTGCTGCGCCTTGGCGCCTGGCCTGGGCCTGCCCGCGGCCTGCGACTGCGCACCGATGCTCTGCCAGTTGTCCAGGTAAAGCAGCATGGCCGGGTGCTCGGCGGTGGCCAGGAGCAGGTCGCGGAATTTCCCCAGCGCGTGCGCCCGGATCGCGTCGCGCTCGTAGCTGGGCGCGTAGTTGAGCATGTCGCCGCTCTTCCCCAGGTCGATGTTGAAGTGGTTGATCCAGAAGTCGGTCATCACCTCCAGCAGCTGGCGCTCGCCGAGCACGGCGCGCACGATCTTGGCCTGCTGCATCTCGCTGCCGATCACGCCGGAGCCCGCGTACCCGCCCGCCATCATGCCGAAAAGCTCTCTCTCGTGCGGGGTCAAATCGTTCAACAGCAGGCTCTTCTCGGGCTCGGCGATGGCGGAGGTCAGGGTCAGCCGCTGCTCGACCGGCAGCTTGAAGATGGCCTGCATGCGCTGGTTCTTCGGGTAGCCGAGCGCCTGGTCGGCGAGCAGGCGCGCCTCGGCCCGGTCCGGCTGCTTCTGCGCGTCCTTGGGTTGCAGCGGCATCGGGGCGGCGGCCGGA
>CAZZYH010000341.1:0-1638 GCA_964658225.1 Vulcanimicrobiota bacterium | reverse complement strand
CGTCCGAAGCTGCGCTCGGGGCTCCGCCGCCCGGCCCGGCGCAAACCACCGGGACACTCGGAACCAGCACCGCCCCCGACCCGGCCATCCGGTCCACCACCCGGCCCACCCGGCGAAGCCGCCTGCGGGACGATGCCGCGCGGCCCGAGGCCAAGGCTCCGCCTCTCTGCCTCGAGCCCTTTCGCCCCGGGATGCGGGTCGCCATCGCGGTCTCCGGAGGCGCCGACTCGGTCGCGCTCTTGCGCGCACTGCGCGACCGCGCCGCCGAGCTGGGCCTGGTGCTGAGCGTGGCTCATATGCACCACGGCATCCGCGGAGCAGCGGCAGATGCCGATGCCGCCTTTGTCGCCGCCCTGGCCGCCGAGCTCGGCCTCGCCTTCTTTCGCAAGGATGTCGACACACCGGCCTATGCCCGCAGCCGCCGCATGGGCCTCGAAGAAGCAGCGCGCACGCTGCGCCACGGCTGGTTTGGGGAGCTGCTGCTCGGCGCGCCGGTCGAGGTCGTGGCCACCGCGCACACCCTCGATGACCAGGCCGAGACCGTGCTCGCGAAGCTGCTGCGCGGGGCCTGGACCGAGGGCCTGGGCGGCATCCACCCCGCGCTCCGACCCGGCACGGCCGGGCCCCTCGGCATCGCGGGCGGCCCGCGCGCCGGAGGTCAGATCCTGCGCCCCCTGCTCCAGGCCACACGCCAGCAGATCGTGGCCTGGCTGAGCTCGATCGGCCAGCCCTGGCGCGAGGACGCAACCAACGCCGATCCGGCCTACACGCGCAACCGCATCCGGCACGAGCTGCTGCCCCACCTGGCCACCTACAATCCACGCATCGCCCACCATCTGGCCCAGCTCGCCACCATCGCCCGCGACGAGGACCACTACTGGCAGAAGGAGCTCGATCGTCTGCTGCCGACCCTGCTGCTGCCGGGCCGCGCGGTGCGCGGGGGCGGCCGCGCCACCTCCACGCTGCCGGGCGAGCGTTCGCTGGCCATCGAGGCCGATCGCCTGCGCGGCCTGCACCCGGCCCTGCTGCGCCGGCTCTTGCGGGCGGCCGCAGAGACGCTCGGGGTGGCGCTTGATTTCGAACAGACGGCGCGGCTGGTCCAACTGGTCCAGTCGGTCACCTCGGTCCCGTCGCTCAAGTCGGCCCAGTCGGTTCAGGGCCCCGGCACCCGACGCGAGCAGCTGACCCGCGAGCTGCGTGCCGAACGCACCCCGCGGGAGCTGCGGCTGCTCTTTACCGCCGGCGATGCGCAGGCGGCCGCAGCGGGCAGGCAGCCGGCCGGCGTGGAGATCCCCGTGCCCGGCGAAGGTGAGGCTTTCGGATGGAGGGTCCGCTGCTGGCTCGCGGCGCCGGAGCCGGCCGGCACGCAGGCCGGGGCGGAGCGCTCTTCCGGGCGGGCTCTGCTCCGTGCCGCACTACCGGGCGACCGGGTCCAGCTGCGCTACTCGCGCGGCGCGCCCAAGCGGATCAAGGAAGTGCTGGAGCGCATGGGGGTCGCAGCGGAGCAGCGTGCGGCCTGGCCGCTACTGGTCTGGCGGGGAGAGATCGTGTGGGTGGGCGGCGCGCAGCTCGAGCCGACAAAGATTTCGCAGCAGCTGGTGATTGAGGCAACAGCCGTGGCCTGAGCCGCAGCCGTGG
>CAZZYH010000340.1:0-1646 GCA_964658225.1 Vulcanimicrobiota bacterium | reverse complement strand
AGCGCCGGCAAGCCAGGAGCGCCGGCAAGCCGAGGGCAGCGCTTGTTTCGCAAAGACGCCAAGCGAGGAGACCGAGCGGGCGCGGGGCTATCGCGCTGGCCGGGCTAGTGTGCCGGTCACCGTTCCCCCGGGATCGGCCGGGGCGCCTGGCTCGGCAGGGATCCCGTCCGCGCCCAGGCGGAGCGCGAGCGTGCGATCAAATCCGATCCGGCCGGTGACCGGCAAAGGCGCGTCCGCGGCCCCGGTGGTCAGCGCGCCGCCGGTCAGCACCAGCGAGCGGTCCTCGACCCGTCCCTCGCCGGTCCAGAGCAGGAAGTGGGCGAGCGGGTTCTGAGTGCCCAGGCCTCCGCGCGCCCATTCGGCGTGAAAGGTGCCTACGGCCGAGGCGGCAAGCTCCTCGGCGTGCAGCCCGGCCAGCTGCAGCTGCGAAGCGAGGGTGAGCATGCCGCCGCCCCAGTCTTCGTGGAAGAGCAGCCCGGCCGCCGCTGCATTGGCTCGCGTGACCACGGTCGAGAAGGCGTAATGCGGCACCCCCGCTTCGATCCTCATCGCGCCCTCGCCATGCAGCGTTCCTCCGAGCGCCTGGGCATCGATCTCCCGCAGCACAGCCCGGCCATCGGCGACCTCGAGTGCGGCGTCAGCGTTGCGCAGGGTCAACCGGCCCAGGGTCAGGTTGTCGGCGTGCAGGTTGCCGTCGAGTGCGGGCCAAGGGACGGGCTCGGTATCGAGCCGGCTCAGCAATGCGTCGAACAGGGGTACCTCCGCGCCCCTACCCAGCGCCGCGGAGGCAAGCAGTTCGGCGTCGAGCGAGCCGCAACTGGCGCGGAAGTGGGTCACGCAGCCGGCCGGGTCCGCGCAGTGGAGCGGGTAGGTGGCCGAGATCTGCAGCGCCACCTTGCGGAAGAGCGCGGCGGGCACGTTCCAGGTGACCAGCCCGGGGGCAAAGGTGGCCTGCGCCGAGGGCAGCAGTACGGGTTCGGGGAGAAAAGGCGGCGCGTATCCGGCGCCGCGCAGCCGCAGCCAGCCGTTGGTCACGGCAGCGGCTGGATCGAGGGTGGTCGGGCTGCTGCGCGCGGGCGTGGCCGGCAGGTTGGTTGCCGCCGGGAGCGGCGCGGCGCCTGCAGACGGCTGCCAGTTTGCGCTGCGGTCCACGTCGAACTCGGCTGTACCCGAGGGCGCCAGCCAGGCGAGCGCGGGGGGCAGCAGGTGCGTAGCCTGGCCCAGCTCTTCGAGGCGCGCGACCGAGGCGCTGCCGCTGGCGTGGAGCAGGAACCCCTGCCTGGTGAGCTGCCCGTGGATGGCGACCGGCGAGGCGCCGCCGAGGTCGAGCGGCGAGCCGGTCAGCAGGAGGGTGGACGGGCCGCTCGGCGAAGGCGTGGCCGCGGCCAGGCGAGCCTGATTCCACGCAAGCGGAGCGCGCAGGCCGGGCGCGACCAGACGCAGTCCCGCCGCCTCGAGCTCGCCCGTATAGAGGCTCGCGCCCGGGCCGGCCGTATGGTAGAAGAGGGTGCCGCCGAGCTCTCCTTCGAGGTGAAACGCGGGCCGAAAGTCGCTCCGCGACAGGCCGGCAACCGCGACCAGGAAGCTGGCCGGCAGCTGCTGCACGCGGAGTGCGAGCGCGGTGGCCTCGCCCGCGGTGCCCGCGG
>CAZZYH010000339.1:0-1667 GCA_964658225.1 Vulcanimicrobiota bacterium | reverse complement strand
CCGAAAAGCCGCTGGAAGACTGGTGGCTGGTCCGGGACCAGGGCGGCCGCGTAGGCTGGCTGCTGGCCCGGCGCCTCGATGTCGACATCCCGGAACAGGTCGCGCAGTACTCGGAAGGCAAGAAGATCGTCGGCGCCTACCAGCTGAACACCGTCTACGACGACGGCGGCCCTTCGGAAGACGCCCAGGCGCGCGCCGCGCGCAAGGCCGAGAAGGCCGCGAAGAAAGCGGCGAAGCTGCCGGCGAGCAGGCGCAAAGAGGGAACCGAGCCCCCCGCAGCCATCCCCCCGCCCGTAGGTCGGCAGGTGCCGCAGTATGTCACCGTCACGCAGGAGTTTAAGGACGGGCTGCCCTTTGACTGGGACCAGGTCCGGGTCTTTATCTGGAACACCAAGAAGCACCGCTACGAGACCGCCTACCGGCTGCGCGAGCAGCAGGGGTATCTGCCGGTCACGATCGGCCAAGCCCACTTCAAGGATGGCAACGGGCGCGACATGGGCCTGGAGCCGACCTTCACCATCCGCACCACTCCCGACGGCATCGTCACCCAGGATGCGAACGGAGCCTTCCACCCGCAGACCGTCGAGTCCACGACTTATCGGCTGGAAGGCGGGATCGTGCGTCGCGCCGATCCGCCCCCGCCACCGGCAAAGCCTGAAGCTTCTGGCGTCGCTGCCTCGTCTAACACGCAGAAGGCCATCCGCAGGCATGCTCCGGCGCGCCGCGCCGGGCATGCTCGGGCGAGCGTCGAGCCCCGACGTCCCCGCCGGCCCCGCGCGCGCTGACAAGAACGGCTTGCAGCCCGGGCGGGAAGGCCGTATTGTTATTGCTCTCTGCTGCTTCGCTCTACCAGGCGCCCGCCGCGCGCGGCCGGCGCTCTGCCCCCTGACCTTGGCACCAGCACGCTTTTCAGACCACAGGAGATCGGCCATGGACAATAAGCCGGCACAGAATATCCAGGACACGTTTCTCAACACGGTCCGTAAGGATAAAACCCCCATCACGATCTACCTGGTCAGCGGTGTCAAGCTTACCGGCAAGATCCGCTCCTTTGACAAGTACTCGGTTCTGCTTGAGAACAACAGCCAGGAACAGTTGATCTTCAAGCACGCCATCTCGACGGTGGTCAGCACGCGCTCGGTGCTGCACGCCGATCATCGCCCCACCTCCCCGGTAGGCAGCGGCGGCTCGCTCTCGGGCAGCACGGCGCCGGTGACGGAACACGTTTCGAGCCTCTAAGTCGACTTTGCGCACACGATCGGTCGCGGCGGGCGCCGGTCCGGACGCGGGCCGGGAGCTGAGTGGCGCCTCTGATCAGGACTTCGCGCGCGACTCCGATCGGGACTTGGACTCGCATCGCGGCCGCGACGGCGATTTCGGCCCCGGCCGCGACTCTGTCCGGAACCGGGCGCCGGGGGCTTCGCAGCGCGCCGAGCCGCGGGCCCCGGGTCGGCCGGCCCCGCAAGGCTCCGCAGACCGGGCCTTCCTGGTCTCGGTCTCATTCAGCGCCCTCGGCCGCGCCGCGTCGCGACGCGCCCCGGACGATGTCTCCGCGCGCAGCGTGCGGCGTACGGCGCTGCTGGCCCGCAGCGCCGCTTACCCGCGGACCGACGATCTTCTCGATCCCGGCGCGGCGGGGCCAGGGCTCTCCGGTCCCGACGATCCGG
>CAZZYH010000338.1:0-1691 GCA_964658225.1 Vulcanimicrobiota bacterium | reverse complement strand
TCCACCTCGGCCGGGTTCTTGGCGTAGATCACCTGAATCAGGTTGCCGTTGGCGCAGATGGTGTTGTTGGCTTCATCGATGGTGATGGTGCCGTCGAAAGGACCGTGGACCGAGTCACGGCGCAGCAGGCTTGCGCGCTTGACCAGATCGTTTTCAGCGCCCTTGCGGACCACGATGGCGCGCAGGCGCAGGCCGTCGCCGCCACCGGTTTTTTCGATCAGGATGCGCGCCAGCAGACGACCGATGCGACCGAAGCCGTACAGCACGACGTCAGTGCCCTTGCGCTCGCCGGAGTTCTGCTGGCCAATGACTTCGGCCATTTCTTCGCGGATGAATTCTTCAGGGGTACGGCCATTGGCCTCGGCCTTGTACTTCACCGCCAGCTTGCCCAGGTCCACCGAGGCGGCGCCCAGTTTGAGCTCGCTCATGGCTTTGACGAGGGGGAAAGTCTCGTGTACGGACAACTCGCTGGCGTCGGCCTGGCGGTGACGGGCAAAGCGGTGTGCTTTGAGAATCGCGATGACTGAACGGTTGATCAGGCTGCGGCCATAGATCGAACTCACCACATTATTATTGCGGTAGAGCTGACCGATAAGCGGGATCATCGCCTCGGCGAGGGCTTCACGATCGATCCATTCACCAAGACACTGGTCGGGCTTCTGAGTCACGGGAACCTTCCACATGTAGGGGCTGAAAAAAGGGACTACATTATGCACAGGCCTTTGTTTATGAGCAATCCAGACTTTTCACGACCTGGAGCACTACATAATTTCCGGCGCACAAAACTGACAGCGTCTCTGCGGATTAGTTACACTCCCCGGCTTTGCCGCAACGCCTGGAGCTCTAACTTCCGTGCCCGTTCTGCGCCTTCCGATTCTGCCTGCTGCAGCAGGCAAACAACATTGGGGTAACCTCCCCGGTGCCGCCCTGAGTCTCGCCATCGCCGAGGCTGCCAGCGCCGCGAAACGCTTCACCCTGCTGCTTACCGCAGACAGCCAGAGCGCCGAGCGACTGGAGCAGGAACTGAAGTTTTTCGCCCCTGATCTGCCGGTGTTGCATTTCCCCGATTGGGAAACCCTGCCCTACGATCTGTTCTCGCCCCATCAGGACATCATCTCCCAGCGCATCGCCAGCCTGTACCGGCTCCCGGAGCTGGTACACGGCGTACTGGTGGTGCCGATCACGACCGCCCTGCACCGTCTGGCGCCGACCAGCTTCCTGCTCGGCAGCAGCCTGGTCCTGGACGTGGGCCAGAAGCTCGACGTCGACGCCATGCGCACCCGCCTGGAAGCGAGCGGCTATCGCTATGTCGACACGGTGTACGAGCACGGCGAGTTCACTGTCCGTGGCGCGCTGATCGACCTGTTCCCGATGGGCAGCAAACTGCCTTACCGCATCGACCTGTTCGATGACGAAATCGAAACCCTGCGCACCTTCGAGCCGGAAACCCAGCGCTCCATCGACAAGGTCGATTCGGTGCGTCTGCTGCCGGCGAAGGAATTCCCGCTGCAAAAGGAAGCCGTGACGCGGTTCAAGGCGCGCTTCCGCGAACGCTTTGACGTCGATTTCCGCCGCAGCCCGATTTTCCAGGACTTGAACAGCGGCATCACGCCGGCGGGGATCGAGTACTACATCCCGTTGTTCTTCGAAGAAACCTCCACGCTGTTCGACTACCTGCCCCAGGACACCCA
>CAZZYH010000337.1:0-1693 GCA_964658225.1 Vulcanimicrobiota bacterium | reverse complement strand
CGCTGAGCGTCGTCGCGGCTGAAAGTGTTTATGGCGATATCGCCCAGCAGATGGCCAAAGGCCTGGGCGCAAAGATCGGCAACCTAATGTATGCGAGCAACGAGATCGAGGCGGTGCGGCCGCGGGTGCTGCTGAACAGGCGGGGCGGGGATTCCGGGGCGGGCATCGGCGCGGACCAGGCCCAGGTCGTCGTGCTGAACCTCAAGGCACCCATGATTTCGCGGTCGGCCACCGTGTCTGCGATCTTCGCCATCGAGTAGCTGTGGCCGCGTACCTGCGCCGGGCGGGTCCGGTCTTGCCGCCGGGCGCGCCTGCGACCCGGAGGCGGACGCGGGCCGGGGCCGCCGAAGGGGACCGGCACGGGGGAACGGCATCGCCTCGACCTTCGCAAGCCCCCTTCCTGTCGCTGGCCTCGACCCGCGCACGCGCCACTGGCGGTGGCTGCAGACGAGGCGAGCGAGGCAGGTCGCGGAGAGGCCGGCCGGGATCGCGCCTCGGGGCCCGCGGTCGCCTTCCCCCAATCAGCCGCCCGGCTTGCGTCCTCTGCGCCGGGCCGACCGCGCGGAGGGCGCTGCGACGCACCCAGCCGCCTGTGCATCTCTCTAGGGGACAGGAGCGCCATGCCCCGCTACGGATACCGAGAGCTCGAACCCTCGCGTGAAGCCAAGGAAGTCTTCCAGCGCTGGCTGGACTATCTGGATCGCGAGATCGAAAAGCACCGCAAGCCCGCGCTCCGCGAAGAGCTGGTGCATGACAACCTGCATCAGCTGATGCTGGGCACACCGAAGGGTGGCCGGCTCAACTTTCAGCTGGAGAGCGAGCTCGCCTTCAACGTGTTGCAGCTGGCGCTCGACGCCAAGAACGTCACGCTCGAGCCGGAGTACTACGGCGAGATCGATCTTGAAAAGTACGCGCTGGTCAAGCCGCTGATCTACTTCTGGCAGATGTTTGACCGCTCCCCGGTGGGGCTCAACCACTGGCTCGGGTTTCGCTTTCGCGCCATGCTGGGCAGGCACATCTTCAAGTCGATCGGCAACAACGTGAAGATCTTCCACAATGTCGAATTCAGCTACGGGTACAACCTGACCATCGAGGATGACTGCGTGATCCATCGCAACGTCATCCTGGACGACCGGGGCGAGATTGTCCTGCGCAAGGGCACATCGGTCTCGGACTTTACGGCCATCTACTCGCACGCGCACGACCCGGTCGACGGGTCGATCGTCGAGAATCGACGCACCGAGATCGGGCCCAATGCCAGGCTGACGTATCACACGGCCATCATGGCCGGGGCCAAGGTAGGCGAAGACGCGACCGTGGGCGCGATGGGCGTGGTGACGCGGCCGGTCGAGGATCACGCGATCGTGGGCGGGATCCCGGCCAAAGAGATCAAGAAGAAGGACCAGGCGCGGCGCGAGTTCGCGAAGCTGCGCACGCTGCTCGACGAGGTGCGCGGGCTGCACGAGACGGCGCTCCAGGACCAGGAGGAGCTCGAGTTCCGCAACCGCCTCGGCGAGTTCGAGTCGGGGGCCTTCGAGCAGCAGAGCGGCGAGATCGCGGAACGGATCGCGACCCACGAGCGCGAGCTGGGCGAGGTCACCGCGGTGCGCGAGCGGTTTGTCGCCGCCTTCGACTCGGAGGCCGAGCTGATGCAGGCGCCGCTCGGCATGCGGTCGGTCTTCGGCAAGGGCAC
>CAZZYH010000336.1:0-1697 GCA_964658225.1 Vulcanimicrobiota bacterium | reverse complement strand
CTATCGCTGTTCTCAAACAGGCCGATCTGGCGCTGGTCGATCCGGGCGTGACGGCACAACTCGAATGCCTGCTCGACGATGCCGTCGTCGGCAAGCAGGAGATGGTCGGCGCAATCGACGCCGTCTGTGATGTCGCCGAACGCATCATCGGCGAGCTCATGGAAGGCGCCGCCGTCGGAGGGCCTCCCTTGCTTGGCGCCTCAATAGACAAAGGTGCTGCAGCATATCCACCCACGCCTGCGATTAGAGCCTGATTCCGCTGGATTGAATCTTTGGGATTCCCAAGCGCTGGAAATTTTGATTCAAGTGCTGACTGTTTGGAGGTCAGCATGGATGGCGAAGGCTTATTCGAATGATCTGAGAGAGCGGGCGGCGGCGTTGGTTGTAGGCGGCCGCCCGTGCAGGGAGGTTGCCGCCCTGTTTGGCGTCAGCGTTGCCAGCGTCGTGAAGTGGTCGCAGCGGCTGCGGACAACCGGCAGCGCGGCGGCCATGCCGGTCGGAAACCGGCGGCCGCGCGGTTTGATCGAGCAGCGCGATTGGCTGCTGGCGCGGCTCGAGGCTGTCCCCGATCTGACGCTGCGCGCCCTAGTGGCTGAGTTGCGCGAACGCGGCATCGTGACGAGTTACGGCTCGGTGTGGCGCACGGTTCGAGATGCCCGGCTCAGCTTCAAAAAAAAAGACGCTGTTCGCAACCGAGCAAGACCGGCCTGATGTAGCGCGTCGGCGTCTGCGCTGGAAAGCACACCAAGGCAACGTCGATCCCGCACGGCTGGTTTTTATCGACGAGACCTGGGCCAAGACCAACATGACGCGGTTGCGCGGCTGGTCGCCTCGTGGCGAGAGGCTACTCGCGAAAGTGCCCCACGGTCACTGGCACACACTGACCTTCGTCGCGGCCCTGCGCCATGACCGCATCGATGCGCCCCTGGTGCTTGACGGGCCTATCAATGGTGAAAGCTTCCTGGCCTGGGTCGAGCAAATGCTGATCCCAACGCTGGCGCCGGGCGACGTCGTGATCATGGACAATCTCGGCAGCCACAAGGGCCTCGCGGTCCGGCAGGCTATCCGCGCCGCGGGTGCGCATCTGCTGTTCCTGCCGCCTTACAGCCCAGATCTCAATCCCATCGAGCAGGTCTTCGCCAAGCTCAAGACGTTGCTGCGCAAAGCCGCCGAACGCTCTGTCGAGACCACATGGCGTCGAATCGGAGCCCTTCTCCAGAACTTCCCACCGCACGAATGCGCCAGCTATCTCAGGAACTCAGGATACGCTTCAACCTAAATGGATCAGACTCTAGACTGGCTGCGTCGCGAGATCTAGGCACGGACATCTTACGCCGTAGCACTACGCCTTGAGGCGGGCAGGGCTTAGGCGTCTTGCGAAGCCTACTCTGCCGCCAAGCAGTAACGCGGCGCAATAAGGTGCGCTGGTGCGCCCTACGCTCGTGTAACCACCGTACATCATCCGGCTTTTTTAGATTTGTCTCGTAAGTGCCTTGTGGGAGGAGAGATCAATAGGGGCTCTGATAAAGGAAGATCGGTTTGTACTTTATCTAGCTTTCCGCCTGAAATTGGAAGTTTAAAGCTTGGTGACTCTCTAATCTCCGCAGGAGACTGAATGTGAGTATTCTTACGGATCGTGACTCTGCGGGCAGCTGCTGCTGCGGAAATAATATCGTGTACCAATGGGAGATCTAGCT
>CAZZYH010000335.1:0-1706 GCA_964658225.1 Vulcanimicrobiota bacterium | reverse complement strand
ACCGTTGCCCGCGTGCTGCGAGCAGGCCTGGGGCAAGCCCGCCAGAGCCGCCAACCCCGCAACGCTTCCTTCCTTGAGAAGACCGGCTCACACGCCGACCCATCGATAACGAGCGCCGGGATATTACGGGGGCGGCGCTGTCTGCGCCGGCTTCGCGATCCTGATCGCCGCCGCGCGTGCGCGTAGGAACAGCCCCGCCGCGCGTGGCGTTCTCGAAGACACGTTACCTTTGTACCCTGCCGGCGCCAGAATGTCCTTGATGAGTCTGTGGAAGAGTTGGTCCAATCCTGGCTAGTTTTCCTGCGGCCCGCCGACGCAACGCAATCCAGATCCCCGCGGATGGCCGCAAACGGGCGTACGCGAAGGAAGACGGATGCGCGGACGACCAGGAGGACCCAGAGGATGCCTCAGGAAGCAACCACGCTCGAACCGGAGGAGACACGCCTGCTCCTCTCGATCCTGTGTGCGCACCCGGTGAAGATTCTCTGCTGGTCGGCAGCCTGCGCGCTCGACACCCTCCTGCTCAGCCGGTGCCCTGCATTGCGGGGGAAACTCCTAGGCTATGTCTATCGCAGCATCATGGGCAGAATGCCAGTCCACGCCCAGGCTGCCCGAGAGCCAGGCCCGGCCGACACGGCGCGAGCAGCCAAGCTAAACGTGGCGTCCAACCCCAACTAAAGCCTGCACCTAGAGCAAGCCTGCACCTTGAGCCTGCGCCTTCGTGGCGAGCGATCCAGATCGCGCGGCGACGGAGTTAGGCCACAGACTGGGCATCCCGTACTTGACGCTGCGCGCCGGCGCGATCCAGACCGGCAACCGGTGCGTTCCGGGGTCCCCGAACCGGCCTGCCTTACTTCGCCACAACCGGCTGGTTGTCGGCCTCTTCCTCATCCTCCGCATCGGAGCCTTGGAGGGCGCTCTGATTGACCACCGCAGCCACGCTCGTCAGCCTCTCGTCGGTCTGCTTCTCTTCCTCGAGCGTCTCGGCGAGCAGGTGGACCATCTCCTCCAGTCCGAGCGCCTTGGCGAGTGCGATCACCGTGCCGTAGGCCGCAATCTCGTAGTGCTCCATGCGCTGCGCGGCGCCGATCAGGGCGGCATCGCGCACCGGGCCCCGGTCGGCTTCTTCCAGAATCTCGGTCGCCTCTTCGATCAGACCCTTCATCGCAGCGCAGGTCTTGCCGGCGGCGCGCTTTTCGAGCAGTTCGAAGACCTGCTCCAGGCGCTCGACCTGGCCCCTGGTCTGTTCCAGGTGAAGCTCCATGGCTTCCGTCAATTCGTCGGAATCAATCGCCTTGCCAAGTTTCGGGTACACCCGCACCGCCTGCTTCTCTGCCGAGTAGAGATCTTTCAGCTCGCTGAGCAGAAGATCATCCAGTGTCTCCATTGCCATCGTTGCTCCTTGGAGTGCCGTTTCTTTTTCGTTCGCAGAGCACTCGTCGGGGTGCCGTTTGAGCCGCCAGGCGCTCCTCGCCATCGCTCTTCGCAGTGCTCCTCTAAGTGCTCTTCCTGATTGGGATGCTCTCTGCAGACCGAGACTTGGTCAGCTGGCGGACCGAGTGGTCCGGGCCAGGGCCCTGCATCTCGGCCATCAAACTCGGCCCCGAGCCACGGCCCTGAAGCACAGCCCGGGCCCCCCAGGCCGGACAGCCGGGGCCCGCGCCACGTCCCGGGCACACGTCACCCGCACACGCGCCTGGCACACG
>CAZZYH010000334.1:0-1730 GCA_964658225.1 Vulcanimicrobiota bacterium | reverse complement strand
GGCATACGGAGAACGGACTCTGCTTATGAACGAGGGCACGTTGGGGGCAGGGTCACATTCGCTAGTGAGATCAGGGTACGCATTGCAGGTCCGAACGTCGAAATGGAGCCGAACGGTCCGGCATTGTAGGACGGCCGTCAAGCGCCTGCTGAGGCCACTCCGTCCTAGTTCAGCTTGGCAACAGTTACCAGCCCGACGGTGATGGCATTGAGCAGGACTACTCCGCCGGCAGGTGAGGTGATCTGCAGCATTGGAGAGTGGTTCTTGCTGACGCCCAACTCTCCCATGAGCGGAACAAGGCAAAGCCTATCCGTGATCTTCCAGCTTGCGATCGGCACCCTCATTCCGGTCACTGGGCATGTGAGGCACCGGTCCGAGTTATGCCGGGATAAGAACCTATCCAGGATCGCCGCATCGGCCTGATCGAGTAAGACCTTCTGGTCTGCCATTAGATTATGACCAACGTCCCGGTTTATGGTGAAGCTCCTGCAAGGCACTGTCTGCGATCTCCGCCATGAGCTCGTCGGCACTCGCGGCCAGCTCGAGGAGGGACAATTCAATCTGTGTCGTCGCCGCTAAATTGATCTGTTCAGTAGCGATCGCTCGAGCCTTCACCTGCGCCGCCAGAGTACGGCCGAGGCCGGCACCGGCCGTACGTGCTTCACCGCGTGTTCGGACGTCGCGAGCGAGGGTCGCAGTGACCTTAGTGATGGTGTCAGGTGTCATTGCACGTGGTCCCGACAATAGCTCTGAAACCAGGCTGCGCGGACGGTGGCGTAATGGCAAGTTGCCGGTCTCTCCCGGCTGTCTCGGCGGTGCGGATGCTTCACGCAACCGCGGGCGCCGTTCCCTGCATTTTGCGGGAGTTCTGAGTTGGGCGGGGCAACCTGAGCCTAGACCCCTGATATGTGGGCGACGTAGCCGGGCCCAGAATAGGTGACCGGGCTTACGAAGCGGTTAAGATGCGGTCCCGCGCAGCACTCCAGGCGGAGGCACGGTCAACGTGGCTTGCTCCTTGCGACCATCCGGGCGCGGGCTCAGGCCCGTGTCGAAGCCGCCGCACCCGGTAAGCGTGAACAGCAGGGCCAGAGCGGTCGCGCGCGCACAATTCAAAAGCATTCCGGCCTGTCCTGGAAGAACGCGAAGAAGCCTGCAGCAATCCCCCTCGCGTCGCCTCCAGCTTGGCACGCGGGCTTGGCTGCCGCCGGTTGGGCCGTCTGGGGCGAAGGTGTAGGCGCGCAACCTGCGAGCATGAGTAGGATTGCGGCAAGCTGGCCGCAGGTGGAGAGCTTCAACGAGGTGTCACCTGATCGCGCAGGCGCACGCCGGGCCCGCCGCCATTCTCTTCGATGAACTCGACGCCGGCCTGCTCAAGGGCGGTGCGGATGGCGGCCACTGTTCCGGACCGCGGGCTTCCCTCGCCCTTTTCGTAGCGATCAAGAGTGCGGACAGGAACCCCAGCGGCGTCTGACAATTGATCGCGTGACCAGTCGAGCAAACCTCGAGCTGCTCTAACCTGTTCGGGCTGTATGGCGGAAATCCCGCCGTTTTCTGTTGCGTTCACACGAGAATTGTGGCGTATTTCCCGCCGTTCCGCAAGGAACTAAGCGGCCGAGCAAGGAGCTTGCACCCTCCACGCCCGGCCTAACCGCAACCGCTCAGGCAGGAGCAGGCTATGGCTGAACACGCCCATACCACACCCGCGCCGATCGTCGACCTAACCACCCCGC
>CAZZYH010000333.1:0-1733 GCA_964658225.1 Vulcanimicrobiota bacterium | reverse complement strand
AGGCTTGCTCGAGCCATGCTCGCTCTGGAAAAGGCTCGCTCTAGCGCCGCACCGATTGGCCCGCAGCCTCTTTGCCCTGGTAGAGGATCGCGTAGTAGTAGGGAAAGGTTGCGCGCACGCTGTGCTGGCGGAAACGGCGCTCCCAGACCTGGGCGAGCAGATCGCGGTAGCCCGGGC
The DNA here is from genome assembly GCA_964658225.1 of Vulcanimicrobiota bacterium. Taxonomy (GTDB): domain Bacteria; phylum Acidobacteriota; class Terriglobia; order Terriglobales; family Acidobacteriaceae; genus EB88. The sequence continues at coordinate 1,556 of CAZZYH010000333.1, read as the reverse complement.
CCAGTCCGGCCGGGGTGAGCGCGAGCGACTCGAGAACGAAGGCAGGCTGCACCCGTTCCACCTGGTCGCGCAGGGAGAGTCCGCGCAAGGAGGGCGTAGCCAGAGCCCCGCCGTCAAAGATCTGGAAGCGTCCATCCGCGGCGCAGCTAAGCACGCCGATGTCTTCTTCGACCAGTACGCGGCGGTTTGGGGCCGCCGGGATGCGGCGCGCCAGTTCCTCGGCTGCTGCGCGCATCGTCGTGGCATATTCGGGCTCAAAGCGCTGCAGCACCGGCATAACGACGAAGTAGTTGAGACCGAGCGAGAAGAGCACGTGCAGGCTCGCACCTACCGCAGAAAGGCGGAGCTGCGTGCGCGTCAGGCGCGGCTCCAGATGGCCCCAGGCGAGGGCCAGCAGCATCACCTCGCAGGGCAAAAGCGGCAGCACATAGCGACCCGTGGACTGGAGGGCGTGCGTCTTGAGGTAGTAGAAGCCAATCAGCCCCGCCGTCCACCCGGCCGGGATGACCCAGGACCGCCCGCCCGGGCCTGCCTGCGACACGGCGCTCGGGGATCGAGACGCCAGCATCAGCAGCAGCAGGATAAGCAGGGTCGGAAAGAGAATGCTTTCTACGATCGACTCGACGAACTGCTCGAGGATACGGCCATTGAGCAGGATCAGGTGCGAGGTGGACTTTGCGGCGAAAGTGGTCGGAATGACGGACCCCATCTGTCGCCAGGCAAAGGCGCACCATGGCAGGACGACCGCGAACACCCCGCCCAGCACCAGGGCCGCGTTCCGCACCCGCGTCCCGTCTGCCGGGCGCAACGTTTGCACAGCGAGCACCAGGACGACGAGCAGGCCCATCTCCGGGCGGAGCAGCACGCCGATGCCCAGCAGGGCTCCGGCGCCGAGCAGCCTGGGCCAGCTCTCGGGCGCGTCCTTACGAAAGAGAAAGAGGGTCGAGGCGACCACCGCGAACCCGAAGCTGGCTTCCATCAGCGCCCCGTTCCAGCGCCAGAGATTCACGCTGAACGCGGCGGCGCCTTCGGCCACGAGCGCCGCGGTGCGCGAACCTGTCTCCGCCTGCGCAGCCAGAAAGATCAGGACCAGTCCGACGATGACGGCGGCTGCGGAGAGCATCTGCGTGACGCCGATCGCATGGGGCGTCAGCCATTCCATCGCCGCCAGCAGCAGGGTGAAGGCCGGGCTGGTCGAGAGGTTCACAGGCTGGTGCGGATTGATCCCCCAGCCCAGCCCATGAACGAAATTCTCGGCGATGCGCAGGTGGATGTAGGCATCGTCGGAGCCGATATTATGCGGGTAGCAGAGCAGCTTGACGACAGCGGGAACCAGCGCCAGCGCAGCGACCAGGCAGCCGATGCCGCGCTTCGCTGACCGTGCACCGGAGCCCATACTTAGAACATAGCGGCGATGCGCCGGGGAGGGCGGAGATAGCGTACGCTCTGTTACCTCGGTTTTCCCCTTGCGCGTGCATCCCTTTTGGCTGCCGCCTCGCTTGGCCGGGGCGGGGCTTTGAGGCGGGCAGACAGAACGACCAGGCCGAAGGAGGGAG
>CAZZYH010000332.1:0-1758 GCA_964658225.1 Vulcanimicrobiota bacterium | reverse complement strand
CGTGGCTAGGATGTGGGCAGGCGTGGGCAGGACGCGGGCAGGCGGCTAGCGCTGCGCAGCCCTCCAGGCCGTTCTGAAGCTAAGCCTTTGCAGCCCTCGAAGCCATCTACTCGAGCGGGATGGCATCGCCGGTCAGCGGCAGGGCCGGCAGGGCCGCCGTATTGCCTGCTTCCTTCAGCACCACCGCCAGGTGATCGAGTACCTCGGCCACGCTCATCGTGTAGATCTCGCGACCATTGTCGTAGCCCGTCTCGACCGCCTCCTTGAGGTAGTGGCCGGCGATCTGGGCGGTCAGCTGATCGGTGATGACATACCCGGTCCGGCGCTTCTGCTCCACCCAAGCGGTACAGGGGAGAGAGATCCACACGGGGCGGCCGTTGACGTCGAAGCGCACGTCGACGGCGTCGGCGTGGCGGGTCGCGATGGCAACAATGTTGGCCTTCCAGCGGCAGTGCAGGTCTTCGCCGGTCCAGCGGTCAGTCACATGGAAGTCATCGTACATGCCCTCCAGCCTACCGGCAGATGCGCGGCGGAGCAAGCGTGGGTTCGCCCGGCGCGCTCCCGTGCGCACACCCGCGCCGGGCGTGCGGGCGTGCCAGCCCCGTGCCGGCGGTGCGGGCGCCGCGGGCGAAAACCGCGCCCCTTCCATCCGGCTGGAAAAAGCTTTTGATCGAAAACAAATATTCAGGCCATTCGTGCGTCCAAGTAGTCGATTGTCAGCAAACGCCTTTGCAAGCCCCCCACCCCGATGCTGGCAGATGATGCACCGACCAGGAGTTCTTCGTGACCGACTCAAGCAAGACCGCTGAACGCTCCCCAGAGCTGTTCAAGGAAAAACTGATGCAGCAGCAAGCGCTGCTGGAGCGCACCATGCTTACCGCCGTCAAGGAAGGCCGCGAGAGCAGCAGCGATGATCTGCAGGATGCGGCCGACCACGCCGTGCAGTCCTATCAGAAGGAGCTGCTCTTTCTCCAGGGCACCAACGGCCATGTGCAGTTGACCCAGGTGCGCTCGGCCCTGCAGCGTCTGGAAGACGGCACCTTCGGCGAGTGCCTGCACTGCGGCAACAGGATCGGGGAGAAACGGCTCGAAGCTCTGCCCTGGACGCCCTACTGCATCGCCTGCCAGGAAAAGATCGAGACAGGGGAGACGGCCGGCCCGGTGCGAGCCGCCTAGGCACGCTCCTGGTGCCTGGGCAAATGGTCCGCGCGCACCCCGGCCGGCGCCAGGGGCAAGCGCGGGCCCCTCTCCACGCCGCGCCTGGGCTACTTTGCGAGCCGATACGAGGCGCGCCCGGCGGCGCGATCCGGAAATCGGGGCGCGAGTTGGGAACCCCGGCGCGAGTTGGGAATCGCCAGCCGGGCCGCGAGCCGCAATCCGGGACTCGAGTTGGGAACCGCGATCCGGGGCGCGAGCTGCCCGTCGCGGCACGATCCGGGCCCGAGCGGCGGCGCTGCACCGGGCGATACGCCGCCCGGCCTCGGAAACAACCAGCGGGCTCCGCAAAAACGCCCTCGAAGAAACCTGCCTGGCCCGCGCGCGCTGCAACGCGCACCCTCCGGCTTGTGACCCCCGGCTTGTACCCCGTTGGCCGCAAAAGCTCCCCCCGGGCGAAAGTCCAGGGGAAGCCCAGGGGAATCCCGGTGGAAGCCCGGCGTTTGGGTCGAGTGTTGTGCCCCCGTAACGTTTGCGGCCTGGAGGTCATCGCAAGATGTCGCGGCCTAGACGTTCCGGTACGGACCCTGGCCAAGACGTCCT
>CAZZYH010000331.1:0-1781 GCA_964658225.1 Vulcanimicrobiota bacterium | reverse complement strand
GGGAGCCCGCGGCGAGGGAGCAGGCTCCTCACCGCCTGTCCGCCCCGGCACGGCCCAGGTGGCCCTGGCCTCGCCTTCGCGACAGGGGTCCCAGTCCGCCGGCAACTCCGACGAAGCCGACACCAGCGCCGCTGGCTGGGTGGAACGCTTTGACAAACTTGTCCTCGTCACCGCGCCTGAAGAGCTGAAGATCGCCCGCTACATAGCCCGCTCGGCCCCGCCCGGGGCCGATGCCCAGACCCTCGAGGCGCTCGCGCGGGATGCCCGCGCCCGTCTGGCCGCCCAGATCCCCGATGCGGAGAAAGCCCCTTTCTGCGACTACGTCATCGAAAACACCGGCACGCTGGTGCTGCTGCGGCGCAAAGCGCAGGCGGTGCTGGCCGAGCTGCGCCGCGCGTAACCGCTCGGGCTCGCGACATCGGCCCCCGGGCGGGGTTAACAATGAGAAAATCGGAAGAGCCGCGTCGTTCTTTGAGGCAGCGGCAGAAACCCGGATCGCACGTATGACACTCCGCAGACTGGTCTTCATCTTTGCCATCGTGGGCGGCATCTGGTACTACGCCAACACGCATGATCCCCGCACCGGCTCGCATGGCCTGGCTGCAGGCCCCGGCGTGCTTGAGAGCGCGGTAGATCTGGCGCGCATCACGCCGGGCCGCGCCAGCTCGCCGCTCACCCTCACCGAGGCTCACGCCGCGCCGGAGTACGACGCCGAGGAGCTGAACAACATCTCGGTCTATAAGCACGTCTCGCCCTCGGTTGTGAATATCATCTCCACTTCCCTGCAGATGGACTTCTTCTACGGCATGGTGCCTTCGCAGGGCCAGGGTTCCGGCTTCATCCTCGACAAGCAGGGTCACATCGCGACCAACTACCACGTCATCGCGGATGCGCAGAACGTTGAAGTGCAGACCATGGACAAGCACCGTTACAAGGCGCGGGTGATCGGCAAGGACCAGCGCCATGACCTTGCCCTGCTGCAGATCGACGGCGCGGCCTCGCTCACGCCGGTCGTTCTGGCACAGTCGCGCGACCTGATCCCCGGGCAGAAGGTGTTTGCGATCGGCAACCCCTTCGGGCTCAACGGGACGATGACTACCGGCATCATCAGCGCCATCCGCCCGGTGCGCGGGCCCCAGGGCGGCCAGATCGAGAACGCGATCCAGACCGACGCCGCCATCAACCCGGGCAACTCCGGCGGCCCGTTGCTCAACTCGCGGGGCGAGGTGATCGGCATCAACTCCATGATCGCCACCAACCCGAACCAGCAGGTGGACCAGAGCGCCGGCATCGGCTTTGCCATCCCCATCGATACCGTGAAGGCGGTGCTTTCCGACTTTCAGAAGTTCGGCCACTCCCGGCGCCCCTCGCTCGGCATCGTCTCCTTGCCTATCGGCCCGGAGCTCGCCCAGCAGATGGGTCTGGCCGCCGAGTCTGGCGTGCTGATCCAGAAGGTCCTGCCCGGCGGCGCCGCGCAAGAGGCTGGCCTGCGCGGCGGCAGCGAGTCGGCCTACCTGGGGCAGACACAGATCCTGCTGGGGGGCGACCTGATCGTCGGCATCGATGGCAAGGATGTGACCACGGCGGAGGACATCGCCGACCAGATGGACCATCACCAGGCCGGCGAGACGATCACGATCACCTTCTATCGCGGGCGCAGACGGATGACGGTCAAGCTCACGCTCCAGGAAGCCGGCGCGCGCGCCGCGTGACCGGTGCACACGCACCAGGCGGGGTTCCCGCGGCGGCGCGCGTGCCGCGGATGCCCCGCTCGAGGCGAG
>CAZZYH010000330.1:0-1785 GCA_964658225.1 Vulcanimicrobiota bacterium | reverse complement strand
CAGACCTCATCGGGTCCATTGCGGCAGCCCTCACACGCGAGCCGAAGCGCCACGTGGGCGAGGGTGCGGTCGGCAAGGCGCCGATCCCTCGCCATCTGGCCGACCGCGATCACCCGGGCCGCGCCGCAGGTGCAGCTGACGGCCAGGTAGTGGTCCCGCATCGTCCGGACCAGGGACGCCAGGGCCAACGCCCGGTCATACGGCGCCGGTGCCGTCACTGGGTCGGACTCCGCCTGCAGCCCGCTTGCTGTCCAGCACCTGACATCCTGCTGCACTCTCCCGCTCATCCCGAGTGGAACATTTAGCGAACAGTGAGCTTGCAGGGAAGCGCCGCTTTGTGCTCGTCTGCTCCTGCAGCGCGGGCGCTTCCGCGCCGATCGGGAGTGCTCTCCGTGTGCAATGATTACGGCAACCGCATTGCCTACAGCGAGTACGTCGAGGCGTTCAGCCACACGCGGCTGCCGCTAAACGTGCCCGATCCGATCCCTAACCTCGCGCCGCGGGATGACATCTGGCCGACCGACACAGCGCCGATCCTGCGGCTGGCCGGAGACGGGATCGAACTGGCCCAGTTGCGGTGGGGCTTCGCGCCCGGCCGGCCCAAAGCCGGGCCGGTGATCAACTTCCGCTCCGAAGGGCGCCGGTTTGCCAACGGACGCTGCATCGTACCCGCCTCTTTCTTCTTCGAGTTCACGGGAACGAAGACGCCAAAAAGCAAGTGGCGGTTCACCAAGGCGGGCGAGGACTGGTTCTGCTTTGCCGGTCTGTGGCGGCCGGCGACGGGTGATGTGCCCGAGGCCTTCACGCTGCTCACGACGACGCAGGGGCCCGACGTCGCCCCGATCCACGATCGGCAGATGGTGGTGTTGGAGCGGGCGGATTGGCTGGCTTGGCTCGAGCTGTCGCGGCCAGAAGCGGAACTGCTACAACCTCTGCCCGCGGGCAGCCTGCATGTCGAAAAGGTGCGGTGAGCCGACGGGTCACCAAGCCCTCTCCTGTCGGGTCAGGACACACTCACGCTGCCTCCTCATGGCTTGATCTGGCCGCAGGACGGCTGACGCCTCGATCGCCTCTGCCGCAATGGCGGCCGGACGGCTTTCTTCCCCTGCGCTGGTGCGCATTCCTCGCGAGGCAAGAAAGCCGCCCGGCCGCCATCCTCCGCTTTGCTCCAGCTCGTTCCGAGTGCGTCGTCGATCGCCTGCGGCCTGCAGATCGCCATCGAAGGCCGCGATGGGCGCGGTCCCGAGATCAACAGGAGAGAGCACCATGGCAACCATCGGCACCTTCACCCGCACCAACGGCAGCTTCACCGGCGCGGTCAAGACCCTCAGCATCAACGCCAAGACCACGATCAAGCCGGCCGATAAGACCAACGACCGCGCCCCCGACTACCGCATCCTTACCGGGTCGAACGTGGAATTCGGCGCCGCCTGGAAGAAGACCTCCGGCGAGGGGCGCGAGTATCTCTCGGTCAAGCTCGACGACCCCAGCTTCCCCGCCCCGATCTACGCCACCCTGGTCGAAGCCGACGAACCTGGCACCTTCAACCTCATCTGGTCCCGCCGCAACGGCGACTGATCCGGTCCACAAGCCCCGCATCATCCGGTGCGGGGTTTTCCTTTGTTCGGCCCCAAAGTGGCACTCGATCGGAACTGGGCTGAGAGCGAGAAAAAGAGAGCCCTTGCTGGTCTTTCGAGCATACCGGCGGGCCGAGGTCGGGCCGCGTCAACACCGCGCGGTGCGCGCCGCCCAGGGCGGCTCCGGCCTGCCCGCAGCGCCAGGGCC
>CAZZYH010000329.1:0-1805 GCA_964658225.1 Vulcanimicrobiota bacterium | reverse complement strand
GGGCGGGAGTAACTCAGTGGTAGAGTCACAGCCTTCCAAGCTGTTGGTCGCGGGTCCGATTCCCGTCTCCCGCTCCACTTCGTTTTGAGGCCAGCGTGCGCGAACCGGCGCAGGCCTGCCGGAACCGACGATTGCAACAAGCAGGGGCGAGATATGTTTGAGCAGGCAGTGCTTCCCATCCAGGACGAGGCCACCTACGGGGCTGTACGGCAGGCGCTCGACAAGGCCTTTGCGCCCTCGCAGGTGGGCGCATTCCTCGAGCGGCTGGGCCGGGCCCGGCTGCGGGCGCGGCAGTTCGAGGCGATCCTGGCGAGCGGCCTGCTGGGACCGGAGACGCCGGCGCACTACGCGCAGCTGGGCGATTCGGACCGCGGGCACGTGCGGGAAGAGTATCTGTCGATGGTGGAGAAGGTTGCCCCGGAGCTGCGCGCCAAGCACTTGAAGGTGTACGCGTACTACTGAGAGAGATGCCGATGCAGGGCGCATCCGAGGCGTCGACCGAGCGAGCCAGAGCGTCAAGCCGAGCGAATGGAGCAAGTGGAGAAGGATCATGGGCAAGGAAAAGTTTGACCGCAGCAAGCCGCATGTGAATGTAGGAACGATTGGGCACATCGATCATGGCAAGACGACGTTGACCGCGGCGATCACCAAGGTATTGTCCAAGCACAATCCGAACAACAAGTTTCGCAGCTTTGACACGATCGACAACGCGCCCGAGGAGCGGGAGCGGGGCATCACCATTGCGACCTCGCACGTGGAGTACGAGACGGCGAACCGGCACTATGCGCATGTGGACTGCCCGGGCCACGCGGACTACATCAAGAACATGATCACGGGCGCGGCGCAGATGGACGGCGGGATCCTGGTGGTCGCGGCCACCGACGGGCCGATGCCGCAGACCAAGGAGCATGTGCTGTTGGCGCGGCAGGTGGGGGTGCCCTACATCGTGGTGTTTCTGAACAAGTGCGACGCGGTCGAGGACGAGGAGCTGACCGACCTGGTCGAGATGGAAGTGCGGGAGCTGTTGTCGAAGTACAACTTTCCGGGCGACGACGTCCCGGTGATCCGGGGCTCGGCGCTGGGCGGGTTGAACGGCGAGGCGCAGTGGGAGGCCAAGATCGACGAGCTGATGGAGGCGGTGGACAAGAATGTGCCGCTGCCGGCGCGGGCCATCGAGCTGCCGTTCCTGATGCCGATCGAAGATATCTTCTCCATCTCCGGGCGGGGCACGGTGGTGACCGGGCGGATCGAGCGGGGCAAGGTGAAGGTGGGCGAGGAGGCCGAGATTGTCGGCTTCCGCGATACGCGCAAGACGGTGGTGACCGGGGTCGAGATGTTCAAGAAGCAGCTCGACGAGGGCCTGGCCGGCGACAACGCGGGGCTGCTGCTGCGCGGGGTGGCGAAGGAAGATGTGGAGCGGGGGATGGTGCTGGCCAAGCCCGGGTCGATCACCCCGCACACCAAGTTCAAGGGCGAGATCTACGTGTTGAGCAAGGAAGAGGGTGGGCGGCACACGCCGTTCTTCAACGGCTACCGGCCGCAGTTCTACTTCCGCACGACGGACGTGACGGGGACGGCGAAGCTGCCGGAGGGCACCGAGATGGTCATGCCGGGAGACAATATCTCGCTGGAGATCGAGCTGCACACGCCGGTGGCGATGGAAAAGGGGCTCAGGTTTGCGATCCGCGAGGGCGGCCGGACGGTCGGCGCGGGGACGATCTCGGAGATTCTGAAGTAGGCGCGGAAGTAGGTTGCTGAAGTAGGTGCGGGCGAGGGCCGCGGCTCTTTGCCTGCGGTGAAGCTTC
>CAZZYH010000328.1:825-1817 GCA_964658225.1 Vulcanimicrobiota bacterium | reverse complement strand
CCAACTGACCAATCTGACCCAACCTGACCCAACCGAGTCGACTGATGCGCCGGATCCGCCCTGCTCCCGGTGGCTCCATGGCCTCTCGGCGGTCCGGGTCGGCGCGGCTAGACTGGTTCTGACCGGGGGGCCTCGAGAGCCGCCGGCGCGCTGCTTCGCCCGCCCAGCCCTACCCCGGCCAGGACAAACACCACCGCCAGGCACTCGAGCGTGTACCGCTGCTCGGGCGCCTCGATCGTGGCCAGCAGCAACGAGCGCAGCGCGACGAACACGAGCATAGCCCCCAGCAGCGGCGGCCTGCGCAGGGCGCCGCGGACGGCGAGCAGCAGGTAGCCCAGGTTCAGCGCGGCCCAGGCGTAGCCGAACTCGGTCTCGCCCGGGTGCTCGCCGTACTGCCACCAGCGTAGGTCGTTCGGCAGCAGCTCAAGCCGGGGGCGCAGCCACATATCGGCCACCCGGGCGGCGGGCAGCAGCAGGTAGTAGCGCAGCGGATGCGCTTGCACCCGCCGGGCGGCCAGCGCGGCAAAGCGGGCATCCTGTTCGTCGGTGAGCGTGGTGTGGGTGTTGTAGTCGGCGAGCAGCCGGCGGGTGGCCTCGTACTCGACCTGGGTATCGAAGGCGCGGGCGGGCAGAGTGGCCGGGTCGATGGGGTCGGCGTCGAGGTTCCAGTAAACCTCCTGGGTGCAGGCGAAGTCGACGCAGACGGTCTTGGTCCAGCGCTGGAAGCCGGGATGGGTCGGCTCGCCGGGATCGGTCGCGTAGCGGGGTGCGAGCGGCTCAAAGACATGGAAGGTATGCCAGTTCCGCGCCGTCCAAGGCACAAAGGGCAGCATCGAGAGCAGCCCGGCCGCCAGTGCCGGGCGCCACGCTCGGCCGCGCGTCGCCAAGACGCCGTCCTTGCCATCGTACGTGACCGTCTGCTGGTCCTGCGAAATGGTGGCGGGCGACTTGAAGCCAATGCGAAAGTAGATGTCTTCGCCGTTGCTGATGCC
>CAZZYH010000328.1:0-815 GCA_964658225.1 Vulcanimicrobiota bacterium | reverse complement strand
CAGGGCGCCGTCGGGCCGGAGCAGCGCCGCGTAGGACCAGGCGCAGGCCAGGGCCAGGATCGCGCCCCAGGTGGCGTGGCCGCTCGCCCACCCGGAACCGGCGCGCGGCCCGGCGAGGCGGGCAACAACGGTAAACGCCGCCGCGATGGTGAACAGCTCGAGCGTCTCCGTCAGCGGGGCGGCCGCATAGGTCGCAGTAAAGGGACACAGTGCCGAGAGCCAGAGCGTGACCATGCCCGCGCGACGGCTCCACAGACAGCGCGCGGTGGTGGCCAGCAGAGCGCAGGTCGCCAGGTCCACGACTCCCTGCAGAAGCAGGACAGCGCGAAAGTTCTCGAGCCCGAAGAGCCGAAAGCACACCGCCAGAAACAGCGGGTAGCCGGGCAGACGGATGAGCGTGGGGCGGAGGGTTTCGCCGGTAACGCCGTAGACCCCATGCAGCAGCCAGTTGCGGGCGATGTCGGCGTAGACCTGGGGGTCACCGGCGAGCGCGGCGTGGGCGTGCACCCACCAGAGGCGGAGCAGCAGCCCCGCGGCCAGGGCAGAGGCAAAGGGCCAGGGTCGCCAGGGCTGCTCGAGAGGCGGGCAGCTCACGTCGGGCCGGACGGGCACTGCTCCGGGGCGTTTGTGTTCTTCCCGGCCCTCGGCGCCTTCGCGTCCTCCCAGGCCTCCCGGACTTTCCGCGCTTTCGAGGCTTTCCGCGCCTTCCCGGCCTTTCGTACCCTGCCCGCCTCGGTCCGCTGCCCGCATGAGAGTGAATCATACAAGCCGGCGCGTACCGCGCACGGGAGCAAGCCGGCGCGTACCGCGCACGA
>CAZZYH010000327.1:0-1888 GCA_964658225.1 Vulcanimicrobiota bacterium | reverse complement strand
AGCGCTCGAGACCGAGCACATCGTTGAGAATGAACAGCGTGTCGCTGACGGGCGCTCGATAGACCGGCATCGTTCGAATCCTCCAATTCGCAAAGACGAGACCAAGGCTCCGTCCCTGCAACAAGCCTATGAAATATTGACGTGCGCGTAAACGTCAAATGTATGACCCGAGGGTAAAATTTTTGTGTCGGAGGCGCGATGGGCGCCGTATTCGAGACCCCAGGCGCTGGCACCGGGAAAAAGTGCGGCTCGGCTTCCTCAGAGATATCTTGTGCCCGCAATGGCCTGGGCTGCTGCGCATTGAACAAAGGTTAAAGAAATTTTCGGGAAAGTTAACGGGTTCTTTACCACGTTTTGCGAATTTTGCGGCGTGAGCGGAGTGATCCGTATTCCATGCCGCAGTTTAGATTTTTGGAATACAGCGATCTCCACCGGTCACAGGAATGCGTACCGTAATACGCCCTTGCGTCTGGTGCTCTTCAGTCACTGCAGTTTTCGATGGCAGCGGCGCGAGTACCGGGGGAAACAGCCCGCAAGGGTCAAATGTCGAAGTGAGCAACACGATGAGCGGATCTCCATCACATCCTCCCCTGATGAACGACAGGACGGCTCTCGATGCACTCAGCCGCACGATCGAGGGTCTGGAGGCCCGCATCGAAGGTCTGATGGGCGCAGCAGGCGGTCTGGAAACGCCGCGCCCGCAGGCACCAGCGGCAGCCGTGTCGTCTGCAGCCCGCCCGGCGCTTGCAGAGAGATCCAATCGTCTGGACCGCGCTGTTGCCAGCCGCGAGGCTAACGACAGGCCGTCGCGCGCCGAAGCACCGGCGCCAGCTCCACGCTCCGATCCCTTTGCCGAAATCCGCCAGCGCCAGCGCATACTCGGGGCCAGCCGCGACCGCAGCCAGGCCGCAGAGCAAGAGGCACCCGTCCGTCCGCCGCTCGCACCGCGCGCCTCAGAACCCATGGCCTCGCGCCAGCCCGTTGCCCGCGTTGCGGCCGATAGCCGCCCTGCAGCGGATGCGATGACCGAGATCGCCCAGGCCCTGGTGAGCCTGCGCCACGACCTCAAGAAAGACATCGCAGACGGGGTAGCGCGCGAGATGGGCGCACTCCGGGCCGAGATCCGCACGATCAAGGGCGCCGCCGAAGACCATAATTTCGCAGACAGCATGCGCGCCGATCTGACGCGTCTTGCCGACAGCATCGACCAGCTGGCAAACACCGGTGCCAGCCACGGCTCCGAGGCCGCCGCCCTGAAGGCAGAGTTCGACGATCTTCGCGCGCTGATGGACGGGCTTGCCCGCGAGGAGTCCGTGCGGGGAATGGAAAGCCGCTGGGACAGCGTGGAAGATCGGCTGCAGGCTATCGACACATCCGGCCTGCAGGAAGAGCTTGTCGCGCTGGCCTACCGCATCGACGATATCAAGCGGCAGCTCGGCGGCATGAACGATAGCCCTGCGGTGCATGCGCTGGAAGAAAAGCTGATTTCCATTGCCACCGCGATGGAGCAGTTCGGCAACCTCATGCAGCCGCGCGACCGCGCCATGGCCGAGCAGTTCACCGCGATCGATACGCGCCTCGACGAAATCAGCCGGGCGATCGCCGCCAGCGGCCGCAGCACCGCCAACACGGCCGATCCGGCGCTGATACAGCGCCTCGAAAACCGTATCAGCAGCCTCGCCGACCAGATCGACGTGATGAGCAGCGAAGCCATGCTGCGCTTCGAGCCGACCATGGATCTGGCAAGCCGTATCGAAAGCCTCAGCAACCGCATCGACGACATGGCTCATGCGGAAACCGCGATCAACCTCGAAGAGCGACTGAACGAGCTGTCGCGGCTGATGGAAAGCTCATACAGCCAGGCGCCGCAGCCGGATCTCACCGTTCA
>CAZZYH010000326.1:0-1925 GCA_964658225.1 Vulcanimicrobiota bacterium | reverse complement strand
ATCCGGGAGCGTATCCGGGAGCCTGTCCGGGCGCGTGGCCGGGCGCGTACCCGGGGGCACCCGGGCGAGGCCTTGACCCTGCGGGGGCTGGCTGCTCGCGTTCATCCGGCTCTCATCGAGTGGCGACGCTGATCGCAACCTCGATGTTGCCCCGCACCGCATTCGAGTAGGGACAAACCTTGTGCGCGGCAGCCACCAGCGCTTCCGCTTCTGCCTGCGCCAGGCCCGCGATCTCGACCGCCAGCGCCACGCCCAGCTTGAAAGCGCCTTCCGGCGTGCTGTGCAGGGTGACCGTCGCATCGACCGAGCTGCCGGTCAGCTGCTGGCCCTCCCGGCGTGCGATGTACAGCATGGCATTCTCGAAACAGGCAGCATAGCCGCCGGCGAAAAGCTGCTCCGGGTTGGTGGCGTTCTCGGCGCCGCCCAGGCTCTTCGGCTGGGCCAGCTTCAACTGCAGCAGGCCGTCGGAGGAGGCCACGTAGCCATCGCGGCCGCCTTCGGCGCGCACTCGTGTGGTGTACAGAACCGGCATGCGTCTCCTTATCGTGTGCTTTATCGTGCGCTTTCTCAAGCGGATGCTTTCGCATCCATTTTGAAGTTTGTTTTCGATCTCGTTCGGGGTTTTGTTCAAGCTCCCGTTTGCCTTCTCGCGAGCATTCTAAATTGCAATCTCGCTTGCGTTGTCGCTGCATTCTCGCTGCATTCCGGCTTTAAGTCTCGCGGCAGCAGTACTCCATCGATGCTCAATCCCGCGCCCTGACCTGCCCAGCCGCAAGCCTTTGAGATGCATGTGCGCCGCACGGCGTGAGCGGACCGGGGGGCCCGGCGCAGCAGGTACACGGCTCGCCACTCCCCCGGTCGCCGCGGACTCTTCGTGGGATCGCGCCGGTGGCGATAATAGGTCCATGGCACTGCATGGCGAGCGGGAACCCTCGACGACGCTGGGGCTGATCCGGGCCTATGTCGCCTACCTGCTTGTCGAGAAGGGCCTGCGACCCCTGTCCTGCCAGGCCTACGAGCGCGACCTGCTGCTGTTTGCCGAGTTCCTCGAGGGTAGCGATCAGACCCCGCTCACCGCGCGCCGGGAGCAGGTAAGCGGCTTTCTGCGTCATCTGGGCGAACATGGTGTGGCCGCGCGCACGGCCGCACGCAAGCTCTCCTGCCTGCGCGGCTTCTATCGCTGGCTGCTGCTGGACAAGCGCGTCAGCCATGATCCGACCCTGCAGATCGACGCGCCCGCCACCTGGAAGGTTCTGCCGAAGGCGATCGCGGAGGCGGAGGTGGCCTCGATGATCGCAAGGTGTGCGCCTGCGGGGGCGGGCGCGCCCACAGCGGCGCAGCTACGCAACCAGGCCTTGCTCGAGCTGCTTTACGGCAGCGGGCTCCGCGTCTCCGAGGCCGCTGACCTGAGGGTAGCCGACCTCGACCTGGAAGCGGGCCGGCTGCGGGTGCGCGGCAAGGGAGACAAGGAGCGGCTGCTCCCGCTCGGGGCCCGGGCCGTGAAAGCGCTTGCAGCGTATCTGCAGCAGGGGCGGGCCGGGCTGCTGAAGACCCGGAGCGAGACACACCGGCTCTTTCTGTCGACCCGCGGCGCGCCGCTGCGGCGGCAGGCGATCAACTCCATCGTCAAGCTTGCCAGCCCGTCTGCCAGTCCGCACATGCTGCGCCACAGCTTTGCCACCCACATGGTCGAGCATGGGGCCGACCTGCGCACCGTGCAGACGCTGCTCGGCCATGCCGACATCACGACGACCGAGGTCTACACGCATGTGGCGCTGGGGCATTTGCAGACGGTGCACCGTCTGCATCATCCGCGGGAACAGCTCCGGGCCGGGGTCTCGCAGAGAGTCTCAGGGGTTGGCCGATCGCACCCCGACGAGCGGGCCAGGGGTGGGGATTTGCCCTAGGTGAGATCAACAAGCAAG
>CAZZYH010000325.1:0-1935 GCA_964658225.1 Vulcanimicrobiota bacterium | reverse complement strand
TCATCAGCGCCTCGATCACTGATGGCGAGCGTGAAGTGATGCTGTTCTCCGACGGTGGCAAGGTCACCCGCTTCAAGGAGTCCGATGTCCGCGCAATGGGCCGTACCGCCCGCGGTGTGCGCGGCATGCGCCTGCCTGAAGACCAGAAGCTGATCTCCATGATCATCCCTGAAGAGGGCAGCCAGATCCTTACCGCTTCCGAGCGTGGCTACGGCAAGCGTACCGCGATCACCGAGTTCCCCGAGTACAAGCGTGGCGGTCAGGGCGTTATCGCCATGGTCAGCAACGATCGCAACGGCCGTCTGGTCGGTGCGGTGCAGGTACTCGATGGTGAAGAGATCATGCTGATCTCCGATCAGGGCACCCTGGTGCGTACCCGCGTCGGCGAAGTCTCCAGCCTGGGCCGCAACACTCAGGGCGTGACCCTGATCAAGCTGGCCAGCGACGAGAAGCTGGTGGGCCTTGAGCGCGTCCAGGAGCCATCCGAAGTCGAGGGCGAAGAATTGCTCGAAGGCGAGGAGGGCTATGAAGCCCCTGCAGCGATCGACGGTGATGGGGTGGACGGTGACGTGGCCGAAGGCGATGCCGATGCCGATGTGATCCAGGACTAATATAAGCAGGTAATGTCGGGCTGTGGAGGGGCTGGCTTTTGAGCGATGGTGGTCTTGCCGGCCTCTTCGCGAGCAAGCTTGCTCCTGCAGTACCAACCGGCCCTGCGGCACACACCTGTAGGAGCAAGGCTTGCCCGCGAAGGGGTCCTCAAGCCTTGTGCAACACTCTCAAATTTTCTCAGGCCAAAGCGAGAACCAGACGTGAGCAATCGAGCCTTTAACTTCTGCGCAGGCCCAGCTGCGCTTCCTGAAGCCGTACTGCGCCGTGCCCAGGGCGAGATGCTCGACTGGCATGGCAAAGGCCTGTCGGTCATGGAGATGAGCCATCGCAGCGACGAGTACGTGGCCGTCGCCGAGAAGGCCGAGCAGGACCTGCGTGACCTGCTGTCGGTACCTGACAACTACAAAGTACTGTTCCTGCAAGGTGGCGCGAGCCAGCAATTCGCCCAAATCCCGCTCAACCTGCTTCCCGAGAACGGCACTGCCGACTACATCGAGACCGGCATCTGGTCGAAAAAGGCCATCGAAGAGGCTCGCCGCTATGGCAACGTCAACGTTGCCGCCAGCGCCAAGCCCTACGACTACCTGAACATCCCCGGCCAGAACGAGTGGAGCCTCACGCCCGGCGCGGCGTACGTTCACTACGCGTCCAACGAAACCATCGGCGGCCTGGAATTCGATTGGGTTCCGCAGACCGGTGACGTCCCGCTGGTCGTGGACATGTCCTCGGATATTCTCTCGCGCCCTGTGGATATCTCGCAGTTCGGCATGATCTATGCTGGCGCGCAAAAGAACATCGGTCCCAGCGGGCTGGTGGTCGTGATCATCCGCGAAGACTTGCTCGGCAAAGCCCGCAGCGTCTGCCCCACCATGCTCAACTACAAGGTCGCCGCCGACAACGGTTCGATGTACAACACCCCGGCCAGCTACTCCTGGTATCTCTCGGGCCTGGTGTTCGAGTGGCTCAAGGAGCAGGGCGGCGTCGACGCCATGGAAAAACGCAACAGGGCGAAAAAAGACCTGCTCTACGGCTTCATCGACAAGAGCGCGTTCTACAGCAACCCTATCGCCGTCAACGTCCGCTCGTGGATGAACGTGCCGTTCCGGCTGGCGGACGAGCGCCTCGACAAGGCGTTCCTGGCCGGTGCCGACGAGCGCCGCCTGCTCAACCTGCGTGGCCACCGCTCGGTCGGCGGCATGCGCGCCTCTATCTACAATGCCCTGGGCCTGGATGCGGTTGAAGCGCTGATCGCCTACATGGCCGAGTTTGAGAAGGAACACGCCTGATGTCCGAACACGAACTCCAGGCACTGCGCGTGCGCAT
>CAZZYH010000324.1:0-1936 GCA_964658225.1 Vulcanimicrobiota bacterium | reverse complement strand
CGCTTCGCGGCTTAGAGGACGGGCTCCGCGCTCACCGGGTCGCCGAGCGCCTGTTCGCGCCGCCCCGCCGGTCCGGCAGCCTGCGCAACACCGCGCACCAGCGGCGCGGCCAGGCCCAGCACCGCGCACAGGGTGAGGATGACGTAAAAGATGCTGCGCAGGCCGGCCACGTGGGCGAGAAAGCCGAGCGAAGGCGGCCCGGCCAACAGCCCCGCGTAGCCTACCCCGACTGCGACCGCGATCGCCGCCCCGGGCGCGAAGCCGGGCAGACGGCCGGCGGCGCGGTAGAGGATCGGGGAGGCGTTCGACAGGCCGGCGCCGGCCACCGCGAAGCCGGCTAGCGCGAGCGGCAACGAGGGGCTCCCCAGCATGAGCCCGAAGCCCAGTACACCCAGCAGTCCGCCCAGGCGCAGCGCTCCCACCTCGCCCATGCGCGCCACGACCCGGTCGCCGGTGAAGCGGCCCAGCACCATGGTGGCCGAGAAGCAGGTGAACCCGTAGCCCACCACCCCGTCCCCGAGTCCGCGCGTGACCCTGAGCAGCAGGGCGCTCCAGTCAGCCACCCCGCCTTCTGACACCATGGCCGAGAAGGTCAGGATGCCCAGCAGCAGGAGCCGGCCATGGGGCACAAGCGCCCGCAGCCGGTCGAGCAGGGAAGCCGCTGCCCCTCTTTCAGGCGGGGCCGGGCGCGCAGCCGCATAGCTGCCGCCCGGCGCGTCGTCGAGCAGCACCCCCCGGGCCGCCAGAACCACGACTGCCAGCAGCACGGCGATCGAGATCGCAAGGCCGCGGGCCGGCAGATGATGCGCGAGCGCGGTGCTGGTCGCCGCCGAGCCGGCCACACACCCGACGCTGAAAAGCCCGTGCAGCAGCGAGATCGTCCGGCGGCCGAGCTGCTGCTCGACCAGCACCCCGTGCGCGTTCATCGAGACATCCATGGACGCGCCGGCCATGCCAACGAGTATGAGCGAGGCAGCCATCAGGTGCGCGGTCGGCGCCAGTACGGCCAGGGCCAGGAAGGCCGGAAAGAGCGGCCCTGCAAAGGAGGTCACCTGCCGGCTGCCGTAGCGCGCGATCAGCCAGCCGGAGAGCGGCATCGCGACCAGGCAGCCGATGCCGCCCGCCAGCAGCGTGGCACCGAGCTGCGCCGAGTTCAGGCCCAGATCACGGGCGCGATCAGGGATGTGCGGCACCCAGGAGCCGACCGTCGAGCCGTTGACAAAAAAAAGCGCGGCCACCCCGGCCCGGGCCCGGCTCATCCGCGCTGCTGGCCGGATGCCTGGTACGCACGCTTGTTCAGCCTTCACTGCTTCGCTCCTCACCTTTGCTTGGGGCTCGCAAGCCTTACACTCAAACCTACATGAAGCCCAGTGCCCGGATCTTTACCACCCGTCTGCGGGTTCGCTATGCGGAGACCGACCAGATGGGCGTGGTCTACCATGCCAACTACCTGGTCTGGTTTGAAGTGGGACGGGTGGAGCTGCTGCGGGCCCTCGGCTTGACTTACCGGCAGATGGAAGCCGAGGGCTGCGCGATGCCCGTGGTGGAGCTGAGCTGCCGGTACCGTGCGCCGGCTCGGTATGACGAGGAGCTGGAGCTCGAAACACGGCTGGTCGCCATGCGCGGGCCCCTGGTCAAGTTCGCCTACCGCCTGTGCCGCATCGAGCCGGGCACCCCCGGTCCGGACTCGCGCGAGCCGCATCGCCGACAGCCGGAGCCGGGCGACGGCCGGGGGGGCACCCTGCTGGCCGAGGCGATGACCACGCATCTGGTGGTCGATCGTGCCATGACCAAGCGCGCGCTGCCGGAAGCCTATCGGGCGGCGATGCTGGCGATTCTCGGGTAGCGGGCCTCGCCGCCCCCCGGAAACGCCGCCGTGTCTCGCCGCCGTGCCGCGCAGCCCCCCGAACACGCCGCCGGGCCTCGCCGCCGTGTC
>CAZZYH010000323.1:0-1941 GCA_964658225.1 Vulcanimicrobiota bacterium | reverse complement strand
TCCTAAGCCGTTCCGGAGCCGTTCCCGGATCCATTCCTGAGCCATTCCAGATCCGCCGCTAAGCCGTTCCGGATCCGTCCCGGAGCCGCACCCGGCCCGGCCCCGCACAGCCGCTCTTAGAGGCCCAGGCCCCCATCGACGGTCAACACCTGCCCGGTGAGAAACGAGGACGCACCGGCAAAGAACAGCACCGCTTCGGCCACGTCGGCCGGCGTGCCGATCCGGCGCATCGGCGTCTTGGCGACAAAGTGTGCATACTCGGCGCTCGGCTCCCCGGCCGAGATCATCCCCGGAGCGACACAGTTGACCGACACCTCGGGCGCAAAGGCCTTGGCCATGGTGAGGGTGAGCATGTGCAGCGCGGCTTTCGAGGCGCAGTAGTGCGCATGCGTCGCCCAGGGGTGCTGGCCCCCGAGCGAGCCGATGTTGATGATCCGGCCCGGCCCGGCGCCGCTGGCAGCGTGGGCCCGCAGGTGTGGCAGCGCGGCCTGCGCCGTCAGGAATGGGGCGCGCGTGTTGGTTGCAAACATGGCGTCCCACTGGGCCGCGGTGAGCGCATCGATGGGCGCGGTCTCAAAGGCTCCTGCATTGTTGATCAGCAGGCTCAGGCCGCCGAGCGCCTGCGCCGCCGCTTCCACTGCCGCGTCGATGCTCCCGGCATCGGTCAGCTCGCAAGCCACCGCGTGCGCCGGAACACCCAGTGCGCGCAGCTCCGCCACGGTCGCGAGCGCTTCCTGGTGCGAGTGACGGTAGGTGATGGCGACCGCCGCCCCGGCTTCGGCAAGCGTGCGCGCGAGCGTGCGCCCGATGCGCTTGGCGGCCCCGGTAACAAGCACCCGTTCTCGACTGAGCCTGGACATCTCTGTATCTTAGCGGCAATGCCGGCGAGCTGCCGGGCGGAGCGTGGTCCCGCCCCGTTCGTTCCACTTTAGGGCAGCGCGCCCCGGGACCGCACGCGCCCTGCGCGAGGATCCGGTATCCTTATCGCTACCTCGTTTCCGTACCTCGCGCCGATCGCATCCCGCGCATTCCGCATCTATTTTGAGGAAGGTCCCCGTCCATGCCGCAGACGCCACGCCGCCCACATCCAAGCCCGCTTGCATGGCCTGCGCTGGCTTGCGGGGCGGCCCTGTTGCTGGCAGGCTGCTCGGCTGCCAAGCAGGTACACGCCTCCTCGGCCAAGATCCCGGGCCTGCAGGAGGATGCGCCGCTCTACAACCGCGGGGGCACCAACCCGAACGCGCCCTACACCACGGTCGACCGTTCGGTACACCTGGTAACGCGACCCACGCAGATCGATGTGAATGCGGCGCCGTACTGCGCCGCAACCGACCTGAACCTGTTCGAGTCAGGGGCGCATGTCGATGGGGATCAGCGTTCGGTGCGGCTGAACCTGGTCAATCATGGCAAGCAACCCTGCCGGCTGGGTGGCTACCCGGCAATCTCGCTGCTGCACAAGGATGGCAGCCTGATCGGCAATGTCGCCATTGAAAAGGTCACCGGAACCATGCTCGAGGCGGCTCTGCATGCCAAGCCGGGCGGCGCACCGCCGACCACGGAAGGTGCCCCTCAGGCCAGCGCGCCTTCCCCCTACGTGCTGCTGGCGCCCTCCGGCGAGGCCACCTTTGAGGTGGGCTGGATGAGCGGTGAGCACTGTGACCAGGTGGGCTCAATCGCGGTCGCGGCGCCGGGCACCACGCAATCCTTCCTGGTGCGGCACTCGATCAATGTGTGCGAGGGCCGGATCCGGGTGACGGCGCTCAGCGATGGGACCCAGTTGTAGGCGTGCGAGGGTACTGCGAGGAGAAGCGGAAGCAGTTCTCCGGCTGATCGCGGAGCCGCGGGACGCCCGCTCCGCGAAGAGCGATCTGCCCGGCGGCTGCGGTCACGCCCCGCCACCAGCCCAGCCTTTTTACCAGCTCACCAGCCCACGTTTTTACC
>CAZZYH010000322.1:0-1941 GCA_964658225.1 Vulcanimicrobiota bacterium | reverse complement strand
TGACCGGGACCTCGGCCTCGGCGTAGCCCTCATTCGCCATCTCGACCGAGACCAGCCATTGGTCCGGGTCCGCGGCCGCGCCGCCCGCGCGGCTGGGAAACACATTGACGATCGATAGATCGGGCAGGCCCGGATCCTGATATACCCAGGCGGCAAAAAACCAGCCCAGGTCTTTACCGCTGGCCTGGCCGCCGGCCTGCTCGACCAGCTTCTCGAAGTACTCCGGCTGCGTATCGGCGGCCGGGTCATAGGCCTTGAGAGCCGCAGAAAGGGCCTTGTCGCCGGCCAGATCCCGCAGCATCCAGAGCACGTAGAGCGCCTTGGACTGATAGTAGATCGGCGCGGAGGCGTCGAGCAGTGCTTGCCCGCCGGCCGCGCCCGGGCTCCCCGGCTCGACCAGGGCCAGGGCCCCGCGCGTCGCCGCCATGCGCTCGATCGCCGCCTCGCGGCCCTCGGTCTGCTCGATATAGAGGCTGCTGAGCAGCGCCGGCACCCCTTCTTCCAGCCATACCCGGGGCGAGTGGAAGCGCGCATGGGCCAGCTCCCGCCTGAGCAGCGGCGCGATCTGCCGGGGGGGCGCGGAGGCGGAACCGGGTGGGCTCAGCAGCACCGCATCGCCGAGCTCGCTCGGCTGCGCGCCTTCCACCGGGAGCTCGATGACGGAGAGCGGCGCGGCGGAGCCCGCACCCAGCCACCGCGCCACCAGCGGCTCGACCCCTGCGGCCGCGGCCTGGTAGAGCCCCGCATCGGCCGCATGCGCCGGGTCGCTATAGACGCGAAGCAGACCAGCACTCGCGGGGCGCGCAGCCAGAAGCAGGCTCGGGGCGCGAAAACCGAGCCGCGTCGGCGGCAGCTCGACGCGGAGGACGCCGGGAAAGGACGCGCTCGGCATGGCCTGCGGCTTGCCCGGATCGATCACCCGGCCCGCCAGCACGGCGAGGTTCGGAGCGTCCCCGGTAAACTCCTCGGTCACATGGATCGAGATCGATGCATCCTGGTTGCTCCTCCGCTGCCGGCCGATCTCGGTAAAGAGTTCCGCGCCGTCGCCAAAGCGCGCGGGCACCGAGCTTACCGGGTACCAGACCACGTCGCCGAAGCCGCGCAGCCCGGTAAATCCTTCGCTGATCCGGTCCCAGTCCGAGCCCGCGGAGACCGCCTCCGGGGTGTGGAGGCGATCGAGCCGCCCGCTGGCCGGCTCGATCGTGCCGCTGTAGGCTGCCGTCAGGGTGAGGCTAGCGCCGGGGGCGAGGGGCTGCGGCAGCGCGACCCGCGTCTCTTCGAGCGAGCCGGTGTGGTCGGCATCGCTCGCGACCTGGCTCTGGGTCATCGGCAGGGGCACCCCGGCCAGCGAGACCCGCTCCATGTGCAGGGTAGAGGAAAGCTGGAGCGGAAGCGCCTGGAGGGGCTCGGCGCCCGTGTTGCGCAGGGTCAGGCGCGCCTCGACGGCGAGCGCGGCCTGCGCCGGCGCCAGGTGCACGGCGAGATCGTAGACCGCGAAGGCCGGGGCCAGGCGCATGGCGGCTGTGACCGCGGGGGTTGCCGTCGGCGCGCTGGCTGCAGGTTCAGGGCGGCCCGGTGGAGAGTCGGTCGAGCGCTCGAAGAGCACCTGCGGCTTGGCTTCGCCGGAAGCGGGAGGCGCGGGCGCGCCCTGGGCGCTGCACGAAAAGGGCGCGGCCAGAACAGCCAGGATGCCGAGCAGGCCAAGGCCACCAGGTCTGCCCGGAACATTCCGGCTTGCTGGTAGAGCCACGCTCCATGGGGTCCTGCGGCCACACCGGACACCAAGGCTACCGGCGACACCCAGCTCCGAGGCGCAGCGGCGCCGCACAGCGTTTGCTTGCATCATCAGGTCTTTAGACCGCCCGGCTGCCTGGACGGTGTCCTCGAGCGAGACTTTGCCGAGTCGGCCTGCGAGCGAGCCGGACGACCCGGCTCGAAACG
>CAZZYH010000321.1:0-1971 GCA_964658225.1 Vulcanimicrobiota bacterium | reverse complement strand
GGGGGCGGTTCGGATACAGCGACTTGAAGGAAGCCGCTTTCTCCGGCGCCGCCGGTCTATGGGAGGCGGCCAGGCTCACTCTACTGCCTATAAATCCGAGCCTCCCACGGACCAAGTTCGAGCGTTGCGGAGTCGGCCGGATGGGCACCCAGAACATCGGAGAGCAGCAGCTTGCCCGCCTTGAGCCCGTTGGGCAGCGTATAGGCGAGCGGCGTGGAGCTGAAGTTTTCGACCACAAGGTACTTCTCGCTTCCCAGCGTACGGGTGTAGGCAAACACGTGCGGATGCCCGGGGTCCAGGTCCTCGTAGTCGCCGTAGACAAAGGCGAGCGTATGCGCACGCAGCGCGATCAGCGCGCGCATGTAGTTCAGCACCGAGCCCGGATCGGACTCCTGCTGGGCGGCGTTGATCTGTTTGTAGTTGGGATTGACGGCGAGCCAGGGGTGGTCGCCGGTGGTAAAGCCGGCCTGCGGCGAGCCATCCCACTGCATCGGCGTGCGGGCGTTGTCGCGGGAGACCTTGGCCTGCGAGGCCAGGAAGGCCGCGGCTGAGATTCTGCCGCTCTCGACAAACTCCTTGTAGGCGTTCTTGACGGCGATATCGTCATAGTCGGCCAGTGTCTTGAAAGGGAAGTCGGTCATGCCCAGCTCGTCGCCCTCGTAGAGAAACGGCGTCCCGCGCAGGGTAAGGATCATGGTTTCAAACAATTTCGCCGAGGGCACGCGCATCGAAGGCGAGTCGTCGCCGAAGGTGGACACGATGCGGGGGTTGTCATGGTTGGAGAGAAAGACCGTGTCCCAGTCATGCTTGGTGAGCACGGTCGCGTGCGCATCGTAGATGCCCTTCAGCTCCGGCAACGACCAGGCGCCGAGCTGGCTCAGCCCGAAGTCCGAGCGGCCAAGCTTGATGGCGTCGAAGTTGAAGATCATGTTCAGCTCGTGGCGACGATCGTCGACCAGGTTGCTGGTCTGGGCGAGCGTTGTGCCGGTCGCTTCGCCGACCGACATATCGTCGTATTTGGAAAGAACCTCGCGATTCATCTCGTGCAGGTACTCGGCAAGGTGGGGCCCGTTGGCATAGGCGTTGGGCGGGTTCTGCAGTTGTTCCGGCGTCAGGTCAGGCAGGCCGGGGGGCTTGGAGATGAGCGGGATCACATCCATGCGGAAGCCGGAGACACCCTTGTCGAGCCAGAAGCGCATCAGCGAAAACACTTCTTCGCGAACCTTCGGATTGGCCCAGTTCAGGTCCGGCTGCTTGGCCGCGAAGTAGTGCAGGTAGTACTCGTTGGTCTTGGGGTCGAGCGTCCAGGCCGAGCCTGAGAAGTAGGACGGGTAGTTGTTGGGCGGGGTGCGCGTCCCGTCGGGCGCGGTGTGGCCGGGTCGCCAGATATAAAAGTCGCGATAGGGGTTGGTCTTGCTCGAGCGCGATTGGACAAACCACGTGTGCTCGTCGGAGGTATGGTTGACCACAAGATCGATAATCAAGCGCATGTGGCGCTGCTTGATCCCGGCCAGCAGCGCGTCAAAGTCGGCCATGTCCCCGAACTCTTTCATGACCTTGCGGTAGTCACGGATGTCGTACCCGTTGTCGGCATTGGGCGAGTCGAAGTGCGGACTAAGCCAGATGACATTGACGCCCAGCTTCTGCAGGTAGTCGAGCTTGGAGGTGATGCCGGGCAGGTCGCCGATCCCGTCGCCATTGGAATCCTTGAAGGAGCGCGGGTAGATCTGGTAGACGACGGCTTCTTTCCACCATTTCGGCTCGTAGCCATTGATGAGCTTCGGCTGCTGGCCCGGAGCGGTGCCCACTGAGAGCAGGGCGGCGATGACGCAGGCGCGGAACAGGGTGCGAACACGCATAGAGGGAAGTGTACTCGGGGTGTCAGATTCTCGTCGCGCGCTCTCTATCTTGGCAGCCATGACCCGGCAGCCGGGGCATGCGGGTCCAGAGCGCTGGTCCGGGCGCTGGTCT
>CAZZYH010000320.1:0-1972 GCA_964658225.1 Vulcanimicrobiota bacterium | reverse complement strand
TAGGCGGCCGCGATCCGCCGGGTCAGATCGTTCTGCTCGTTCTGCGTCTCCGCGCCGATCGTGAACGCGTCCAGCACCCCGGTCGAGAGCGCATAGCGGATGGCCTGGGAGGGCTGATCGCGCAGATCGCCCTGGCCCAGAATCTTCATCCCGACGATCCCCTTGCCGGCTGCGCGCATCTGCTTGATCACGCCGATCACCGTCTCCGGATCCGCGTCCATGTGCGAGCCGATCGGGTTCAGGCGCACCAGGTCGATCTCGACCCAGGGCGAGACGGCTGCCGCCTTGAGCGCGGACAGGCTGTGGCAGGAGACGCCGTGGGCCCGGATCACACCCTTCTGCTTGGCTTCGGAGAGCACGTCCATCGCCCCCCGGTAGCGCGTGGTCCAGTCGCCCTCGGTGGTGCAGTGGATCAGCACGATGTCGATGTAGTCCACGCCCAGCTCGCGACGAAAGCGGTCCAGGTCCGCCCGGACCCCGGCCGCATCGCGGGTGTCCGTCTTGGTCAGCACGGTCACCTTGTCGCGGGGCAGGCCCTTGATCGCTTCCTTCACATAGGGGTGCGAGCCGTAGGAGTCGGCTGCGTCGAAGAAGCGCAGACCGTTGTCGTGGTAGCCGTTGCGCAGCAGCGTGGTCGCGCGCCCGGTGCGGGTCTGGTTCGACCCGCCGCCGTAGCCGATGGTGCCCGTACCCATGGCCAGGCGGCTGGTGCGGATGCCGGTCGCGCCGAGCACCACCTCGTCATGGGCGGCATGCTTGCGGTCCAGTGCCGGCAGGTCGAGATAGGCCGCGCGGGCGGCCTTGTCGGCGAGCCCGACTGCGGCAAGTCCAGCGGCGGCGAGCCCGGTGGCAGAGCGGCGTAAAAAATCTCTCCGAAGCATGCGGGTACCCTCGTGCGGATCGTGCGGCCTGTGCGGCGCGTGCCGCTAGGATACGCCCGGGGGAGGCGTCGCAAAACAACACCGGTTGTGATGGGGTAACAAAGTGTCGATCGCAAACCATCGGAACGCCGCGGGTGTGAGCCTGCTTCGAGCGCGGCTACGGCCCCAGAAACGGCGCCCCGGGGGCACTCTGGGAATGCCGTCGTCGCAAGCCATGCGGCCGGTTCCCGGGAAAAACACCAAGCGTTCTTGTACCCTAGAAGAATTGAGGTTGCCCTTGTGAGCATCGCCCCAGAGATCCTCCCCGAGACATTTGCCGCGACCCCGGGCCGCTTCGGCGCCTATGGCGGCCGCTATGTGCCGGAGACGCTGATGGCCGCGCTGGAAGAGCTGGAAGCCGCCTATGCCGTCGCCCAGGCCGACCCCGCCTTCCACGTCGAACTCGATTCGCTCCTGGCCGATTTCGCCGGCCGCCCGACACCGCTCTACTACGCCCGCCGCATGTCCGAGGAGCTGGGCGGGGCGAAGATCTACCTCAAGCGCGAGGACCTGCTGCACACCGGCGCGCACAAGATCAACAACGCCCTCGGCCAGGCGCTGCTCGCGCGGCGGATGGGCAAGCACCGCATCATCGCCGAGACCGGCGCGGGTCAGCACGGGGTGGCGACGGCAACGGTCTGCGCCCTATTCGGCATGGAGTGCGTGATCTACATGGGCGAGGAAGACATGCAGCGGCAGGAGCTGAACGTCTATCGCATGCGCCTGCTCGGTGCTGAAGTTCGTGGCGTCTCGTCCGGGTCCAGGACGCTCAAGGACGCGATCAACGAGGCCATGCGCGACTGGGTCACCAACGTGCGTACGACCCATTACCTGCTGGGCTCGGTCCTCGGCGCGCATCCCTATCCCTTGATGGTCCGCGACTTTCACCGGGTGATCTCGAAGGAAGCGCGTCGCCAGATGCTCGAGAAGGTGGGCCGGCTGCCGAGCGCGGTGGTCGCCTGCGTAGGCGGCGGCTCGAATGCGATCGGTGCGTTCTACGAGTTTATCGGGGACGCGAACGTCCGGCTGATCGGTGTCGAAGCGGGCGGGAC
>CAZZYH010000319.1:0-1988 GCA_964658225.1 Vulcanimicrobiota bacterium | reverse complement strand
CAGCTTCCCCGCCGGCTCCGTCGTGGCTCGGTTGTGGCTCCGTCGTCGCTCGGTTGTCGCCGAGGCGCTTCTGTTTCACGCCGCCCTCTAGAGGGCTGTGAGCGACTTCGCTGCCTTCGCAAAAAACTAAGCAGTCCTGCGTCGCTTCGCGCAGGATGAGGTCTTTTTGCGGGTCGCCAGAGTGCCACCCCGTTGCGCCCATCGACGTGCTCATGCCTACTGGGCAGGGGGCGGCAGCAGCGCGCTTGCGGGCATATTGGTCTGGTCTTTGTGCGTCGTCTGCGGGGGCTCGGCCGGCGGGATGAGCGGCTGCTTCAACAGGGTCATGACCTCGTCCGGCATCGGCTTGTCGGCATGGGCCAGGAGCAGCGTGACCTGCCACATCTGTGTCTCGTTGAGCACCTTGGCATAGGCCGGCATGCCCGACAAGCGAATGCCGTTCTTGACCTTCCAGTAGGTCTCGCCCGGCGGGTCGTCGCTCACCCCCACCACGCCCTGGCCGTGGGGCGCCCACAGCTGCGGCGCACCCGGATACATGTGCTCGGCAAAGGCGGAGTCCCGCCCATAGAGGCCGTGACAGGCGGCGCACTGCTCCCGGTACACCTGGGCGCCGAACAGCAGGTTGGAAGCGCTCGCCTCGAGCGGCGTGATCCGGGGCATCTCGCGGTCGATGCGGGCGTGGAGCGGGCCGTTGACAATGGCCTGCTCCTCGGGAAATGCCGGATCGGTGACGGCCACCGGAACCTTGCCGTAGTGCAGATAAAGAGCCGCGGCAATCGGCACTGCCAGCAGTCCAACCAGTAGACCAAGGAAAAATCCGCGCATTGATGACTCCCTCATGGCGAGCAGATGTCCAGGCGAACGCTCTCTACTGTGTGTACCTCAGGCGACTCGAAGCGGCAAGCGCGCCTCCGCTGCCGGGTCGCCCCGGCGCGCCCGGCCCGCCTGGCCCCCGGAGACCGGTCGAGACAAATGCTTTAATAGGGGAGCAGGGTTGCGCGCCGCAGAAACAGGGCTCGCATGAGACTGGCCGCAGAAAGCACGCATCGCAGAGCGGCTGAAGGCGGCGTCGCTTACTGCCATCCCGTTCGTTTGCCGCAGTGGAGGCTTCACGCTTGATGCAACACCGTTTTCGCCCCGGGTACCTGGCGTACCCAGCTTTTTTCCTGGCTCTTGCGCTGGCTTTCGGAGCCCGCGCCCAGACGGCTCCCGCGCCCGCGCCCGACGCGCAGCAGCCCGCGCAGCCGATTACCGAGCTGCCCCAGCAGACGCCGCAGGAGCGGGCCCGCATCCTGCGCGAGGCGCAGGCCCGCGTGCAGACCCGCCGCCGCATCCGCCAGCAGCAGATCATCGAGGACACCTACAGCCACAAGTTCGAAGTCTATGGCGGCGGCGGCTATGTGCGCTTCCGGCCCGGCCCGTCGATCCAGCACCTCAACGAAGAGGCCTGGAACGTGGGGGTGACGGAGTGGATCCGGCCCAAGCTGGGCATCACGGGCGACTTTCGCGGCTACTACGGGACCGCGAACACCATCGGGAACCCGTACGTGGTCTTCCGGCCCGCCATCTCCGAGTACACCTTCCTCGGGGGGCCGCAGTACCGCTTCATTGAAGGGCAGCACTTTGGCTGGAGCGCGCAGGTGCTCGCCGGCGTGGGGCACGGCAACTTCAGCACCGGCACGGGCGGGTTTACGGCGCAGGAGGTCGGGCTCTACCCGGATGGAAATGTCTTCAATGTGAGCGTGGGCGCGGTGATGGACTATAACCTCAGCCCCACCCTCGCGGTGCGGCTGATGCCGAACTACCTGCTGAGCGACTACGGCAGCGAGCTTCAGCACAACCTGGGCTTTACCTCGGCGATCGTCTACCGCTTCGGACGCCGCTAGGCGCCGGCGCCGTTCTCAGAGAGGCTGCGCGCCGGGGAAGCTCGCGGCGCGTCGTCCGGAGGCGGGCCGGGCCCAGTCTCGCTGGCCCAGTCTCACCTGGCC
>CAZZYH010000318.1:0-2008 GCA_964658225.1 Vulcanimicrobiota bacterium | reverse complement strand
CGACGGCCTGCTCTTAGCCGGCCGCTCGGTGCTGCTGGCGGTCGGACGCGAGGCAGGTCCGGTCGCCGGACCCACCCGCGGCGCCGGATCCGGAGAGTCGGCGTGCTTGACCGCATCCTTTTCGCCCGGCTGCGAGTAGACCGCGCCCACCTCGACCGCCTGCGCAGCAGGCACCGGAGCCTGGAGATTGTGCTGCAAACGGCGCTGCTTGTCGACAAAGGTCTCGATCACCTGCGCCGCCAGGTGCGCCGACCCCGCACCCCAGCCGCCATGCTCCCATAGCACGACGACCACGATGTCCGGATTGCGCCGCGGCGCGACGCCGACAAACCAGGCGTTGGCTCTCTGGTTGGCGTGACCCAGGTCCTTCATTCCAAAAGAGTGGTTGACCACCTGCGCCGTCCCCGTCTTGCCGGCAAAATCAATGCCCGGCAGGTGCGACGCAAAGGCCGTACCGGTGGTCGTGGTCGCGGCCATGCCGTCGGTAATGATCTGCCACGAGGCCGGGTCCAGGTGTACGCTCGTCCGCCCTGACCCGGCGTAGGTATCGAGCATCGCCGTCTCGTACTGCGCCGGCAGCTCGCTCGGGAAGACCAGGTGAGGGCGCTCGAGCGCGCCCCCTGAGGCGATGCCGCCGATCGCGCGCGCCAGCTGGATCGGCGTCAAGGCCACCGCGCCTTGCCCGATGCCGACCGAGATCGTCTCTCCCGCGTACCACTTGCGGTGGTACTCCTTCATCGCCCACTCTTCGGACGGCATGATGCCGGTCGCCTCATTGGGCAGGTCAATCCCGGTCTTGCGGCCGATCCCCAGCAGGTGCGCCCACTTGGCGATCTTCGTGATGCCCAGCCGCTCGGCCAGCGTGTAGTAGTAGGTATCGCAGGAGAGCGGAATCGCGTTGCGGATGTCCACCGGCCCGTGGCGCTTATCGCAGGCAAAGAACCGGCCGTAGAAGGTCGCCCCGCCGCCGCAGTTGACCTTGAGGCTCTGCGCAATATTTTCCTCCAGCCCGGCCACCGACATGATGACCTTGAAGGTCGACCCGGGGGCGAGCTGGGCCTGGATGGCCTTGTTCAACAGTGGGTGGTTCGGATCGGTGACCAGCTGGTTCCAGTCATCGCGGCCGATCCGCACCGCGAAGCGATTCGGATCAAAAACCGGCCGCGAGACCATGGCCAGGATCTCGCCGGTGTGCGGGTCCATTGCGACGATGGCCCCGTTGCGGTCGCCCATCGCATTCTCGGCCGCACGCTGCACGTCCAGATCGATGGTCAGGCGCAGGTCCTTGCCCGGCACCGCGTGCTCGGTCCCGAGCGTGCCCATCTCGCGCCCATGCGAGTCCACCAGCACGTCATGCGAGCCGTCGGTGCCCCGCAGGATCTGGTCGTAGGTCTGCTCCACGCCCGAGCGGCCCACCACATCGCCCGGCTCGTAGTAGGCGTACTGCGGGTTGGTCAGCATCTCTTCCGAGACCTCGCCCACATAGCCCACCAGGTGCGCCGCAAAGCCGTCGCGCGGGTAGAGCCGCCGCTGCTCATCGATCGTCTCGAGCTCCGGAAACTGGTCCCGGTGCGCCTCGATGAACTCCTGCTCGTCCGGGGTAATGTCCTGCTTGAGCGGAATGGGCTCGAACTTGGGCGAGATCCGGTACTTCCTGGTGATCGACTCCAACTGGTCGACGCTCATATGCAGACCCTTGGCGATCATCGGCAGGTCAGCCGAGAGGTCGCGCCCCTGCTCCCGCACCAGGAAGCAGGAGACGGAGGGATAGTTGTCCACGATCAGCCGGCCTTCGCGGTCGAGCAGCTTGCCCCGCGGCGCCAGGATCGGCACCTTGCGGATGCGGTTGGCCTCGGCCAGCGCACGGTAGTTATCCTTGCCGATCACCTGCAGGTGCCACAGCCCGGAGACGAGCACCAGCAGGATCGCGACGATCACGTATTGGAAGACGCTCAGCTTGGCCGCAGAGACTTCTTGTTCTTTGAGTGGCATGCTTGGTCAGACTCTT
>CAZZYH010000317.1:0-2034 GCA_964658225.1 Vulcanimicrobiota bacterium | reverse complement strand
GATAAAAATCACGAATGCCGCAGCATATAGCAAATTAGATGACACGCCCTAGGCTTCTCCACTTTTTTGTTGGCGCAAAGTTGAATTGTCCTTAGTTGTGCAAAGTAGAAATGTCCTGTTCCATTCTTAGCGGCAGTGCGGTGGGAATGTGGGAATCGCCGCTTTTGGCGATTTCCACCATTTCCACCGCTTTCGGGATCAGCTCAGATTCCGCTGGTGGTCCGTAGATCTTACGTCCTTTCTTCTTGTAGCCGCCCTTCTCGCTGTTGGTCTTCACCTTCACGTCGTACTTTTGCTCCTGCTGAGCCTTGATGATCGAGAGCGCATGGCCGAGCCGCTTGTTCTCAACGATGGCTGCGTGGCTGACGCGGCGGTCCTTCTCGAAGACCTTGTAGGGAAGCACATGCCCGTTCCACCGTACCTCCAGCCGTCCGTCCGGGAAGTGGTAGAGATCGACATACTTGCCGCCCAGTTCGCTGCCGATCTCGCCAGGCACAAGCGTCAGGAAGCAGTGGGCATAGCTCATCATGAGCTGTTGTCCCACGTGGCGTTGCTCGCGGTGACAGAGGATGTCGTTCAGCCGGTCCTGCGTGATCGCGAGCGGCCGGTGAAGGTTCTTCTCCTGGATCGGCAGGACGGCGAACTGCTCGTTGAAGCGCTTGATATAGCCCGGCAGAAAGGCGTTGCCATCGGCCATGTTGTCCACGCCGGCCAGTCGCAGAGCCTTCACCAGCCGGTCCTGCAGCGTACGGTTGGCGCGCTCGACGCGGCCCTTGGCCTGGCTGGAGTTGGCGTTGATGATCTCGATGTTCAGCTCGCTGAGCGCGCGGCCGAACTGCGTCATGCCCGATCCGCCCTTCGCGTCTGGCTTGTTCACGCGGAAGA
Organism: Vulcanimicrobiota bacterium; assembly: GCA_964658225.1. Lineage (GTDB taxonomy): Bacteria > Acidobacteriota > Terriglobia > Terriglobales > Acidobacteriaceae > EB88. The sequence continues at coordinate 1,149 of CAZZYH010000317.1, read as the reverse complement.
CCGAGTGCTTGTCCGAGTAGAACGCAACCGGGCAGCCATGCTCGCCGAGATAGCCGCGCAGCACCTCGAAGTAAGAGTTCGTGCTCTCGCTGGGCACGAAGCGCATCTGCATCAGCCGGCTGGTCGCGTCGTCGATCATCACCAGCAAACTGCAGGGTTCGCCGCGCTGCTCGAACCAGCGATGATCGCTGCCGTCGATCTGGATCAGCTCGCCGACATGCTCGCGCCGCGAGCGGAGCGGATGGAACGTCCGCCGCTGCTTGCGCGACAGCCATAGCCCATCGGCGATCATCCACTTGCGCAGGGTCTCGCGCGAGACCGGCAGGGCATCCCGCTCGAGCAGCATCTCGGCCGCCAGCGTGGGGCCGAAGTCGGCATACTGCGTCCGTACCAGCTTGATCGCATCCTCCCGGACACCAAGGGTCGAGAGGTTGTTCGAAGGACGGCCGCGAGCCTTGTGGATCAGCCCAGCGCCACCACGGGCCCGAAAGCTCTTCAGCAAACGCCGCGTCTGCCGCGTGCTCAACCCCAGCACATCAGCCGCCGAAACCTCGCTGCGGCGTCCAGCAACTACCTCGGACAGTACTTCGATCCGATTCAACTCTCGCTCGCTCATCGTCAAAAGTCCCAATCTCAGCCCCCAGAGAACAACTCTCAGAGGCTAGTTTGGACATTTCAACTTTGCACAAACCGGACATTTCAACTTTGCGCTTACAGCCGTCCGCTCACACAAAGTGTAGCGAACCCCCGTGGAAGCATGAAAACGGCGCTTTCGGCAGATTAATCTTGCTAGAGACGGGACAGTAGACCCAATCACGAAACTGTCCGCCGCAGTTATGCAGTTCGAACCTATAGCGGGTCGAGGTGGTAAATGCAAAAAGCTCCCCGGGTATGAAATCTCTGCATCCCCGGAGAGCGTTCCGCGGTTAGTCCCCGGACTTGACCCCATCGCCTGCGAGAATCTTCGACAGCGCACGAAGCCGTTCTGCATCCGCCGGAGTCCTGGCGGTCGCCAGGGCCTTTTCCGTGATCTTCGCATCGGCGCGGAGCTTCTTCCCATCGTTCGCGGCGAGGTCGGCCTGGATCGCCGCGATCCTGGCCGCGGGCAGGCTGGTTCCGCGCGCAAGCTGGTCGAGGTAAGCCTTCGCC
>CAZZYH010000316.1:0-2067 GCA_964658225.1 Vulcanimicrobiota bacterium | reverse complement strand
CGCTCGGGAAATGCCCGGCGATGATCGTCTCGTTGAGCGTGTTGCTGTGCTGCAGTGTGGGTGTCGCCATTGCCATAACCTCTTTCGATCCGAAGTTGAAGGTCCCGAAAGACGGGGAGAACACCCGTTGCGAGACCGCGGGGAGCATTGCCCCCGGCTGGGGAGCAGCAGCAGGGCGCTTTGTGGCGCCGATACAAGCTGAGATGCCGGCATGGGGATCACGGTGGTTCGCGCTGCAAAAGAGCCGGGGTCCGCGCCGCAGCCGCAGCGCGTGCGGGGACGGGTCGGCTATAATCCAGCACATACGCCGGAGAGTTGGCCGAGTGGCTGAAGGCGGCGGTTTGCTAAACCGTTATAGGGTCAAAAACTCTATCGGGGGTTCGAATCCCCCACTCTCCGCCAGGCTCGCTTCGTGCACCGCCCCATATCAAGAAAAGCCATGCCTGGGTTTGTCAGCGCGGGCAGTCTCGCCTGCTACCGGTCCGGCGGCGGGGCTGACGGCTGCCGGCGGCTCGGTCCGCGCCTGCGGGGCGAGGGCCCCGGCCGTGCAGGCGGAAGCAGCACCTCACGCCGGTAACGCGCATCCTCAGCGATGGGTCACGCGTGCGCCGTCGGTCACCCGTGCGCAGCAGCCCGTGCGCAACCCCGCGCCGGTTCCGCATCCAAGTGCAGGGCAGGGCCGCTGGCGTTCCACGGCCTGGCCAAGGGTGGGGGATGGGTCCTGGCAGCACGCTGGTCGAAAGCACTCCAGGTAGAAGGCGGTCGCCGGGACGCGCCACCGCGCCCGTTTCGGTCAGCAGGTATGACGGCCCGCGGCGCGTTCCCGCGGAAGATGTGCTGGCGGTCGAAGAGCCGCTCGAGATGCAGCTGGCCTGGGGACCCGCCGAGGCGAGAGAGACCAAGTCGATCTCGGTTACGATGCGCACGCCGGGGAACGACTTTGAGCTGGCGGCGGGCTTCCTGATGACGGAGGGGATCGTCCAGGACTCCGGGGACATTGCCGGGATCGACTATGTGTCGGGGCGGCGCGCCGCCGAGGTCGATGGCGCGGGTGGGCGTGCACCGGCGCCCGGCTTTGAGCCGGAGCGCAACGTGGTCCGGGTGGAGCTCTCCCCGGGGGTGACGGTGAGCCTGGCGCATCTGGAGCGCAACTTCTATACGACTTCCAGCTGCGGCATCTGCGGCAAGGCGTCTCTGCTGGCCCTGCGCACCGTGTGTCCGCCCCGGTCGCCCAGCCGCTTGCACATCGACGCAGAGACGCTCTACGCGCTGCCGCAACGCTTGCGTGCCGCCCAAAGTGTCTTTGCCGTCACCGGCGGCATCCATGCGGCGGGGCTCTTCGATGCGGGCGGCCGCCTGCTGGCCAGCCGCGAGGATGTGGGACGGCACAATGCCGTCGACAAGCTCCTCGGCGCCGAGTTTCTCGCCGATCGAACGCCCTTGCGGGACCGCCTGCTGCTTCTCTCCGGCAGGGCGAGCTTTGAGCTGTTGCAGAAGAGCCTGATGGCCGGCATCCCGATGGTGGCATCGGTCGGAGCTCCATCGAGCCTGGCCGTGCAGGTGGCCCGCGAGTTCGAGATAACCCTGGTAGGGTTTCTCCACGAGGGCCGTTGCAATGTGTACCACGGGGAAAGTCGCATCCTCGGCGGTTGGTCGGCCGTCGAAGGATGATGAAGGGACGGAGATGAAACTGCGGATCAAAGGCAATTCGCTCAGGCTGCGCGTCTCGCAGTCCGATGTGGCTGCGCTGATCGAAACGGGCCGCATCGAGGAGACGATCTATTTCGCGCCCGGACCGGCATGCTCGTGGACCTATGCGCTTACGCTTCAGGAGAGCCTGAACCAGGCCGAGGTCTTCTTTCAGCCCTTGGAGGTCGTGGTCGCGCTGCCGCGTGAGCGAGCCCGGGCCTGGGCGGAGGGCGAACAGGTGGGGATCTACCAGGACATCGACCTCGGTGCGCGGGGCGCCCTGAGCCTGATCGTCGAGAAGGACTTCGCCTGTCTCGATGAGACAGATGAGGCGAATCGGGATGCGTTCCCGAACCCCAAGGCACAGGCTGTCTGCTA
>CAZZYH010000315.1:0-2079 GCA_964658225.1 Vulcanimicrobiota bacterium | reverse complement strand
TCACGGTTGCCAAGCTGATGGACCCAAATGGCAACTACAACATCCTGGAAGCGGCAGCGCCGGTCGAGTTCCTGCTCGATCGGCTCAGAGGGCCCTCCTCGACCATCGACCAGTGCGAGATCCCACGTGACCTGCCAAGCTTCGAGGCGTTCATCCGCGGCACGACCCGGCGCGAGCCTACCGACATCATCGTGGGCGAGTGCCGCGACATCGGCACCATGAGTGCCGCCCTCAATGCGGCCATGCTCGGCGCCACACTGACCACCACCATCCACGCCGACAACGTGCCGCTAACCATCCAGCGCATCGCGGCGCTGTGCGGCAACGAGGAACGTGAGAACCTGCTGAGCTCGGCAGCGCAGTCGCTGCGGCTGATCGTCAATCAGCGGCTCGCCTTCTCCACCGACGGTAAGCGAGCCGCGCTGCGCGAGATCCTTGTGTTCAACGAGGCCCTGCGGGAAAAGCTGATGCGGTCCGATGCCGGCGAGTGGCCGGACATCACAAAGCAAGCCGTGCTCGAGCATGGTCAATCCTACGAAGTCGCCATCCAGCTTGCGCTGGAGGATGGCCGCATCACGGACGCGGAGGCAACTCGCCAGCGTATCAGGATTACCGGCTGATGTGGCGCTACACCTCCCTTCCCGTGCGTGTGGGCTTCCTCGACGCCCGGGCCTGCTTTCCGCTGTTGGTCTCGGTCCTCTACTGGTCGTGGACGACGCTCTATATCGGCCTCACCGGCATGGTGTTCTTCACCGTTATCAGCTGGTTCGGCCTCACCCTGCCTGCCGTGTTCAGGGTGGTTCGGCGCTGGGTGGTTGGCCGGGTCCGGCCCGCGGTGCCGGCCTGGCAGCGCCGGAGGCTGGCATGAGCGGGCCCGTGGACCTGGCCGTGGTCGGCCGCACCATGGAGGCGCTGATCCGCCAGGACGGCAAGCCGCTTGTCCTGCAGGACGGTGCTACCGGCCAGCACCTGACGCTTTCGCCCGAAGCGGGAGGACGCCCGGATGGACTGCTTCCCGTGTTCCTGGCAGCCGGTGAGGCCGTTTGGCGGGAGGCGACCGGGAAGGGCTTCGCCCTCGATCTCGCGCAGGATCCGCAGGCTCTGCTCGGCTACCGCGTGCGCGGTATCGGCAGCGGCCCGTTCTCGACGGTGATGCTGTCGGTCATGGAGGCAACCGCCCAGGTCGCCCGGCCGGACATGCTGCTGGTCAACGATCTGGATGCGGTTTGGCAGGCGGCGCAGGATCGCCATCGCAGCGCGCGTCATACGCGGCCAGCGGTGGGACCCTCGCCATGAGGCTGCTCGCTGGCCTCGTGACCACCCTGCTTTCGGCGGCGCCAGTCCTTGCTGCGGAGCCGGTCCCCTCTCCGTCAGAAGCCCGCATGGCCATGGTCACGGATTGCATCAACGCTGCCGCTGCGGCCCACCGGCTTCCACCCGGTGTGCTGATGATCCTGTTGAACGTCGAGGGCGGCAAGCTCGGGCGGGTCAGCCAGAATACCAACGATACCGTGGACATCGGTCCGCTGCAGATAAACCAGATCTGGATTCCAGCGGTGGCTCGCCACTGGCGGGCAGGTCACGAGGCGACGCGGGATGCCCTGCTGAACTCCTTCTGCGCCAACGTCGAGGCCGGCGCCTGGATACTGCGGACAGGGATCGACGAGGCGCGCGGCGACTTCTGGGAAGGGGTGGCGTTCTACCACTCCCACTCCCCTGAGCACAAAGCCATCTACCTGCGGTTGGTGCTGCGCCAGGTGCTCAGACTGCAGGATCTCGTCTCGCGCAACGCCACTCCGCGCGCCGCCGCGGCCATCGGAGGCTGACCATGATGCACCAATCTTCCGGCGGCGGTCGCGCCGCGTGGGCGTCCAACGACGACTACATCGCGATCGGCTGCGCCATCATCCTGATCGGCCTCGGCTTCTTCGCCTACCAGGCCTGGCTCACCTACCACGCCGAGATCAGCTGGGGCGTGTTCCAGCTGCAGCACTGGAAGATGCAGTTCATCGCGCATTTCACCGACCAGTATGCGCAGCAGGATGCCAGCGTGTTGGCGGCACATCCTGAGAAGGCCGA
>CAZZYH010000314.1:396-2084 GCA_964658225.1 Vulcanimicrobiota bacterium | reverse complement strand
CTGGACCGGGGCGCGCTGGTTCTGGGGGGCGGGGCAAGCTGCACCCTTGAGGGCGACCGCCCTGGGGGCGCTGCTGCCTACGCAGAGCAGGATGCTCAGCGCCGGAACGCATCGGGCAGGCGCCCATCGGTGTGGCCGATCCACGCTGCCACCAGGGCGGGAGAAGGGGGCAGGAGGAGTCCTGCGGAGACGTGTGGGCATGCTGGCCGGAGTGTAGCACTCGTTTCCAGCCTGCGAGGTCTTCGCTCGCGGCGTCTCTGGCCTGCGGCACCTGCCCCCGGCTGCATCTGTGGCCCGCGCTGCTTCGTTCGCGGCGCGAGGTCTTCGCTCGCGGCGTCTCTGGCTGCGCCGTCTGCGCCCGGCGGCATCTGTGGCCCGCGCTGCCTTCGCCTCCGCGGCGTCTTCCTCGCGCCGTCTTCGCCCGGCGGCGACCCGGGGTGCACCTTCCCAGGCAACGAGCCGGGGTTCCCTCCACGACTGCCGACGGCTTCCTCGCCCGCTCGCCGCGAACGCCCCGTAGCGCAGACACCTTAGGCGCATACCTCTGGCAACGCCGTCACCCGGATCCCTCACGCGGACCTATGATGAGCTCAGGATGAGTTTCGCCCTCCGCCCCCTCGCCCTCTGGCAACTGCGCACACGGGAGCTCGCGCTGGGCCGAAGAACCGCGGTGATGGGCATCGTCAATGTGACGCCGGACTCATTTTCCGAGGGCGCAGCCGGGCCCGGCGGCTACCCGGCGACCGGGACCGGCCAGGCCGCGGTCGAACGGGGACTGAGGCTGCTCGCAGAGGGCGCGACGATGCTGGATATCGGCGGCGAATCGACCCGGCCCGGCTCCCACGCGGCCACCGCGGCGGCTCTCTCGGCAGGCGAAGAACAGGCCCGCGTGCTGCCCGTCATCGAAGCCATCCTGCGCGAGCGGCCACGCACCCTGCTGTCGATCGACACCTACCGCGCCTCGACGGCGCGCGCAGCCGTTGCGGCAGGCTGCGAAATTGTCAACGATGTGAGCGGTCTTTTATGGGACCCGCTTATGGCCGAGACCTGCGCCGAGCTCGGCTGCGGCCTGGTGCTGATGCACACGCGCGGCCGCCCCGACCAGTGGGGCACGCAGCCGCGCCTGGCGGCCGAGCAGGTGCTCCCGCTGGTCGCGCGCGAGCTGGGCCGGCAGAGGGACGCCGCGCTCGCGGCAGGGGTGGCCGCCGAGCGCATGGTGCTCGACCCGGGCTACGGATTTGGCAAGGCTTTTGCGACCAACTATGCGCTGCTGGCCGGGCAATCGAGCCTGCTTGCGCTCGGCCGCCCACTCCTGGCCGGGGTCTCGCGAAAGTCGTTTCTGGGCCGCACGCTGGCGTCGCTGCGCGGGGGCGCCGGCGCCGACCGGGTCTCGGACAGCGGGGCAGACCGGGCGATGGATGATGCGCCTCCGAACCAGCGCCGGGTCGCGACGCTTGCGGCCACGGTTGCCGCGGTGCTGGCCGGCGCCAGCATCGTGCGCGTGCACGAGGTAGGCGAAACGGTAGAAGCGCTGGCCATCGCGGACGCGATTCTCGAGCCGGCGCATCGGCCGGAAGGCTTCCCGGCACACTGACCCTCCCCAGACGGGTAGAGTGGGCACGGGAGCTGCTCCGAGGCGCCAGGCAGCGCGGAGGAGGAAGCGCCCATGCGGCTGCTGCGCCTACGCG
>CAZZYH010000314.1:0-386 GCA_964658225.1 Vulcanimicrobiota bacterium | reverse complement strand
GGAGGGGCTGGCTGTCATGATAAAATGCGGGCAGGAGCATACACTAGGCAGGTGGCCTGTAGGTGCGCAAACGCTCGCGGGTACATGAACGCTGCGCAATTTAATCCTCAGCGTGTGCCATCAGCGGCTGGCAGCGCCTTTGGCGGCCGGCGGACACTTTCGCTTCAGCGACTTAGCGGTGCTTCGGTGCGGCGCCCGGCGCCCGGCGTTCGGCGTTCTCAGTCCAGCGGGTTGGCCGTCGAAAGCCGGCGATTCAGCGGCCCTTCGGAGCGCGCGGTGGGCGCTCGAGGGGTAGCCGGTCCGGCGATGGAAGCCCAGCCGAACAGCAGTCCAGGACCAGGGATCGAGGTCTCGGGAGTTAGGCGGTTCTCGCCGTGCCGCAGATC
>CAZZYH010000313.1:0-2165 GCA_964658225.1 Vulcanimicrobiota bacterium | reverse complement strand
GACTGTGCCGGGGACTGCGCCGGGGACCGGCGCCGCATAGGGATCCTGTACCGGCTTTGCGCTCTCCACCCATGCCGCGTAGATCATGTCGCGCAGCATGGCGGCGCCCGCGGCCAGGCGCTCTTCGGTAAACTGCTTGGCCTCGGGCGTACCCGCTTCCGTAAAGCCGCCGGCCTTTTCTAGCTGGTAGGTCTTCTCGACCAGCGTGCTTGAACGCCGCAGGTAGGCCAGGTAGTCGGTCCACTCGTCCGCGACCGGCTGTAGGGGGCCCATGAGCGGCTGCACCTCTGCCGGCTTGATATGGGCCGCCACGTAGACGGTCTCGAACTGCGCGTGAATATGGTGCTCGGTCGTGTACCCGTTGGGATTCGCCCCGGTCCAGCCGTTGTACTGGATGGTCACGTGCAGCGGCTGCGAGCCATCGCCCACGTAGTGCCCGAGCCAGCCGGAGTAGAACAGGATGGCCGCCTCGACCGGGCCGGTGTTCGCATGCGCAGCCGCCAGGCCACGGTACTCGCGGAAGGCTGCCTTCAGGCGCTCCCAGACTTCGTTGGTCTGCCACGGCTGCAGGCCCACTTTTTCCGGCGTCTCGACCGCGGCCTGTGCCGGGTGGGCGGCGCGATAGGCAGCCAACCGGTTGAGGAAGTCGGCTCGGCGCCTGGGTAGAGGACCGAGAACGTCGGCCGTTTCCAGATCGAGAAAGTGCTCCGGTGCCTGCGCAGAACTCAGCTCCGGCTCACCCGGAGACCGCCAGCGGTCCGGCTCCGGGCCCAGGTACTCGATCTCGTCCAGCCCCGCCGGCGCCTTGAGAAAGGCCGGCACATCGGCCGGGAGCGCTTCGGCGGCCAGCCGATTGATCATCCGGTGACCGTCGGACCCCCAGGAAAACCCCGGCGGCGCAGAGACGACGGCGAGTAGTGCGAAGGCAGCGGTCTTGCGCAGCAGGGCAAGCGAGGGAGAACGGGTCACGCGAGCAGTATACCCACCGGCACACCGCGCCCCCCCCCGGGGTGTTCGCCGGGGGCGAAGCCCCGCGACCGGGCTTTGCTTCCAGCGAGGGGCCCATCCGGTCCGTGACGACCCTCGAGGGAGGCGCCCTTTCGAGGTCGCGCACGGGTCGAGACCGGATCGCAGACCGGATCGCGCCACGAGCGCTCCCGAACGCGCGCCAAGGCCCCCCCGGCCTTCGCCGGGGCCAGGAGCCTCCCCGGTACGCGCCCGCGCCAGACCTGCAACAACTCCCCCGGCGCCCTCGTCTAAGAGCTTGCATGAACACCGCGTCCCCTTCCCCTGCGTCTCCTCCTGCCGGACCCCGGCTCTGCTCGCTTCGCTCGATCGCGCTCGCTCTGCTCTGCGCATTGCCGGCCCGGGCGCAAACAGGCGCGACGCCCGGAGCCCAGCCGGCGCAGGCCGGGCCCCAGGCCGCCACGTCGGCCAATGCACCCCAGACCACGCTCTCCGTGCAGGCCCGCCTGGTCACGCTCCCGGTCACGGTACGCGACAAGAAGGGCAAGATCGTCTCCGGGCTGGCCAAGGAGGACTTCACGCTGACCGAAGATGGCCGCCCCGAGATCATCAAGTACCTCAACGTCGACACCAACCTGCCCCTTACCCTCGGTCTGCTCGTAGACACCAGCGGCAGCATGCGCGAGGCGCTCGACCGCGAACGGACCGCGAGCAAGAGCTTCCTCGACCAGATGCTGGCCAAGCCGACCGACAAGGCCTTCCTGCTGCACTTTGACTCGGAGGTCGAACTGCTCGAGGACCTCACCGCGTCCAAGGACAAACTGGAGCGGGCGCTCGAGCAGCTGGGGCCGACCAGCGAGCACCTGGACTCGGGCAGCAGCCCCGATGAACAGCAGAGCGGCAGCCAGCGCCCGCGCCGCATCCACGGCGGGACCACCCTCTATGACGCCATCTATCTCGCCTCCGACGACCTGATGCACAAGCAGCAGGGCCGCAAGGCGCTCATCGTGCTCAGCGACGGCCAGGATCGCGGCTCGAAGGAGACGCTGGCCTCGGCCATTGAAGCCGCCCAGCGCGCCGAGACCGTGGTCTACTCGATCTACTTCAAGGGCGAAGACCATGGCAGCGGCTACAACCCGATGAACAATGGCGGCGGCCGTCGCGGCGGCATGGGCTATCCGGGCGGCGGTTACCCCGGC
>CAZZYH010000312.1:0-2213 GCA_964658225.1 Vulcanimicrobiota bacterium | reverse complement strand
GCGCCCCGGGGCCTAGTTCGTCACCGCGTGCCGGCGCTTGGAAGGCTCATCGGAGAAGATGGTGCCGTCCTTGATATGCACCACCCGGTGCGCGTACTCGGCGATATCCGGCTCATGGGTGACCAGCACGATCGTGTTGCCGCGCGCATGCAGTTCGTCAAAGAGCGCCATGATCTCGTCGCCGGTCTTCGAGTCGAGGTTGCCCGTCGGCTCGTCTGCGAGGATGATCGAAGGATTGTTGATCAGAGCGCGCGCTATGGCGACCCTCTGGCGCTGGCCGCCGGAGAGCTCGTTGGGACGATGATCCATGCGGGTCTCCAGGTTGACCGCCACCAGCGCGGCCTTGGCCCGCTCCAGCCGCTCTGCCGCCGAGGTCCCGTTGTAGATCAGCGGCAGCTCCACGTTGTGCAGCGCTGTCGCCCGGGCCAGCAGGTTGAAGGTCTGGAAGACAAATCCGATCTCGCGATTGCGAATCCGGGCCAGCTCGTCGTCGTTCAGCTCGGAGACCAGGTGCCCGTTCAACCGGTAGCTGCCCCGGGTCGGCGTATCCAGGCACCCGATCTGGTTCATCAGCGTCGACTTGCCCGAGCCCGACGGCCCCATGATCGCCACATACTCGTTGTGCCGGATGCTCATGGTGATGCCCTGCAGGGCATTGACCTCCTGGCCGCCCATCGCGTAGGTCTTCCAGACGTCCTCGAGAACGATGACGTTGCCTCGATCCGCCTGCGCCCGCGGGGTGCTCTCCGCTCCCGCGGCCGCCATCTCTTCCCCCGCCATCGGCTGCTCCCTCATGCACTCTCCAGTCGCTACAAGAATACGCCCGGGGACTCTTACATGCCGTCCGGCTTCCCGGCGGCTGCTTCCGCGGTGGTGCGTTTGACGAGCGCGCCATCTTTGAGGCTGCGCAGCGTCTTGTAGCTGCCGGTGACGATCTCGTCGCCTTCGCGCAGATCGCCGCCCACCTCGATGTTGGTGGTGCCGGTGATGCCGGTGATCAGCGGCACAAAGTGCGCGTGCAGCTTGCCCTTTTCGGTCCGCAGCACAAAGACGCCCTGCTGGGGCGCGGCATTGCTGGCCGCCTCGACCTTGGCGCCGTCGCCTGCCGGCGCCGGGGTAAGGGCCTGGATGGGCAGCGAGAGAACATTGTCCTTGTGCGCGGTGGTGATTCTGGCTGTGGTCGACAGCCCGGGGCGCAGATCGCCGTCAGCCTGCCCGGGATCGAGCGTCACAATGACCTTGAAATCTTTCGCCTCCTCGGTGCCGCTCGTGGTCTGCGAGGTGGCCAGACCGGTTGAGCGCAGCAGCGCCTGGTCGCCGACCTCGGTGATGTGGCCCTTGAATGTCTTGCCGGGCAGCGCATCCACCTGGACCTCCGCCTCCTGGCCCATGCGCAGGTTCACGATATCGGTCTCATCGATCTTGACCTCCGCGGTGACCACGGACATATCGGCCAGCGTCATCAGCGTCGAGCCTTCCGCGTTCTGGATCCCGACCACCATCGTCTCGCCTTCCCGCACCGGCAGATTGGTCACGATCGCATCGTAGGGGGCCACGGCGACAGTCTTGTTCAGCGAATCGACATTGGACCGCAGGGTCGCGATCTGGGTCCCCAGGTGTCCGCGGGCCGAGTCGGTCTGGGCCTGCGCCTGCGCGAGCGCCGCGTCGCTCTGCGCCACCGTCGCCACATCGAGGTCGTAGGCCGCCTTGCGCGCGTCAAAGTCCTGCTTGGAGACCAGCTTCTCCTTGTAGAGCTCCTGGTAGCGGGCAAAGTCGAGCCGCTTCTGCTCCAGATCGGCCTTCGCGTGGTCCACCGCCGCCTGCGCCGTCTTCTCTGCAGCGATGTAGGACGTAATGTCGGTCTTGGCCGCGGCGATGGCCGCCTTCTGCGCGTCCACGTTCGCGGTCGGCTGCACGTTCTCGATCGAGGCCAGCAACTGCCCCTTCTTGACCCGTTCGCCTTCCTTCACGTAAAGGTGCGTGATGCGCCCGAAGGCTGTCGCGCCTATGTTGACATAGGTCTTGGGCTTGATCTGGCCGGTGCCGCTGACCGTTGAGGTCAGAGCCCCGCGTGTGACCTTCGCGGTCAACACTTTGGTGTAGCCGGACTGCGCCCGGATGATCGTGAACACGACGATTGCCACCAGCACCAGTACCCCGACCACGATCCCGGCTATCTTCTTCTTGCTCATGCATCACTCTTCCATCAGGTT
>CAZZYH010000311.1:0-2216 GCA_964658225.1 Vulcanimicrobiota bacterium | reverse complement strand
CATGGATTGCGGACCGCTCTCTTGTTCAACGCCGGGCTGGCGTTGACGGGGCTGGTGATCTGGGAGATCTGGGCGATGCTCGCCTTGTAGGCGCCATCGCCGCCTGAAGGCCTGCCGAGCGCGAGAGGCGAGGCCCGCCGCTCCGGGCCGGGGCTCTCAGCTTCTCTGCGCTCGGGATCGGCTGCTAGTCCCGGCTGCTTAAGCCCCGACCCTGTTGCTCGCCGCCGAGCACGTCGCCTCTGTCGCGGTAGGCATCGAGCGCCTCTTCAAAGATATGCCGCAGGGCCAGCGCGCAGTTCCGCATCGAGTAGCGCTTCTCAAACGAGGCGCCGGTGCGATCGACCATCGCCTGCCGGTCGCCCGGCGTCAGGCTCAGCCAGCGACGCAGCAGGCGCTCGGTCCCCGCAACCGTGTCGTCTTCGACAAAGCCCACCCCGTCCTCTGTAATGTAGTGCCAGATGTTGATCTTGTTCGAGATCAGCACGGGCTTGGAGCACGCGATCGCCTCGGCCACGGCGATGCCGAAGTTCTCCTGGTGCGAAGGCAGGATAAAGGCTTCCGAAGCGTGGAAGGCGCCCCACTTGGCTTCCCCTTCGAGCATGCCGGGCCAGTGGATCCTGCCTCCGATCCCATGTTGCTTGGCCATCTGCTCCAGCCGCGCGCGCAGGCCGACCTGGTCGGGCCCCGCCATGACCACGTCGAGCGCCGGGTCCTCGGAGGCGACCCGGGCAAAGGCCTCAATCAGCAGATCGCAGCCTTTCTTCTCGTGGATACGGCCGAGAAAGAGCAAGAATCGGCGTCCCCGGACCCCTGGACAAGCTGCAGCGAAGGTCTCCCGTTGCCGGTCCGGATCCCCCAGGGGACGATTGGTGCCGAGCGGTACGACCTGGCCCTTCCAGCGGTGCGGCCAGAAGCTCTGGGTAGCAAGCTGCTCTTCCATCGGCGTGGTAAACACGACGCGAAAGGCATCGCGCAGCACCTTGTACTGGGCGGCAAACCAGTAGAGATACTTCTTGACGTGCTTGAGTGGGTAGGTGCGCTGGAACCAGGGGTCGAGCATGCCGTGGGTAAACACGATGTAAGGCATGCGACCGCGAAGCGCGGTACGCACGGCCAGGCCGTGATATTGCCAGATGCCTTCGACCACGACTCCGTCATACTCGGCCGCATGCTTCCTGAGCCAGGCCAGCAGCTTCATGCTGTAGCCATAGGCGGTCAGCGAAGAGCCCATGGCATGGACCTTGAAGCTGTACCGCGCCAGGTAAGGAGCGTTGACCGGATCCTGCGAAAGCACCTCGACCTGGACACCGACATCTTCAAAGGCCCGCGCCAACTGCCGAAGATTTTCAGGCGGCCCCCCGTCGGAGGGAGAAAGTCCATGGATGACGTGAAGAAGACGCATGAAAAGGAGAAGATCCCTCGCCGAGGGCGATCCTGCCACCCGGATGGTTCGAGCCGAAAAAAGCTCTGTATAGCATACGCAACAGAGTGCACGGTGGACGTGGGCGCGCGAGAGGGAGCTGCCTTGTCTCGCGGGCCGCAGGTGCGAACGCGCCTAGAGAGGCTCCGGGGCTACTGCCGCGGGTGGCGAGACGGCGGCCTCGCTGGTCAGCCACTCTCGCACGTGGCGGGCGATCTCGAGGTCCTCCTGGGCGGGTAGGATGCGGATCGGCGCCTGGCTGGCGGCAGTCGAGATCAAGCCGGCATGGCGTGCATTTGCCTGCGGATCGAGCCGCAGGCCCGCCCACCGCAGCTTGTCCGAGACGGCTTGGCGCAAGTGGGCGCTATGCTCACCGATGCCGCCGGTAAAGACCAGCAGGTCCAGGCCATTGAGACTGACCAGGTAGCCGGCGACGGTTTTCGCAATCGCGGTGGCGAAGATCTCGATGGCCAGGGCAGCCTGCTCTCCGTCTGGCCGGGCAGCGCGCGCTTCGAGCTCTCGCATATCGCTGATGCCTTCTGAGAGCGCGCGCAGGCCGGCATCGTGGTTCACCAGGGCCTCGGCATCGTCCAGAGTCAGGCCGCCCGAGCGCATCAGGAAGATGAGCACGCCGGGATCAAGATCGCCGGTGCGCGTGGCCATCGGGATCCCGCCCGATGGGGTCAGGCCCATCGAGGTATCGATCGACCGGCCTTGCTCGAGGGCGGCGAGCGAAGAGCCGCTGCCCAGGTGCGCGACAATGATGCGCCGCGGCACCGGACCCTGGGCGCGCAGC
>CAZZYH010000310.1:0-2256 GCA_964658225.1 Vulcanimicrobiota bacterium | reverse complement strand
GTTTCGGTCTGGGCGAGGCCAGCGCCAACAATGTGCGCCACACGTTGAGCGGCCCTGGCCCGGGTGGCGCTCCCTTTCTGGCACAGTTCACCGTGGACGCTGACAAGTGGGAGCAGTTGCTGGTCAACTCGCTCGGCCCGGTAGAGCTCTGGGCGCTCAGCACGACGCCAGGTGATAGTGCGCTGCGCAACCGCCTCTACGGTCGGCTCGGCTTCAGCGAGGCGCTACGTCGCCTGTCCAGGGTTTTCCCCTTCGGCTCAGCAGAGAAGGAGATTGCCCAGCGCAAGGACGATCGCCTGAAACGCGGCGAAAAGGAGGAGGGCGCCGCAGTCGGCGTGCTCGACGAGCTTGCCAGCGAGCTGACCAACGGTACCGGCCTAGGCATCGTTCTGCGCGATATCGACGTGCGGCGTGAAGCCGCGAACGATCCGGATGGCTTCCAGCCAACGGTAATCGCGGCCGAGTAGAGCGAGGGTTAGCCTGTGTTCAGTTTGAACACAGGCTACAGCATCAGTTTGGCGCGGACAGCGGACCTATCACTTGAGTTGTGCGAGCCAAATCGTGTGACGGCCGCAGCTCGGGTCCTCGACGATATGTGCGACAACGTCGAAGCCGTTCCCTGCGATAAGCGTGCGATACTCGGCACCGCTCAGGCTTGCATGATACAGCGGCTCGCCTTCGAAGGTGCCCATCGCCACGCCGTGGTCCGGCCCGCTCGTGAACATCAGGGCGGCTTGGGGCGCCGCATGCGCCCGGAAGAATGGAAACATGCGGCGCTGATCATCGGGACTGAGATGAAAGAAGCTGTCCCAGGCAATAATGCCTTCGAAGACCCTGTCCAAGAACAACGACCTCATATCCGCGACTTGCCACGCTTGCCCTGGTAGATGAGTCTCGCAGATATCGATCATCTCCGGCGCTGAATCCACACCGGTTAAGTCGCATCCTCGCTCGGCGAGGTAGCGGCTAATCGGTTCGCCGGAGCCGCCGCCAATGTCGAGCACCGCAGGGCGAGGCGGCAGCCATCCCAGAAATTGGTCAAGCCAGCCTGCCTCGACCGGGCGACTGCCTCGCTGGCGCCCTCGGGCAGCATTCCAGGCTTCGGCGTGCCGCCTATACAGCCCAACGATCCGCTCAGCATCTTCGGACATGCCAGCACTCTGTGGTGCATACTCCTTCGGGGCAATGTCCGGTCAGTGTCGCGCGCTGCGGTAGCCTTCCTGGCGGGGGGTGGGATCCTACCCTGCCCCCTGCGCCTTCAGGACCCCGTCCAGTACCGCCTCATGGGTCACCAGTATCCGCCGCAGCGTGGGCTTCCCTTTGTCGCTCGCCTCCGCGATGCCCTCGTGCATTTCTTCGATCCCCGTCGTCATCTGCTCGGTCAAGCCGGATAGCCGCTCCTGTAGCTGCTCGCCGTCATCCTTGAGGTCGGCCGTCCAGATCGCCAGAACGCGAGAGAGTTCGGTGGCAGCGCGGTCGGGTGGGACGCCCGCTTGCAGGAGCTTGATGAGGGGGGCCAGGTCGGCAGTGGGGGAGCGAGACATGCGTGAGGAGGTAGGTGCGCGGACAGTAGGTGGCTACCCCTGAGCTTGAGGTCCCGCTCGCAACGAAGTGTCCGGACAGGGCATTTAGGTTGGAGAGCCACCTTCCGCTCCTGAAGCGGAGGCCAAAGAGTCAGAGCTCTACAGGTCTTTGAGGAAGAACTGGCGGAGGTTCCCGGGCGGGTACTCCGGAATCACGCCGAAACGGCGGTAACCCAGCTTCTCGTAGAACTGAGCGGCCACGAGGCTGAAGGTCTCCAGCCAGGATCCGTGGCATCCTCGCTTCCTTGCTTCGGCTTCGGCTGCCAGTAGCAAGTGGCCGCCAAGGCCTTGAGCCCTCAACTGCTCTGGAACGAATAGAAGCTCCACGTAGAGCCACTTAAACGACGTGCGCGCCCATAACCCGCCGGTAACCGTAATGCCGTCGTCAGCGTAAAGGAGAATGGCCAAAGGACGTATGTCCGCCTTGCCGAGTAGCTCTACGTTGTGGGCTAGCAGCGCGTCAGCGATCGCCGTTTTTGCAGAAAGGTCAGGTTTGTCCGTAATCTCGAAATGAACGACCATTCCGTGCAGTGACCTGAAATCTCGTCAAAATCAATGTCTTCTATGTGTCTGGATCAGCGGTTGGCCGCCTTGTTAGTCCCGACATTCTCGTGCCACTCGACCGGGAGACCATCCCATTCGGCCAGTTGCTTGCCCGGCCACTTCTTGCGGA
>CAZZYH010000309.1:0-2263 GCA_964658225.1 Vulcanimicrobiota bacterium | reverse complement strand
CATCGTTGAACTTGGTGCGCGAGATCGCGTCGAGCTCCTTGATGGTGGAATGCGTGTTCTCGATCGAGTCGAGCAGGTCCTTGCGCTGGGTTTCCAGAAAGCCGTGACGCTGTTCGGTCTCGCGGTACTCCTCGAGCGCCATCATGTTCACCGGGCCCATGGCTTCGAGCTTGCCCTTGAGCTCGCGGCAGACCTGGTCTTCGGCGTTGAGCGCGTCGCCGGCGATGCGCTCCAGTTCTGTATCTTCGCGCAGCGCAGAAGCCTCGACACCCAGGTCGCTGATCGCCGTTGCCGCGAGGTGATCGAGCTCGGCGGCCAGGCGCGCGGAGGCGGTCGCGCGCTGGGAGCGTGTCTCCCGTTCTCGCTCTCCCTCTGCTCGCCTAGTCTTTAGTTCGGCTTCGACCACGGACAGCCGGGCACGCAGGGCGCGGGCTTCTTCCTGCAGCACGGCGACCTGCTGCTGTGCTGCATCGCCGAGCTGTTTCAACTCGCCTTGCCGGGCGGCGAGCTGGAGATTTTCCTCCTGCCGCTGGGTCTGCTCGCCGGCGGCTGCGGACAGTTGCTGGTCCAGCTGCGCGATGCGGCGCTCGAGGTCGTGAAAGATGCGATCGATGCGGCCGAAGTTCTGCTCGGCCCCGCGTCGCCGCTCTTCGAGGCCGGCGAGCTCGGCCGCGAGCTGCGCGGCAGTCTGCTGTGCGTGTTCCCGCGTGGTACGGACTTGCTGGAGCGTCCACTGCAGCCGGGCGAGTGTGGCTTCTGCCTCGGTGTGCTGGGCTTCCAGCGCGGCCGCTTCTTCACGTTTGCGCGCGATCAGCGCGGCTTTTTCTTCCCTCTGGGTGCGGTTGCGTTCGGTCTGCAGGGTCCAGTCCTGGAGGCGGCGCTCCAGGCGCTGCACTTCGTTGTCCATCTGTCGCAGAGCGGCGCTCTGGTGAGCGCTTTCGCGCTCGGCTTGGCGACGTTCTTCGGTCTTCGCGTCGATCTGCCGGGTCAGCTCCTGCAGCGCATGCTGCAGGGTCGCCGCCGAAGTTTCAGCCTGGGCCAGCTCGGCTTCGACCTTCTCCAGCTTAGCCTGGGCCTCCCGCAACTCGCGTTTCAAGGCCAGCGGACCCTCGGCTCGCGGTTTGCCACCGGTGACAGTGACGTTATGGAAACACTCGCCCGAGGGCGCGAGAAAGAACCCGTCCGGATTCTCCAGGGCCAGCGCGCGCGCGGTCTCTGCGTCAGGCGCGACAAAGCCGTCGCGCAACTTGGGCAGGATCACCTCGAGCGACTTGCCGAAACCATCGAGAACGCGGATGCAATCCTTCAGGCCGACGACGCCGCGCCGGTCGCCATGCTGCTCGGCGCCTTCGCCCGCAACGAAGGAGAATTTCGCCTGCGCATCGTCCGGGTGCACGAGAAAGGTCGCCCGGCCCTCGACGTCGCTCTTCAGCAGCCGCATGCCTTCGTGCGCGGCATCCCAGCTCTTGACCACAATGTAGTTCAGCTCGTCGCGCAGGAACTCGTCGACCACGCTCTCATACTGCTCGCCCACCTCGAGAAAGTCCGCCAGCGTGCCGACCGGCTTGAGCCCGCCGCCGAGCGAGTTGGCGCGAAAGAGTTTGCGTACCGTGTCGGTCGAGTAGCTATGCTCGCGGAGCAAGGCCTCGAGGGAGTTCCGCCGGCCGGTCAGCGAGGCCTTCTCGGAACGCAGTTGATCGCCCCGCCGACGCGTCTCGATCTCATGGGTACGCTTGGCGGTTACAGTCGTGCGCAGCTCCCCGATCTCTGCCTCGAGTCGCCTGAGCGCATCGCTGGCCGACTCAAAGCGAAGCGAGACCTGCCCTCGCTCCGCGCCCAGCGCTTCGAGGTCGCCGCGCGCAGTCGCTGCTTCCCTCGCCAGCCGCTCTGCATCCCGCTCGAGCGAGGCCAGAGACTCCTCGGCCTGCGCGGTCTGGTTGCGCGCCTGCCCGGTCTGCGCGAGCAGGTGCATGGCCTGGCGTCGCGCAGCTTCGATCTTCTGTTCCGCCGCGCCTACCTGGGCGGCGGCATCCCGGGCCGCAGCCTGCGAGGCCTGCGCCTTCTCGCGAAAGCCGGCCGCCTCGCTCGCCGCCGTGGTCAAAAAGGCGCGGTGCTCTTCGCGTTCGAGCGTGAGTGCATCGAGTTGCTCGCGCGCCTGCTCGCGCTCGGCTTGGCCGGCAGCCGCGCGAGCCTTGAGGTCGGCGATGCGCTCCTCGTTCGCAGCCTGGCGGGTGCGCGCCCGCTCCAGCTCGACCGCGCTCTC
>CAZZYH010000308.1:0-2364 GCA_964658225.1 Vulcanimicrobiota bacterium | reverse complement strand
TGGCTCAGGCCACTTTGGGCTCAATCAGACCTGACTTTTCACACGCCCTCGACACCAAGCGGACATGGCGTCGTATGCTTGAGGTACAGCCAGTATATCCGCGGAAACCGGCATCCGCCTTGTGCTGAAGACTGAGACGCTGACTTGAGCAGGTAAAGCGGTGGAGGCGACATTGTCGAACATAACTAATCATCCGTGCCGCCCGCGCATCCTGTTTCAGGAAGACGTCTTGCTGATCCGCCTTGCAGGAGAGGAGCCGCTCGCAGCGGCCGGGATGATAGTTACCGGCGCATGGGATAACGCCAGCGTCCGAAGCGCGATAGACAAGGCCGAGGAGCCCTTCGACGTCATTGTTTTGAATGGTCGGCTGCCGGATGGCCGTGGCATTCCACTATGCGCCGAGCTGCGCCAACAGGGTATCATCGCGCCGGTGCTGATGCAGAGCGGTGACAGCTATCTCGAGATCTACCGAGAGGCGATGCGCGCCGGCGTGACCGACTATCTCGAGAAGCCATGGACCCGTGCAGAATTGGTCGAGCGTGTACAGCTGCTGCTCGACATGCCGCCGCTGCGGCGCCGGCTGCGCCACACTACGGCACGCGAAGCCGGGTCGAATACCGCCACCGTCCAGTCTTACTGCGATGACCGCATAGGTTCAGCCATCGTGCACCTCACCGCAGTGAGGCCGGCAACGGGCACGTTGCCCAAGCACGTGCCTGGCACGGAGGACGATGATGGCAAGAACGTGCGGCCAATCGCATTGTCGGAAGCTCAAGCCGACGAACTGCTGGCAACGCTGCAGGCGGTAAGGCGACATCTTACCGAAAACGCCAACGACGAAGAAGAACAAGTCGAGCTTCGAGCCAAGCTGCTCGGTTTCATCCGCGAAATCGTCAACTGGCTGGGAAAGCGTGCCGAGGTCGCCACCGATGAGACAATCAAGATGTTCGTGCGCGTTGCGCTGCCAGCCTACCTTGCGCATCTCGCCGGCCTCAAAGTCGATTTGGTTCAAATTCTCGCGGCACTGGGACTGAAGCTCGGTAGCTAATAGGTCGCCTTTTCTTGGTTCGAGCACCTCGGCTAAAGGTCTGCAAACCACCCGGCCCGGCGCTAGCCGGAAGTTCACAGATGCTGCGGCTCTAACGCATACGACGAAGCATCCAGCTTCCAAACCGCTTAGGTTTCTGCTAGCATGTGCCCATGCCAACGGTTCTGCGCATCGGTGGCTGGCGCGTGGTGATCTACCCAAACGACCACGCCCCGGCCCATGTGCACGTGCTTGGGCCAGGCTGGGTGGTAGTGGTCAACCTGATTGGCATGCATGCCCGCGAGGTCATTCGCGCTGACGAACGGACCGCCAACGAGGTACTGCGCCAACTCGCGGTCCATCAGGACGCGCTGCTGGCCGAGTGGAAGAGGTTCCATGGCTGACGTGACGCCCGAACAGTTCCAGGAAGCCCATGCCCGCGGCGAAGCTCGGCTGCGCGGCCCCCTTGCCGAGAGCGCGCACTACGATGCCGGGCGGGGACGCCTTATCGTGCGTCTCGCCGGCGGTGTGGAGATCGGCTTCCCGCCCGCCCTGGCCGAGGGGCTTGAGCACGCCACGGCGGCGGACCTGGCCGTGATCGAGGTGGATGCATGTGGACTGGGCATCCACGTTCCTGCGCTGGACGCCGATCTTTACGTGCCTGCCTTACTTGAGGGAGTTCTAGGATCGGAGCGGTGGATGGCCGCCCGCATGGGGGCGAAAGGCGGCCGGGCCAGGAGCGCAGCCAAGGCCACGGCCGTGCGCGAGAACGGACGCAAGGGCGGCCGACCGCGGAAGGCAGCAGCCGAATAGCTGGATCACATGCATGCGAAACCTCTGTGGTGTCAGTATGAACCTGGCGCAAGGAAATGTCGTGCTTCCTTCGGTCAGACCAGCTCCGCTGGCTGTCCTGCCCTTGGCAGCACCCCCACCCTCTCCGGGTGCCGGGGGCGAGCCGGGAGCAACACACATGACATCCCTTGTAGCGCTTACACCGGAGACGGTCAGCCTCGAGCCTTTCAGGCCATGGAACCTCGGCAAGCTGATCGGCCAGAAGCCGCCGCTGAAGCTGCGGGAGGTCTGGGCCATCCGTATCCGCCTTCAGATTGACGAACGGCTGCGCGACCTCGCCATATTCAACCTCGCCATCGACAGCAAGCTGCGGGGTTGCGACCTGGTGGCGCTGCGAGTGGACGACGTGCTGCTGAGCGGTCGCGTCCGGCCCCGCATGACTATCATTCAGAAGAAGACCGGCCGGCCCGTGCAGTTCGAGATCACGGAGCAGACGCGCGAGACGGTCATGCAGTGGATCACCAAGAGTGGCCGGCGACCTGGCG
>CAZZYH010000307.1:0-2425 GCA_964658225.1 Vulcanimicrobiota bacterium | reverse complement strand
CTTCGGTTCAGCCGGCCCCGGTCCAGCTCGGCTCGAACCAGCCCGGAAATCCCCCGCCGGCGATGGGCGCGCCCGCCCTCAGCCTCGCAGCCCAGGTCGATGCCCTCCTCTTGACCCCCGCAGCAGCCCGTGCGCACTGGGGCATCTCGGTGGTCGATGCAGCGACCGGCGAGCCGCTCTACGGGCGCGATGAGGCCAAGCTGTTTGCGCCGGCCTCGAACGCCAAGCTCTACACGACGGCCGCCGCGCTGGCGCTGCTAGGCCCGGCCTATACGATGCAGACCAGGGTGGTTGCCGAGGGTCCGGTGACCTCGGACGGTCACCTGCATGGCGTGTTGCGGCTGGTCGGGGGCGGGGACCCGACGCTCTCTGGCCGCACCTATCCTTATGCGGCGCGGACGGCTCGGCCCGACCCGCCCCTGCATGCTCTGGACGAGCTGGCGGCGCAGGTGGCGGCCGCCGGCATCCGCGCCGTGGATGCGGTGGATGGCGACGATACCAACTTCCGTTATGAGCGCTACGGCGCCGGCTGGGGGTGGGACGACCTGCAATGGGAGTACGGGGCTGCCGTCTCGGCGCTGACGGTCAATGACAATGTTCGCTACCTGTCGGTGACGCCCGGCGCGCGCGCCGGCGACCCGGTCACGCTCACCTGGAACCCGGCCGATCCGGTAGAGACCAAGCTCGACGGCTGCGCTGCGCCCTGTGCGCAGCCGACCTCTTCTCCCGATCCGACGACGTTGATGGCGACCACAGCAGACGCCGGGTCCGAGGCTCATCTTGGCTTGAGCCGGGAGGTGGATGGAGGGCCGCTGCTGATCTACGGCACGCTGCCTGCCGGGGGCAAGCCGGTCAACGCCGCAATCGCCCTGCGGGACCCGTCGGGCTTTGCCGCGAACGCCTTTGCGGCAGCCCTGAGCACGCACGGGGTCGAGGTCGGCGGCGGACGGCAGGCGTCGCATCGGCCGAACACCGATACGGCGAGCTTTGCGGTCCAGAGCCGTACGCCGGTCAGCCTGGGGCCGCCGGGGGCGGTGTTTCCCCCGGCCGCCTCAGCAACAAGGCTGGTCGCGACGCGCGTCTCGCCGCCGCTCGCGCAGATCGTAACGGTGGTGAACAAGGTGAGCCAAAACCTGCATGCCGAGATGCTGCTGCGGCTGCTCGGCCAGACCGAGGGCGCGCATGGCTCGGCGGTGGAAGGGGTGCGGGTGGTGCGCCAGTTCCTCGTGTCCGCCGGGATCGATCCACTGGACTTCAGCTTTGTCGACGGCTCGGGGCTTTCGCCGCAGGATCTGATCACACCGCGCGCGACCACGGCGCTGCTGGTGTATGCGGCGCGGCAGAGCTGGGGAGCGGACTACCGGGCGTCGCTGCCGGTGGGCGGCGTGGACGGGACCCTGGCCGGCCGGTTCACCCAGCCGCCGCTGAAGGGCCGGGTGGCCGCGAAGACCGGAACCCTTGCCGAGGTGAATACGCTGAGCGGCTACCTGGTCGCGGCCAGCGGCAGGCAGCTGGCCTTTTCGATCCTGGTGAATGACTATGTGGGAGAAGGCAGCCGCCTGACGATGGACCAGATCGTGAGTGCGATCAGCAGCGCTTTCTAAGCGCTGGCCTTTTTCGTTGGCACGCTTATTCTTCAAAAAGATACAGCAACAGTCAGAGAATGATGCAAAAGATACGAGCACGGTTACGAACTCTCGGCGCCAGGGCCAGGGCTGCCCTGGGCGGTCTGATCCTGCTGGCTGGCTGCGGCCCCAAGATGCCGCCGTCCAAGCCGCTCGCTGCCTTGACGCCTGTCGAGCATGCCGGGCGCGAGGTCTACGTGGAGCGCTGTGGCGGCTGCCACTATCCGAACTCGAGCGCGCCCCTGCACGGGCCGGGGCTCTACGCGGTTCTGCGCAACCCGTACCTGCCCAGCGGCGCACCGGCCAACGACGACACTGTGACCAACGCCATCGTGCGCGGGCGCGGCATGATGCCGGCCCTTGGCAATAGCCTGGATGCGGTGCAGTTGGAAGAGCTGCTCGCCTACCTGCATACCTTATGACGAAGCCCGAACCGGCTGCCACAGACAACCCCGAACTGCTCCCCGGCATGGCGATCACTGCCCTGTGGATGCTGATCGTCTGCGGGATCGGCCTCTTCGGCGTGATGGCGCACCACTTTCCCGGCGTGGTGACGATCTTCTGTGCGCTGCTCGCAGCCGGCGCACAGGGCCTGCTCAAGCGCCGGCGCTGGGGCTGGGCCATTGCGCTCGCAACCTCGTTTCTCTCTGTCTGCTACGGGGTCTGGGCCGGCATCCGCTTCCATCAACCCCCGGCCATGATCCTGGTCATGGTCAACCTGGTCCTGTTCCTCTACCTGGTGCGCCCGGAAGTGATCACCCGCGTCCGCTGAGGCACAGAGCCAATGAGTACAGAGCCAA
>CAZZYH010000306.1:0-2457 GCA_964658225.1 Vulcanimicrobiota bacterium | reverse complement strand
AGTAGGCGATCACCAGGATCAGCAGGCCGGAGTTGACATCCTCAAAGAGCTGCGCCGCCCGCTCGACCGGCACGTGGAAGAGCCGGGCCAGCGCCTGCACCGCGCGCGAGTGCCGGTAGGCCTCCATCTCCGCGTTCGACTCTCCGGCATCCATCTTCTCGGCAGGCGAGCCAGTGGTGATGGGCTGCGGCGAGCCGGCGTCGGCGGCGTGCACGCGCGCGCCGGCGGGCTGCTGCTGGGCGGCGTTGGCGGAGACGGCCGTCAGCGTCAGGGTCAAGCCGAGCAGCAGGGCGCCGGCGCGGTGCTGCCGCCTCCGCGTTGTTGTCTTCGCCATCGTCGTCATCATCGTCGTCATGATCATCATCACGAGCGGGCAGCCTGTGCGGATGCGGGCAGGATCGCGGCCAGGATCTCGGACGCAAGCTGGTCGACGCCGTGCTCGAGCTCGGTGCGGGCCTGGTCGGTCTGCTGCTGCAGCAGGGTGCGGGCTTGTTCCATGCGCAGGTGGGCGGCCTGCCGGGCTTCTGCCGCGGCCTGGTCGCGGGCCTGGTTCCACTGCTGGATCTGCTTCTCGCGGCGGCCGAGGATCTCGAGCCGGGCCGCGCGCAGACGGGCCTCGTACTCCTGTGCCTTGGCTTCGGCAAGCGCGATGGCCGAGTTCGCCTTTTCGACCGCCCCGGCCGTGCGGGCGCGCCGTTCAGCGAGCGTGCGGCGCAACGGGCCGTCGACCAGCGCCGTATAGGCGCCGACCAGGATCAAGAAAAGGATCATCGTCGGCACGGAGCCAAGGATCATCTCACCGAGTTGACGCAGAAGTTCATCCATCAGTTTTTGCCGGTCCAGCCAGTTTGTACCAATTTAGCCAGCTGACCGGAAAGCGTCTGTCTCGCCGGCGTACCCGCACAGCGGGAGGCGCTTGCACCTGGGTCAGGTCTGCTGAAAAAGGATTGGAGTTTCTTGGTTCTAGCAGCGTAGATTGCCGAGTGTCAACGCAGCGCAGCCGGAAACAGGCCTGCCTCCGCGCTCCCTTATAGATATCACAGCCGACACAGAGAAGGCGACCCGCGGCCGCGTCGACCGGGCCGGGATGCGCAGGATGGGACAGTAGCTGCAGGGCGCGGGGTTCCGATCGGCGGTGAGGGCCGGCTGCAGCTTCGGGCTTTCCCTCGGCGCCAGGTCTGGGTCGCGCCCGCGCGGCCGCGGCCTTCGCGCCTCGAACGGCAGCTCACCGGGCCGGGGCCACGCGGTAGCGCCGGTAGCGGCCCAGCAGCGACCTCGGTCCGGCGACCCGCATGCGCACCGCCTGCTCGGAGAAGGACCGCTCGAGCAGGATCGTGCCTGCCTCGAGCGCGGCGAGCACAGCGCCCGCCGACTGCGATACCTCGAACCACTGCTCGACGATCGGATCGGCGAGCAAAGCCCGGTCGAGGGCCGCCAGCAGCTCGGCCATGCCCGTTCCCTCGAGCGCCGAGACGGCCACCCCTGCGCCCAGGAGCCCGGCCTGCGCAGCCGGGTCGAGCAGGTCGAGCTTGTTCCAGACCTCGATGCGCGGCTTGTCGAGCACGCCCAGCTCGGCCAGGACCTTTTCCACCTCCGCCTTGTGCTCGGCAGCCTGGGGATGCGCCGCATCCTGCACATGGAGCAGCACTTCCGCCTTTTCGACCTCTTCTAGCGTGGCCCGGAAGGAGGTCACCAGGGTGTGCGGCAGGTCACGGATAAAGCCGACCGTGTCCGAGAGCAGGACCTTGCGCCGGGAGGGCAGCAGGATCGCGCGCAGCTTCGGGTCCAGGGTGGCGAACATCTGCGAGGAAGCGAGCACGCCGGCGTCGGTCAACCGGTTGAAGAGCGTGCTCTTGCCCGCGTTCGTATAGCCGACCAGCGCGACGGTTGCCACCGGCGCCGTCTCGCGGCGCTGCCGCTGCTGCCGCCGCACCCGCCGTACCTGGTCCAGCTCCCGGCGGAGCTGGACCAGCCGCCGATCGATGCGGCGGCGATCGGTCTCAAGCTGCGTCTCCCCGGGTCCCCGGGTCCCGATGCCGCCGCCGAGCTGCGACATGGCGCGCCCCCGGCCGGTGAGCCGCGGCAGCAGGTACTCGAGCTGCGCCAGCTCGACCTGCAACTGGCCCTCGCGGGTCCGGGCATGCCGGGCGAAGATGTCGAGAATGAGCTGGGTGCGATCGACCACCGGGCAGGGCAGCGCGTCCTCGAGGTTGCGCAGCTGGGTAGGCGAGAGATCGGAGTCGAACAGGATCAGGTCGGCCCGGGCGGCCGCGGCGGCGCCGGCCAGCTCCTCGACCTTGCCCTGGCCGAGCAGAGTGGCCGGGTCCGGGCGCGGCCGTCTCTGCGCCATCTCGCCGACGATCCGGCCGCCGGCGCTTTCGACCAGCTCGCGAAACTCGGCGCGGGAGGCCTCTGTATCGAGCCCCGGGAGCCGGGTCGCAGGCGGCTGGTCGCGGG
>CAZZYH010000305.1:0-2476 GCA_964658225.1 Vulcanimicrobiota bacterium | reverse complement strand
CGCTGCGCCCGGCCGGCGCTGCGCAGCGCCAGGGGACCGAGCCGGGCGCGCTCCACCAGGAGGCGCAATGAGGCCGCGCCTGCTCAGCTTCCGGGACTTTGACTGGACCCTGCTGTCCTTCGTCTTGGTGCTGTCGGTGATCTCGATCCTCGAGATCTACTCGGCGACCATGCATACCAAGTTCCACGGATTTGAAAAGGCGCAGCTGTTGTGGCTGGCCGGGGGCCTGGCGGCCATGTTTCTTCTCTCCGTGGTCGATTATCACCTGCTGCTTGACTCCATCCACTGGGTGTACGGCTTCTGTCTCTTCTCGCTGGTGGCCGTGCTGCTCGTCGGTACCAAGACCCTGGGCGCGCGGCGCTGGATCCGGATCGGCAGCTTTCACTTTCAGCCCTCCGAGTGGGTCAAGATCGTGCTCATCCTGGCCACGGCTCGCTACTTCGCGTCCAAGGCGGGCAGGCCGCTGCTCTGGAGCGACGTGTTCAAGGGGATCGCGCTGGTTGCCCTGCCGATGCTGCTGGTGCTCAAGCAGCCGGACCTCGGGACCGCGCTCACCTACTCCCCGATCCTGCTGGCAGGCCTGTTCCTGGGCGGGATCGACGGGAAGAAAGGGACGATTCTAGTGCTGGGCGCGGTGCTCGCGATCGGGGGCGTGTGGGGCTCGGGCAAGATCCTCAAGCCTTACCAGAAGGCCCGGCTGACCAGTTTCATGAACCCGGATGACGATCCCAAGGGCTCCGGCTACCAGATCCGCCAGTCGCTGATTGCGGTCGGCGACGGAGGCATCTTCGGGCGGGGCGCGACCAAAGGCACCCAGACGCAGGGCGACTTTTTGCCTATCCCGTACACAGACTTCATCTTCGCGGCCTTCTGCGAGGAACATGGCTTCGTGGGCGCGGTGCTGGTGCTGCTGCTATACTTCCTCATATTGATGCGTTTGATTCAAAACGCTCAAACGGCTGCCGACCTGTCCGGAACCTTGCTGGTGATGGGCGTGGTGGCGGTCTTGATCTTCCAGATTGCGGTCAATGTCGGCATGGTCATCGGGTTGATGCCCGTTACCGGCATCCCGCTCCCACTGATGAGCTACGGTGGATCATCGGTACTGTTCACCTTCCTGGCACTGGGTATGGTGATGAACGTTCGCATGAACCGCTTTGTGAACTAGGGCGGCTTGCTTCAAAGCGGGTTGGCGCGTGCGGGCTGGAAAGTTTGGTAGCAGGCGAGTTTTGCATCAGAGGGCGCCGTCCGCGGGACAGCCGCCATGTGTGCAACGTGTGAGCAAGTCAACAAGCAATTTACGACGTTTAGCCGGCCAGGCGGGTCACTCACCCGAGGCCGGGCAGGATCCGGGTATGAGCGTAAGACGACGGGTAACGGCCCCGCCTTTAGCCAAGGCTGAAGTGGTCACAAGCCGTCTGCGCTCCCGATCGGTTCGGAAAGACAGCCCCTCCTTCATCAACGACTCGCGTTTCGGCCCCTCCCGGGCCGGGACAGCCGCGGGTTTGAGACTTCCGGGAAGACTCCCGGGAAAGCAAGGCCATCGCTCCGTCTGCCCTGATTCTGCCCCCTCCAAAGGTAGGGCCTGCCTCGTCTGAAAGAGGCAGCAATGGCAAAGGAAATCTGCATCAGCTCCACGCCGCATGAGACGCGGCTGGCGATTTTAGAGGACGATCAGCTCGCCGAGATCTACTACGAGCGAGAGAATGAATACACCCTGGCCGGGTCGATCTACAAGGGCCGAGTCACCCGCGTGCTTCCCGGCATGCAGTCCAGCTTTGTCGATGTGGGACTGGAACGCGATGCGTTCCTCTACGTGACCGACTTTCTGGAAGAGCAGGAAGACTCCGACGAGTATGCCGGCGATGGGCATGTCGGGGGCGGCCGGCGCGAGGCGCGGCCGCCGGCGGAGCCCGCGGTGGAGGAGCTCCAGGGCAGGGCCGCCGGGGGCGAGCGCACCCAGGATCGGAACGGCGGCGAGCGAGGTCACGACCGCAACGCGGACCGGGGCGGCCGCCGCCCTGCTTCCCTGCCGGGCGAGGCCCCACGGGAGGCGGGTCGCGAAGGGGGTCGCGCGGGTCGCGAACGGGCCCGCGAGCAGGCCGTGGCTCCCCTGCGCGAGGCGGTGCCGGCGGCGCAGGATCTAGACGAAAAAGGGGATGAGGAGAGCCCCGAGGGCACTCGGCGCTGGCGTGGCCGCCGCGGCCGCAGGCGCGGGGTGCGGGGCGGGCTGCCCAAGCCTGGGCGGGCGGCCCTGTCTTCCGAAGCGAGGCCGGCAGAGGCCGGCGACCCGGAGCCCGAAGAGCTGGGTGCGATCCCGTCTTCGTTTCCCGAGCACGGGGCACCCGGCGGACTGGCTTCGCACCATGCCTCAACCTCGGAGCAGCAGGAACAACCGCCGCGGAGGGAGGATCGGGGACGAGATCGACGGCCCCGCGGACCGCGGGAAGCATATGCGCAGGCCTCGACCCTGGAT
>CAZZYH010000304.1:0-2502 GCA_964658225.1 Vulcanimicrobiota bacterium | reverse complement strand
CGCGGCGTCCCCTAGCGGCCCGCGCGCTGGACGGCGCAGAGCCTCGCGCCTCTCCAGTCCCGAAGGCAAAACCCGGGCGGCTACTCCGCGCAGAGGCCCGCTGTTCTGCAAAGAATCCTGCAGCTGCGCGCGCAGGAGGCGCTGGTCGTCGCCCTTGGTTCGCAGGACCGGATGACGGACCGCAGGAGGGTCGTTGCGCCCCGCGCCTCGGCTCCCTAGCCGGGCTCAGCGGTCACGGCGCGATCGACAAAGAGGATCGTGGGTCGTCGCGCCCCGCGCCTCGGCTCCCTAGCCGGGCTCAGCGGTCACGGCGCGATCGACAAAGAGGATCGTGGGTCGTTGCGCCCCGCGCCTCGCCCCCCTGGCCGGGACAGGCTCAGGAAGGAACCGCATGGGCTTCGAGCGTCGGCACCCGGCCTGCTCCCGACAGCTCCTCCATCATCGCCGGAAAGAAGAGCATGAATACCGTGCCGCCCGCTCCCGCGTGGCCGCTGCCGGCGCCCTCGCTGCGCCGGCCGCGTACCCGGCTGCGGATCCTCAGCAGGACGTTGTGCTTGGCCATGATCTCCGCGCTCACCCAAAGGCCCAGCCCGGTGCCGGTCGCCTCCTTGGTGGTGTAGAAGGGCTCAAAGATCCGCTTGCGCACGGCTTGGCTCATCCCGCACCCGGTATCGGCCACGGTCACCCGCACCCCTGAGGTCTGCGGGTCCTTCCAGCAGCGCGACTCGCGCACGCACAGGCACAGGCGCCCGCCGGAGGGCTGCATGGCATCGAGCGCGTTGCCAACCAGGTTGGCGAACAGCTGCCGCAGCTCGCCGTTGAAGCAGAGCAGCTCGCCCGCGTGGCGGTAGCGGCGGTCCAGCACCACCTGCAACGTAGCCACGCGTCCCTGGTGCAAGGTCAACACGGAGTCCAGCAGCTCGGCCAGGTTCGCCTGCTGCGGGCCGCTGCTCTGGCGGTAGAAGCGCAGGGTCTGCTGGGTGATCTCGGACACCCGGGTAACCTCGTGCTGGGCTGCTTCTGCCCACTGCACTGCCTCCGGCCCGAGCGAACCATGGTGGCGAAGCAGGTAGAGCAGGTTGGTCACCGCCTCCAGAGGATTGTTGATCTCATGCGCGATCGAGGCCGAGAGCCTGCCCGTGACGGCCAGCTTTTCGGTTTCGCGCAGCGCCTGTTCGGTGCGCAGCCGCTGGGTGATGTCGGTAAGCACCACGCCTGCCCAGCGGGTCAGCTGGTCGGCGGTCCGTACCGGGTACACGTTGACCAGCCACGTCCGGGCGCCGGGCGGCTCCTGGGCAGGCTCGCCCTCCTCGTGCGCGACGTCGAGGCCGGAGACCTCGAGGCCCTGCACCGAGGTCCCCTGCTCGAAGACCTGCTCGATGGCCGAGACAAGCAGCGCTGCGGCGTCAGGAGTAAAGACCTCCTCGACCCGACGGCCCAGATAGCGCGTGGCGCCGAGGGAGTGGCTTTCGGCCAGGAAGTGGTTGACGCGTACGAAGCGACCCTGCCGGTCAAAGAAAGCGATGCCGATCGGCGCATTGGCCAGCATCGAGTCGAGCAGCGCCAGCGTGTCGCCCAGCCCGCGGCGCTGCTCTTCGATCGAGGCGACCATCAAGTTGAAGGCGATCGTCAGGTCCGCGGCTTCATTGCGGCTGGTGACCCGCAAGGGAAACACAGAGGTGTCTTCCGGGTTCTGGATGATGGCCCTGGTCGCGGCCAGCAGCCGGGTGAGCGGGTGCGTGAGCGAACGGGCGATCAGGGTGGCGAGTAGCGTACATGCCAGGATGACCGCGAGCGCTCCCAGCAGCGAAACGCGCAGGACCTCCTTCAGGTCCGAACGGCTGGCGCTCTCGTTGGGATAGACCAGGATGTAGGCCGCGACCTGACCGCGCACCCGGACGGGCATGACGGCGACGTGCGTGCTCCCGTGCTTGATGATCTTGAGCGCATGAATCTCCGCGAGATGGTCACGCTCGCCCTGGGTCAGCTCCGCGGTGCCGTTGCGTTTCGCGTCCGAAGCCGCGATGACCAGACCGGCAGGATCGGTGATCAGCACGGCCGAGATGGTGGGAAACTGCAGCATGGAGGTGACCACGGTCTGCAGCATCTCCATGTTGTTGTCGCGCAGGGCCAGGCGGCTGACCACCTCCAGTTCGCTGGCCTGGTAGTCCAGCCGCCGCAGCATGCGCTGATGGGTCTCGTCGCTGCGCTCCTTGAACAGCACCGCGGAAAAGAAGACCAGCGCCAGCAGCTCAAAGAGCACCAGGCTCCCGATCAGCTGGATTCGAATCGTTCGCAGCCCCTTGAAGCCCATGCTCCTCCGGTCCAAACCAGTCTGACATGTATCGAGGTACGCGTTTTCAGTACGGGGGCGGCCGACTCAGGCGAGTCGAACCTGCCTAGAGGACGGCCGCGCGCGCAAGCATCGATTCCGCATGCGCGGCTTCGCGGCCGCCGGACCCCGGTGTGCCGGCCACGTCTTTTCTGACTAGGTCTTTTCTG
>CAZZYH010000303.1:0-2585 GCA_964658225.1 Vulcanimicrobiota bacterium | reverse complement strand
CTTCGGCGGCTTGCGCCACCATAGATGCTCCGGCGGATACCCTGGCGGATCGCTCTTCGGGGGCGAGCGACTGCTCGCGCGAACCCGCGCCTTCGCTCGGCGGGACGCCGTTTGCGGCCGGCGCACCGGCCGCGCCGGGCCGTCCGGCCGGCGGTGCCCCGGCGACCGGGGTCTGGATCGTGCGGCAGGGCACACTGTGCGCGGTAAACAGCACCGAGGCCGGCCCGCCCGTCTCCTCGCCCATCCTCGCCAGGACCGGCTGCAGCCGCGCCGCGAACGCATCGGCCAGCTTCGGATGGTCGGCCCAGCCCTCGATAAACTCGATCCGCAGCGCATCGCCGGCCTCGGCAAACGTGGCCCGCCGGTAGAGCCCGGTGCTGGTGCGGGAGTTCTGCGGGGCGAGGCAGATGGCCACGGCCTCGGTCACCCCGTCGGCCTTCATCTGCCGGACGGTGTCCACGATGTAGGGCTTCCAGTTCCGCATGCCCACGTACACAGGCAGGCCGATGGCCTGGGATAAAAGCTGTCCCTGCTGGAGCGTAAGGGCGGTCAAAGGACTCTTGCCGATCTGCCCGTAGCGATGCGTGATCTCATCGACCACGTGCTGCGGCATGGGCCGCCCGCTCACTACATTGCTCAGGTACTTGGGGATATCGGAGAGCTCATCCGGGGTTCCATGGGCCAGCAGCAGGATAGCGGTCTTGCTCATCGAGTTCCCTCCCGGGGTGCGGTCTGCCGGCCGTGCTCGCGCACATAGGCGACCACGCGCTGGACGTTCTCCACCGGGGTGCCGGGCACGATGCCGTGGCCTAAGTTAAAGATGTGCCCCGGCCTGCCCGCGGCCTCGTCGAGCACCTGTTGCACGCGCGTGTCCAGCAGCTCGGGCGGGGCAAAGAGCGTGATCGGATCCAGATTGCCCTGGACTGCGCAGGCGTAGTCGAGCCCATGCCAGGCGCTGGCGAGCGGCGTGCGCCAGTCCAGGCCGAGCACATCTGCGCCCGTCTCGCGCATCGCGGGCAGCAGGCTGGCCGTGTCCACGCCGAAGTAAATCACCGGCACGCCCATCGCCTGCACCGCGCGCACCAGCGTCCGGGTAACCGGGAGCACGAACTCGCGGTAGTCGGCAATCGAAAGCGCGCCCGCCCAGCTATCGAAGATCTGGATCACGTCCGCGCCCGCATCGACCTGTTGCCGGGCATACGCGGTCAGCACGAGGACCAGCTTTTCGAGCAGCCGCTGCCAGGCTGCGGGCTCACGATACATCAGCGTCTTGGTGTGCACGTACTGCCGCGAGCCGGAGCCCTCGATCATGTAGCTGGCCAGGGTAAAGGGCGCGCCGATGAAGCCGATGATGCCCAGCGCATCGTCTGTATCGTCGTGAACGCGGCCTGCAAAGTGGGCCGCGACCCGGCGGATCGCCTCTCCGACATAGCCGAGCTCGGCGGCGCGGTCGGTCCGCAGCGCGTCCACGGCCTCGCGCGAGCGAACCGGGTGGTGCACAACCGGGCCCTCGCCGGCGAGGAACTCAAAGGGCAACCCCATGCATTCAAAGGGCAGCAGCAGGTCCGCGAAGATGATGGCCGCGTCCACGCCGAGCTTTTCGGCAGCGGTGATCGTGACCTCGGCCGCGAGCTCGGGCTGCTTGCAGATGGCCAGCAGCGAGTGATGCTTGCGGACCGCCTGGTACTCCGCCATGTAGCGGCCGGCCTGACGTAAAAACCATACCGGGGTGCGATCCACGGGCTGGCGCAGGCAGGCACGCACAAAGCGCGACGGGCCGGCTGCCGGCGCGGCCAAGCCCGAACGCGCGGCCAGATCCGGGCGGATGCCGGGACCGGGAGAGAAAGGATTCACCATAGGAAAGAGACCAGACTTGAGGGTAGCACCGGGGATTGAAGCTGGAGGGGGGTTGCGCAGAACATGACTGCGGGGGAGTCAAACAGCGGGTGATAAACGCGGTGGAACCCGCGCCGCAGGTGGCGCGCGGGGTGGATTTCACCATCATGCAAGATTTCAAGCGAAACGCTTTGGGGAGACGCTCCAAAACTAGGGCGGACGAGCGGGCGCTTGGGAAACAGGCCCGCCCCGGTTGCTTTAGAGGAACTTCGACAGGAGCCCCTGGGCGAGGCCGCCGAGTTGCCCCTGCTCGGGCACCTGGCCGTTGGGGGTCAGGTGCTGGATGACCAGCGGCAAGGCTGCTGCCAGCGCGGTCGTGACGACCCCCTGGGGCAGGCCCGTGCGTTCGGCGATATTGCCGATCAGCGAAGAGGGGACGCCCTGTTGCACCTGCTCGGGGTTGAGAGGAGGCGGCGCGCCCTGGCCCGGCTCGCTCTTGACCCACGAGTCGACATGGCTGCCCATGCCGTTCTGGCGGAAGGAGTCGAGCAGGCCGCCGACACCACCCGGGTGCTGGGCGAGCGAGGAGATCAAGGCTTGCGAGACGGAGGCATGCTGCTCGGGCGAGACCTGGCCTTCACCCTGCCGGGCGGCCCCGCCGATGACGGATTGAAGCTGATCGAGAAGGCTCATGGTGGAAGGGATGAGCCCTACCCGCGCGGGGAAGCCTGGAACCCGGAAAATAAGCC
>CAZZYH010000302.1:0-2586 GCA_964658225.1 Vulcanimicrobiota bacterium | reverse complement strand
ACCCAGCGCAAACGCCCAGCCCAAGCGGCCAGCCCAAGCGGCCACCGCGAACGCCCACCGCAGGACTTTGGCCTGAATCCAGAACCTCGATGCTCAGCCCCGATCGCGGCTTCTATGCTGGGCTTCCGATCCCCTGGCTTCGACGACCCCGCGCTCAGGCTCAGCCGGGAAACCCCTGCACAGGCAGCTCCAGCACGAGGGCAAAGGGCTGCGTGGCCAGGCAGAAGACAGCACCCTGGCCGAGCGTGTTGGCCCGGGCGAGCGCAAGATGCAGCCGCGTTACTTCGTCAAAGGAGCCTTCGAGCGCGCTCCCCGAAACCTGCTCCGGTCGAAGACGTAGCCGGAGCCAGCGCGCATCGAAATCGCAATGGCAGCTCACCGCGGAGCCGGGATGCGCGCCCGCGCGCGCCAGGTGCAGCATGCTCACCAGGGCTAGGCGCGTGCGCTTGGGATCGGCGGTCAGCCTTGGCATGGATGCTGGCGGGAGACCGGTGCGCCAGGGCTTTTCCGGCGCGACGGCCGCCGTCGCTCCCGGGGCCGGGCGGCAGAGCGCGAAGCGGTGGCCGCTTCCGGCAAAGATCGCCTCGGCGTCAGCCTCGAGCGAGTCAAGAATATCCTCAGCCGGGACAACGGCCGGCTGCGCGGGCGAGCTTTGTACATGGACCAGCTCCTGCATGAGCCGGAAGAGTGTGCAGAGATACTCCAGGCCGCGCACGGCATCGTTCTGCAGCTGCTCTGAGACCGGGCCGGTGGCCGGCCCGGCCAGATAAAAATGCGAGCTGAGCAGAGTCAGGGGCTGCGCCATCGCGTGCATGGCATCGAGCAGGCTCGCGTAAAAGAAATCCGGCGAGGGGCTGTGGGCTCCTTCGACCGCCCCCTGTCTACACGTTTCGCAACACATAGCCGACGCCGCGCACCGTGTGGATCAGCTTCTCTTCCCCGGCCCCGTCGATCTTGTCGCGGAGATACTTCATGTACACATCGACGATATTCGTGTTGGTTTCGTGCGGCATGTTCCAGACCTCCTGCATGAGGGTGGAGCGGGAGATCGGCTTTCCCCGGTGTTTCATCAGGAACTCGAGCACGGCGAACTCCCGCGGGGTGAGGCTGATCTGGCGCCCGTGGCGCTCCACGCGGAACTCGGCGCGATCAAGCAGCAGGCCGGCCGGCTTGGCCGCCTCCGGTCCCGCCGACGCGGCTCGGCGCAGCAGCACCCGCACTCTGGCCATCAACTCCAGCAGCGAGAAGGGCTTCAGCAGGCAGTCGTCCGCGCCCAGATCGAGCGCCTTGACCATATCCTCGGTACGGCTGCGCCCGGTCAGCACCAGCACAGGCAGCAGCGGCTGGGTGGAGCGGAGCAGCTGCAGCAGGCTCAGTCCATCCATCTTGGGCAGGTTCAGATCGAGCATGACCAGGCTGTGCTCTTCGGCTTCGAGCGCCCGCGCTGCTGCTTCGCCGTCATGCACCAGATCGACGGTAAAGGATTCGGCTGCGAGGCCGCTTGCGAGCAGCCTGGCCAGAGGCGCATCGTCTTCAACAACCAAAATGCGACGCCGTCCTGCAATCGAAAGCGAGGGCGGCAAGGCATTCTGGAGAGGGTTGCGGGAAGAGCTGGCGGAGGGAAAGGCTCTCAAGCCGCCGGGAAGATCGCCTGGTGGTGCCTGCATCTAGTCCTCCGGTCGGAGATTCGTTCTTGAATATAGAGGGCCGCCCGGCCTGGCAAGGAAGGGAAATGCGGCCAGCGGTACTAACGATTGCCGCCCCTTGGCGCAGAGTTTCAAAAAGGGAAAGCCGGCGAACAAAGCTGCTCGGACATGGCCTCAGAAGAGCGCGACGCAAAATAGGCCTGAAAGTTTTCCCTCGATCGGCCGATAGCGCACCCATGCGAGATCTTCTCTACCGGCTTCCCCGTTTTTCGGCAGACTTCCCCGTGGATGTGATCGTCGGGGAGACGGCCATCCTGGGCGTGTGCAAGAACATCAGCGAGACGGGCATGCGCGGCGAGTTCCGGCAGAGGCTCCCGCTCGAGACGGAAGGGTGGATCCGGCTCAATCATCCGAAGCAGAGTATGGAGCTGTTTGGCAAGGTCGTGCACTATGAGCGATTCCAGATGGCGTTTCAGTTTCGCTTCCAGTCAGAAGCGGAGCGCCTGAAGCTCTGCGAGTTCGCGCGCGCAGTCAACGTGGTGGGCGCGTCGTTGAGGACCGCAGCGCCGCCCCCGCGCGGGCTCAAGTACCTGCGTATGCCGACCGATCGCCGCCACCGGTAGCCGCCCGCCAGGCGCTGGTCCCCCCCCGGTTTGCGGCGGAGAGGGCGGGAGAAGTGCTGTTTTTCAAATAAAGGCTTGACGGTTACAAATAGCCGCGCTCGCCGGGCAGCCAGGGCCTCTTGCCCTCTCCCATGGCGAACCGCAGATCCTTGGCCAGGGCCGGGCTCAGGATGACAGTTCCTCTGCTCTGAGCGAGAAGCATGGCGATGGCTGCGTCCTCGCATCGCACCCGTTGCACCCACCGCACCATTGCACCAATCGAACCGATCACACCCACTGCTTCGACCGCACCCATTGCAAACATTGCACCGATCGCA
>CAZZYH010000301.1:0-2617 GCA_964658225.1 Vulcanimicrobiota bacterium | reverse complement strand
GACTTCGAAGCCGTATCGCCGGCACCGGTGACGGCACAGGTGATGAACACATCGCGATTCATGGCAAGAGGCATTTGGGTCTCCATTGGTTGACCGGATTACGCGGCATGACGGAGAGGATTGCTTTGCATTTTCGGAAGTAGATTATACATTATCGGAAATGGACCCCGATCCCTATGCTGACCTCGTCGAACGCCCGGCTGGATATCGACCTTCTGATCCTGCCAGAGACCAACCTGATCCTGATCGCTTCGGTCATCGAGCCGCTGCGAGGCGCCAACCGCATTGCCGGCAGCGAGATCTACCGGTGGCGATTGTTCACCCCCGACGGCGCTCCGGTGCAGACGACGAGCAACATCCAGATCCCCGTCGATGCCGCCTTCCGTCCTGCCAGGGAGACGACGCCGCTGTTCGTGCTCGGTGCCTACAACTGGCAGCGCAGCGCCACGCCGGCCCTGAAGATGCAGCTGTCCCAGACCGCGCGCTATCGCACCGTCATCGCCGGCATCGAATCCGGGACATGGCTGCTGGCGGAAGCAAGCCTGCTCGACAACGTGGCGGCCACGACCCATTGGGAGGATTTCGACGATTTTGCCGCCGCCTATCCGCAGGTACGGATGGTGCGCGAGCGCTTCGTCATCGACGGCAAGCGCATCACCACCGGCGGCTCGCTGCCAACAGTTGACCTGATGCTCGAAATCATCCGGCGGCGGCAGGGCTATTCGCTGGCACTGGAGGTAACCCGGCTGTTCATCTACGAGCAGGCCGGTTCCCGCAGCAACACGCAGGTCATGCCGTCGACGGCAGCGTTCGGGATGAACGATCCCCGCGTCGCCCACGCGGTGCGGCTGATGGAAGAGACCGTCGAGCAGCCCCTGTCGCTCGCCCGCCTCGCCAGGCGCGCGGGGCTCAGCGCCCGCCATCTGCAAACGCTGTTCCGCGAAAGCGTCGGCGTCCCGCCCCACGTCCACTACCTCGCGCTCCGCCTCAACGCCGCCCGCCGCAAGGTGATCGAGACACCGGCCACCTTTGCCGACATCGCCGCCGCCACCGGCTTCAACTCGGCCTCCGCCTTCTCCCGCAGCTACCGCACCCAGTTCGCCGAAAGCCCCTCCCAAACCCGCAACCGCATCGGCCGCAGGGTTTGAGCGGGCCATGGGAGAAGAAAGGAGAAGAATATCGGCGGGTAACCAGGCTTCAATTTTTGATTGTGCCTACTGATATACTCGCGCAAAGATACGGCGATGAAAGGCTACGTCTACATACTCGCATCGAAACGCAACGGTACGCTTTACATCGGCGTGACGCGGGATATGGCCGGCCGGCTTTACGACCACCAGAATGAACTGACCCCTGGCTTCACCTCGCGACACGGTGTGAAAACGCTGGTCTGGTTCGAGGAGCACGATCTGCTGACAGCCGCGATCACCCGCGAGAAAAGGATGAAAAAGTGGCCCCGACAATGGAAGCTAAACCTGATCGAGACCACCAACCCGGATTGGCAAGACATCTCCCACTATCTTCACGGCCTGTAGAACGGTGGAAACCCGGCACGACAGCGCTGGAGTCGCCCACAAGCGGTAACCCTCGCACGTGTAGGCTCGTCACAAGCATAGGTGTGTGGCGCGGATCCACAGACTGAGCAGGTATTGAAAAATATATCCATAACTGCCAAACGCTTTAAACTCCAACCTCGCCCTGACGCCCCCGGCTCCCTCATTCCTGTGCTCGTCACAGGAATCCAGTCACGGCGCGTCTGCGCCGTGAGAGGACTCTCTGTTGGTGAGAAAAGTGTTTATCGCCCAAGGACTTGGGCGGCTGGATTCCTGTGACGGGCAAAGGAATGAGGGTGTTGTGCGCATCTAAGGCGAAGTTGGGCCTTAGAAATACGTGGCAGAAATCGATCCTTCTTTCACGGAGTTGGACACCTCGATAACTCGAATTTTCAATACTTTGCTTAGCGCACGTCCCCACTTCCCTCATTCCTGTGCCTGTCACAGGAATCCAGTCACGGCGCGTCTGCGCCGTGGGAGGACTCTTTGTTGGCGAGGAAAGTGTTTATCGCCCAAAGACTTGGGCGGCTGGATTCCTGTGACGGGCACAGGAATGAGGGAGGTCGGGGTGGCTCTTTCCGGTTTTATGATCTTTCTGAACTCACACACACACTCTCTCTCTCCTCTCTCGCTTCCCTCCATCGCCCCTGCTCGCAGCACCTCATGGGGATAAACCGTTGGGATTTGCGTTTGGAAACAATGCCGGCAGCATAATTTCATCCCCGTCCTTTCATCCCGATCTATACTCACCCCGTTCCGCCATTGGATACACCGGTCTGCGTTGCTGTAGCGCGCAAAATCGAATGGCGCTTTGCGCAAATTCGATTGGCAACAGTTTCGTCGGATTTTAAGGCCACTTAGAAGAGCTTTGAGCTGCCATCAAGGCTCGGCTACTCCGGGCGCTCCTCATTGCAGCCCGCTGTCCTCAAACGTGTTCGGACAGCTCGAGAAGCAACTGCTCGTCGCTCTCGGGGACATCAAGCACATGCTTGTAGGCCCGCTTCATAAGCTTATGTGCTTCGGGATGGTCGCTGGCGTGGATCATATGGAACATCACGCGACCC
>CAZZYH010000300.1:0-2622 GCA_964658225.1 Vulcanimicrobiota bacterium | reverse complement strand
AGCGCAGGCCGCCGCAATGCGGGCGGCGGGTTCTGCTCGCAACGCCCGCATGCGTGCCCGCCGGGCTCATCGGTGCATCTGCGCCACGGGCCGGTACAGGCGCTCCGGAATTTGCGCCAGTGTCGATGGCCCCACCTTCTCGCCCAGCCCATAGAACTGGCAAAAGCTCATGATCAGCGGACGCCAGCGATCCGGATCGATCCGATCCTCGAAGCCCTCCATCAACAACGAGGGTTCTACATGCGCCCGTACCACCCTGACCTCGAAGGCGAATGCGCCGGGCGCCTTGTCCGGCCGGTTGCCGAAGGGCCGCACGGTTTCGAGCACCGCTTCGAGCTGCACCGGACACTCGACGACACAAGGGGCGCGGACCAGCTCGGCCGCCGACGCGGTCAGCCCCGCCACCCCGAACTTGTCTCTCTCGTGGCGGTAGCCCATCGCGACCTTGTGCGGCGGCACCGGGCAAGAGCCGGTAAGCCGCGCCAGGCGGTTCACGGTAGAGGCCATCTGCGCCGAGGGCAGGTTCAGGACGCACTCCTTCTCGCGGAGCAGGTTCTGCGCGGTGTGCGCCTTGGCGCCGAGGCCGAGCATGCAGTTCCAGCCCAGCCACCAGGCCGAGGACATGGGAGCGAGGTTAGCGGTTCCGTCGTCATTCAAGGTGCTGATCAGCACGACAGGCGTACCGAAATAGAGAATCGAGGGTTCGACGTTGCGATGCATACCCCTCGAGGTTGCCGCAGCGATGCTCCGCATACGATCCGCTTCTGGCTTTCAAATTTTTTTGCATGCGGGCGACTGCGCGCTGCCGGCGCGGTCTGGCTCTGCCCGGCCCGCTATACTCAGTCTTTCCGGGGGAAACCGCCCGGTTTGCAAATATTTGCTGGGTCCACTCATGGGACAGGAGTTTGCCGCAATGCCAGAGGTTCGCCAAGAAAAAGATTCGCTCGGCTTCGTTGAAGTGCCGGCAGGGGCCTATTACGGCGCGCAGACTGCCCGCGCGATCGAGAACTATCCCATCTCCGGGCTGCGGGCGCATCCCCTGCTGATCCGCGCCTTTGGCCTGGTCAAGCAGGCCGCCGCGCTGGCCAACAAGGAACTCGGCCTGGTTGCACAGGAGCGCGCCGACGCCATCGTCACCGCGGCTTCCGAGGTCGCCTCCGGCCGGTGGAACGCCGAGTTCCTCGTTGATGTGTTCCAGGCCGGGGCCGGGGTGAGCTTCCATATGAATGTCAACGAGGTGATCGCGAACCGGGCCAACGAGCTGCTCGGCGGCGTACCGGGATCAGGCCTGGGCGCGTATGCGCACGTGCACCCCAACGACCATGTGAACTATGGCCAGTCGACCAACGATGTGTTCCCGACCGGCATGCGTCTGGGCACGCTGCTGGCGCTCGACACCCTTTACCCCGCCATCGACGCCATCGCCGCCACCTTCGCCGCCAAAGCTGAGGAGTTCGACGGGGTGATGAAGTCCGGCCGCACCCACATGCAGGATGCGGTGCCGATCCGGCTGGGGCAGGAGTTCGCCGCCTACGGGCTGGCCTTTGCCAAGGGCGGCCGCTTTCTGGCCTCGGCGGCCGAATCGCTGCGGGAGCTCGGCCTGGGCGGCTCGGCGGTCGGCACCGGTATCAACACCCACCCAGACTATCGCGCGCTCGCCGTCCGGCACTTGGCCGCGCTCTCCGGCCAGAGGCTGACCCCGGCCGAGGATATGCGCTGGGCCATGCAGTCCAATGCCGCTATGGGCGAGGTCTCCTCGGCGCTGCGTGGCGTGGGCCTGGAGCTGATCCGGATCGCAAACGACATCCGCCTGCTCAGCTCCGGGCCGAATACCGGCTTCGCCGAAATCTTTCTCCCCTCGCTCCAGCCCGGCTCCTCCATCATGCCGGGCAAGATCAACCCGGTGCTGCCCGAGCTGGCCGCCATGGTCGGCTTTCAGGTCGTCGGCAACGATGCCGCAACCGCCATGGCCATCCAGGCCGGCCAACTGGAGCTCAACGTGATGATGCCGACCATGGCCTACAACACGCTGCAGTCGATCACCATCCTGGCCAACACACTCCACCAGTTCGACGCCCGCTGCATTGCCGGCATTACCGCCAACCAGGCTCGCTGCGAAAGCTACGCGCAGTCCACCGTCTCGCTCGCCACGGCGCTCAATCCCTACATCGGGTATACGCGCGCAGCCGAGATTGTCAAGGAGTCG
Source organism: Vulcanimicrobiota bacterium (assembly GCA_964658225.1). Lineage (GTDB taxonomy): Bacteria > Acidobacteriota > Terriglobia > Terriglobales > Acidobacteriaceae > EB88. Next base: position 416 of record CAZZYH010000300.1, on the reverse strand, counting down.
ATCGCCACCGGGCAGACAATCATCGCCATCGCCCGGGCCAGAAAGCTGCTGAGCGAAGATCAGATCGCTGAGATTCTGGACCCGAAACGGATGACCGAACCGCAGTACCCAATCGCCGTCTCGAAAGATGTCAGGGAACAGGTGTAAAGTGAGAGCCGCGCGGCTGCTTTCACTCCGCGCATAGCCGGAGCTCCCCCATGCACCTTTCGACGAACATCTCGCACTGGGTCTGTATGTTTATGGGTGTGTTTCTCATCGTGGTCGGCCTGGTCTCGCACGCTCCGCGGCGGGCGGCGAGCATGGCGATGCCGGGCGAGGAGACCGAGGCAGGTGCCGGGATGGGCAAGCGCGCGGTGCTGATCACGATTGGCCTGGTGGCGGTAGTCTACGGCGTCTCGCGGGTGCTGAGCTAGGCC
>CAZZYH010000299.1:0-2629 GCA_964658225.1 Vulcanimicrobiota bacterium | reverse complement strand
AAAGGCAGAGCGAAGGCAGAGCAAAGGAGCTGCCCCGCGGGTTCTCGGCGCGCGTCCAGAAGAGGCGACCGTAGATCGCAAGCGGGTTCTGGCGCGATCTTCGTGACGGGATCTGTTGCCGCTTGCCGAGCCGCCCGTCGCCGGAGCCAGACGCGATGGAGCGCCCGGCGGCTAGCTGCCCAGCCTGCTGAGGGCGCCCACGCTCGAGAGCGCATGTTCCAGGTGGCGCTCGAGCGCCTGGGTTGCGAAGCGGCGCAGATCGGCCGCGTGCCGGCGCGGCCACGGCATCCCCGCAAATGCCTGGACCGGCGCATGCAGCATGCGATCGGCCAGGGCGATCGAAGCCGCGGATAGCGGCACGCTGGCGAGCTTGCGATGCTCTTCGCAAAAGAGCCCATCCAGGCCAGCCAGCCACCAGGCGCGTTCCTCCCCGGCAAAGCGACGCCGGCACAGCGTGCAGGAGCTCAGGTCCGGCATCCAGCCCATCAGACGGGTCATCCACAGCGCAAAGTAGGTCACCGGCATCCAGACGCAGTCCACGCGGGTCTGCGCGAGCACGCCCAGCAGCAGACGGAAGATGGCGTCCTGCGGATCGTTTTCCGGCAGCATCTCTTCGAGCACCTCGGCATAGAAGCACAGCGCGGCGACGCGGGCATAGTCCACGGGGTCGGAGAGCGGCGAGCGGATGATCTCAAAGGAGTCCAGGCGCACCAGCTCCTGCCGGGGGCGCACGACGTAGCTGGCCCGCACGTGGGTCATGGGTTCAAGCGCGCCGCCAAAGCGCCGCCGTGACCGGGCGGCGGACTTGGCCACGCCCCGGATCTTGCCTGCGTCGCGGGTAAGCAGCGAGACGATCTGGTCGGCCTCGTGAACAGGCCAGGTGCGGAGGACGACGGCTTCAGCCTGGTGCGCGATCACGTCTTTCGAGCATAGCCCGGATCCGCGCGGCGCACATCCGCCTGCAATCGTCTCGGGTCCATAAAGAGACCTAATACTCCGCATCACTTTGCCCTATCTCCATGGCTTCCATAGACCCCGCGCATTACCCTGAAGCGAGCGTCGGCTTGACCGGCCCGGCGAGGCGCTGGCTGGAGCATGCCGAACTGCTCTTCGCCCACCCACCTTCAAGGAGATCCATGTCAACCGAACTGCGTACTTTCCTTTCGCTCCCCTATGCTGAACTGGAAGAATTAAACCTACAGGCCAAGTTGGACCGCAAGAACCGCGTACCGGCAGATGAGATTCGCGACAAGCGGCTCAAGTACCTGACCGAGGAGACACGGATCAAGGCCGTGACGGTGCTGTTCAGCGATCTGGAAGGCCGTCTGCACATGCTCGATTACGACAAGAAGTTCCTGATCGGCAGCTATGACAACCTGACCTTTGACGGCTCTTCGATCCGCGGCTTTACCGCTCAGCGTGAGAGCGACCTGCGCCTGGGCATTGACTGGGCCGCGTTCTACTGGCCGCCGGCCGATGTCTTCGGCCCGGGTAAGGTGCTGGTCTTCGGCGAGGTGATCGACAAGCAGGGCAACCCTTACGCGGGCGACCTGCGCGGGGTGCTGAAGGCTTTCGCGCAGGAGAAGTTCGACAAGGACGGCTTTACGCTGAATGCTGCAAACGAGATCGAAGGCTTTCTCTTCGCCGGGCAGGACGCGGAACGAAACTTCCATCAGACGGGCAAGTTCGAGTACGTCAACCATGGCGGCTACTACCACTCGCTTCCGGGCGATCCGCTGCGCGAGTTTATCGATCGCGCGGCCGACGTACAGCGGGCGATGGGCTTTGAGAATGAGAAGGACCATCCCGAGGTGGCGCCCTCGCAGTTCGAAATCAACTACACCTATGGCGAGGTGGTGGCGGCCGCCGACCAGATCCAGCTGTACAAGCTGATCTGCCGCCAGATTGCACAGCAGCTGGGCATGACGGCCTCATTCCTGCCCAAGCCGGTGGTCGGCGTCAATGGCAGCGGCATGCACACCAACATGTCGATCACCAAGGGCGGCAAGAACCTGATGTGGGACGCGAACGGACAGGAGAAGCTTTCCTCCTTCGGCTGGGAGTTCATCGACCGCATCCTGACCCACGGCAACGACATCTGCCTGATCCTCAATCCGAGCGTGAACGCCTACCGGCGTCTCGATCCGCACTTCGAGGCGCCGAACCAGATCAAGGCTTCGGCCACCGATCGCGGCTCGATGGTGCGGGTGCCGATCGGGAATGAGAAGAGCATGCGGGTCGAAGTTCGCTCGGTTGGTCCGGATGCGAATCCCTACCTGGTGCTTTACTCGATCTTCCGCTCCGGCCTGGAGGGTGAGTTAGCCAAGATCGATAACTTGCGGCAGGCCTCGCGCTATCTTCCGGATAACATCTACACGGCGATTGAAGACTTTCGCAAGGCGGACTGGATCACGAAGTTACTTGGCGAAGATGTGAAGGCGCGGTTTGCCGATCTGAAGCAGGCCTCGGCGGATCGTTGTCCGCGGCTGCTGGGCACGTTTGTGAAGCCGAGCGAGGTTCAGTTCCACCACGAGGTGTATAACCAGTATCTCTGGAACGAGTTTTAAGCTTTCCCCCTTGAGCAAAGCAGACGAGCCCGGATCGGCGGCATGCACGATCCAGGCTCGTT
>CAZZYH010000298.1:0-2670 GCA_964658225.1 Vulcanimicrobiota bacterium | reverse complement strand
CGCAACTCCCGGCCGCAGCGCGCGGGACGCGCAGGTTCGACGCCGCTCGCGCTCCCGCGACGCCGGCCGGCGCGGCGGTTTCCTCTTGCGGTGGCCCCCCTCGCATCCCTGAGCAGGCCTCTACCCCGAGGCCTGCCCCTCTAGCCAGGCCGCCGACCGGGCCACGCCTTCCTCGAGCGAAACCCGCGGCGCGTACCCGAAGACGGTCTGCGCGTTGCGGCTTGGAAATTCCTGGTCCCGGCCCAGCAGGTAGACCGCGTGCCGCGTCAACAATGGCCGCCCGGGCACCCTCAGGTACCGGTGGGGCGCCTCCATCGCCGCCGCCAGCCCCAGCGCGACCCCGAACGGCAGGTTGATCCAGGGAGCGGGCAGCCCGAGCGCCGCAGCCAGCAGCACACAGTACTGCTTCCAGCTCTCTCCCCGCAGGCTCGACAGGTTAAAGGCCTCCCCGTTTGCCGCTGGCGTGTGCGCTGCAGCCATCATGGCCGCACAGACATCGTCCACATAGACGAACCCGCCCGGCACCCGTCCCCCGCCCACGTAGGCCATGGTTCGCTCGCGCAGCAGCTTCGCGATGTCGGTCACAAACGCCGTGCCGTGCGGCCCATAGATGGTCGCCGGACGCAGCACGGTCACCGGCAGGCCCGCGGCCTTGGCCGCCCAGACGGCCTGTTCGCCCAGGATCTTCGTGTGGTTGTAGCCGAGCTGAACGTCCCGCAGCGGACCGGTCTCCGGGCAGGGCACCCGCGGGTATCCGTACACGTCCGTCGTGCTCACATGCACAAAACGCTTGAGTTCCGGAGCCTGGGCAGCCGCGGCAAGCATCGCCCGTGTCGCCAGTACATTGCCGTCGTGGTAGGTCGCCGGGCTCGCCCAGTCGGTCGAGCAACCGGCGCAGTGATAGATGTAGCTTGCGCTTCGAGCGGCCTCGCGCAAGCACTGGTCGGACTTGCTGAAGGCCGCGGCCGGGGAGAGCTCAGTCCGCAAAACCTGCACCGCCGGGCCGCCCGGAGCGGGGGCAAACTCCCGCACACGCGAGCCCATGCGAGCGACGACCGTGACCTGCTCCCCGCGCTCGACCAGCATCTCGACCAGGCGGCCACCCAAAAAACCGCTCGCGCCGGAAACCAGAACCGCCATCGCTCTTCCCAGTCGTGCAGACCTACTGGTCGCGCATGGAGGCAAACGCGTCGAGCGCGAACTGCAGTTGCTCGATCGTATGGGCAGCCGTGACGCAGAGCCGCAGCCGCGCCCCACCCTGCGGCACCGCCGGGAACATGACCGGCGTTGCCAGGATGCCATAGTCGCGCAGACGGCGCGCAAACAGGGCGGTGGTGGCCTCGTCTTCGAGCATCAGCGGAACCACCGCCGTCTCCGACATACCCGTGTCGTAGCCAAGATCTTTGAGCCCGGCGCGAAGGAAGTCGCCGTTGGCGCGCAGCCGGGCGACCCGCTCCGGCTCCTGCTTGAGGATGGCAAAGCCCGCGATGGCCGCCGCGACCGAGGCCGGCCCGGTAGCGGCCGAAAAGATGTACGGCGAGGCCGCGTGCTGCATAAAGATGGCCAGCTCCTGCGAACAGGCGACAAAGCCTCCGTTCGAGGGGATCGACTTGGCCAGCGAGCCGGTCCAGATATCGACCTCGCTGGTCTCGATGCCGAAGTGCTCATCGCAGCCGCGCCCGGTCGCGCCCAGGACCCCCACCGCGTGCGCATCGTCCATCATCAGGAAGCAGCCGAACTCCTTTTTGATCGCCACCAGCTCCGGGAGGCAGCAGATATCGCCGTCCATCGAGAAGACGCCCTCGGAGATGATCAGCGTGCGGTTGGCAGCCGGCCCGTTCTGGATCTGGTGCCGCAGCGATTCGGGATCATTGTGCTCAAAGCGCTGCACTTGCACGCCGGACATGCGACAGGCATCCATCAGGCTGCGATGGCAGAGCGTGTCTGCGATCACCCGGTCTGCCGGCCCGAAAATCGAGGTCAGCACGGCCAGGTTGGCCAGGTAGCCGGAGCTGAAATTGAGCGCCGCTTCGGTCCCCTTGCACTGGGCAATGGCCCGCTCGAGCTTGTGGTGAATGTCGAGCGTCCCGGTCAGCAGGCGCGCTCCGCCGGCCGCCGTACCATACCGCTTGACCGCATCGATGGCCGCAGCATCGACGCGAGGATCCCCCATCAGGCCCAGATAATCGTAGGAGGACAGCATCAGCATCTGGTAACCGTCGGCCTGCACGCAGGGCCCGGAACGGGCGTCGAGCGGCGTCTGAAACGGGTACGCGTCCACCGAGCAGCCGAGCGCGGTGGTCTCAAAGAGCCGTCGCGCCCGCGCATCGAGCAGATCGTGCTTCTTGAAGCTCCACTTGCGATCCGGGTAAAAGTAGTTGCCGAACATCTCTCCCGAAGACGACGGGAACAGCTTCTTCTCGACGCTCACGGGGCGTACTGTCTCAGTAGGGGTCATGGGTGGCCTTGGTGTTAGGGCCTAGTTTATGGCACTGCAACACTTTCTGGAAAGCGCAAAGGGTAGGGGCGACCGGTTGGTTACCGGGGTAGCGGCGTTCGCGGGCCGCCCTTCCACGCGGCTCGGGGCGGGGAGCGGCTCAAGCGCAGGCCGGCGCCCACTCCAGGCACGGGCCCGGCCGATCCGTGCGGCACGAGGCCGCTGTTGACCGG
>CAZZYH010000297.1:791-2706 GCA_964658225.1 Vulcanimicrobiota bacterium | reverse complement strand
TTTTGGCGGGCGGGTTTTCGGTACGGCGCGCTCTGGGCGTGGCGCGCCCTGGGTGCGGACTTTCCCCAAAAACCTAGGCCTGCGGTTCTTCCCCGCCGCCCTGCTCAGCCATCGCTCTCTGCATCTCTTCGCGCTTCTTTTCGCGAGCCTCGGCGCGCTTCTGCCGCTTCTCATCGAGCACCTGCTCGGCGCCGAGCAGCTCGATGAAGGCAGTCTCGCCGCCATCGCCCTTGCGGAAGCCGGTCCGGACGATGCGCAGGTACCCGCCGGTGCGATCGCCATAGCGGGGCGCGACGGTGTCAAACAAACGGGTGACCGACTCTCGGGTCATCATGAAAGCCAGCGCCTGGCGACGGGAGTGCAGATCCCCCTTTTTGCCCAGCGTGATCATCTTTTCAACGAGAGGACGCACGGCCTTGGCCTTGGTGACGGTCGTCTCGACACGGTCTTCCAGAAGAACGGACGTGGTCAGGTTGCGCAGCAGCGCGCGACGGTGACTGGGGTTGCGTCCGAGTTTGAATCCTGCTTTACGATGGCGCATAACGTCTCTCTTGTCTTGGGAAAAGTCTCGTACATCTGGTTTCAGAGCCCTTGCCGCCCGGCGCGTCCACGCCGGGCGGCATGCAAATAATTAGAAGTTCTCAGGCTCGTTCTGAAGCGGGATATCCACGTCCTCGTCGAGGATCTCATCTTCCTCATCGTCGAAGCGGCTGTAGCTCGCCGCGGCCAGCGTTGCCGAAGGCAGGATGCTGGTCGGCCCGGGAACTGCGTTACCGTTCTCGTCGATCTTCATGCCCAGCGATAAGCCCATCTGTGCGAGGATTTCCTTGATCTCGTTGAGCGACTTGCGACCGAAGTTCTTGGTCTTCAGCATCTCGGCTTCGGTCTTCTGGACCAGCTCGCCGATCGACTGGATGTTCGCGTTCTTCAGGCAGTTGTAACTCCGAACGCTCAGCTCCAGCTCTTCGACAGACCGGTTCAGGTTGTCGTTGCGCAGCTGCATCCGGCCTTCTTCATTGTGGCCCTCAAGCTCGATCTCTTCCTCGAAGTTGATGAAGATCGACATGTGATCCTTCAGTAGCTTCGCCGCCAGGCCGACCGCATCGGCCGGCATGACCGAACCATTGGTCCAGACCTCGAGCGTAAGCTTGTCGTAGTCGGTGATCTGCCCGAGACGCGCCGCATCGACCGCGTAATTCACCTTCCGCACCGGCGAGTGCACCGAGTCGACGGGGATGAACCCGATGCCCAGATCCTGATCGAAATTCTTGTCCGCCGAGATGTAGCCGCGACCACGCTTGAGGCGCATCTCCATGTCCAGGTTGCCGCCCTCGGAGACAGTCGCGATATACACATCCTTGTTCAGGATCTCGACATCGCCATCGGCCTCGATCATGCCGGAGGTGACCACGCCAGGCTGCTCGACGCGCAGGTAGAGCGCCTTCGGCCCCTCGCCGCTGAGCTTGAACGGAACCTGCTTCAGGTTCAGGATGATGTCGGTCGCGTCCTCAACGACGCCGGTGATCGACTGAAATTCGTGCAGCACGCCTTCGATCTTGACCGCGGTCACTGCCGCGCCTTCGATCGAGGACAGCAGGGTACGCCGCAGCGCATTGCCGATCGTGGTGCCGAAGCCGCGCTCAAAGGGCTGCGCACTGAACTTGCCATAGCTGTCGGTCAGTGTTTCGGTATCGACAGCCAGACGCTTGGGACGCTGGAAACCTCTCCACAACATGTGATTCTCCTGTGCGCAGCCTCGCGAAGCATTCTGCTCGGTCGTGCGCGGTCCTGCGAAACACTCAACTTGCCCTGCGCGTACGGCGAAGCCTCTGGTGCGGGCAGACGCCGCGGCGCGAAGCAATGTGTTGCTCCCCGGTAGAACGAGGCCAACCTATTCTGCGGCGCCTCTGCGGCG
>CAZZYH010000297.1:0-781 GCA_964658225.1 Vulcanimicrobiota bacterium | reverse complement strand
ATGCCTACCCCGAAGCGGCCGCCAGCCGCGCAGGGGGCGGTTGGGCTTTTACTTCGAGTAAAGCTCAACAATCAGCTGCTCGTTCACCGGCAGCTGAATATCTTCGCGACGGGGCAGCGCGACAATCTTGCCCGACATCTCTGCCGGGTTGGTCGAAAGCCAAGCCGGCGCAGGCTGGTGCGAGGCAAACTCGCGTGCACCCTCGATCACGGTCAGCTTCGCGGAGTTCGGGCGAATCTTGATCTCGTCCCCGACCGAAACCTGGTAAGAAGGAATGTTGACCTTGCGGCCGTTGACTTCGACGTGCCCATGCCGCACGATCTGGCGCGCCTGGCGACGCGAGCTCGCGTACCCGAGCCGATAGGCGACATTGTCCAGACGGCACTCGAGCTGCTGCAGCAGCAAGGCCCCGGTGTTGCCCGTCTGCGTCGATGCCTTCTCATAGTAGGCCCGGAACTGGCCCTCGAGCGAGAAGTAGATGCGCTTGGCCTTCTGCTTTTCGCGCAACTGCAGACCGTAACCCACGATCTTCGCCTTGCGGCTCTGTCCATGCTGGCCGGGCGCGAAGTTGCGCTTCTCGATCGCGCACTTATCCGAAAAACAACGGGTGCCCTTCAAAAACAACTTCATGCCTTCGCGACGGCAAAGGCGGCAAACAGGTCCGGTATAACGTGCCAAAGTAGTCTCTCCTCAAAACTCAGGTGACGATCGGTTTACGCGGCAAGCCGCTTCCTCCCCATCCTTCATCCCCATCCTGGTACGGCCAATCGCTGGTACGGCC
>CAZZYH010000296.1:0-2723 GCA_964658225.1 Vulcanimicrobiota bacterium | reverse complement strand
CGCCCCGCCCTGCATCCAGGGCAGCGCTCCGCCCCGCACCCAGGCAACGCCCCGGCCGCCCGCGCAGGGATGAGAGAATCTGAGCGTGAGTAGCTCTCAGCGAACCTGGAGGCAAACGCAGCGCCCCTTGCGCCTGGCCCGGGTCACGGGGATCGGCATCCTGTTGATCCTGGTCCTCGCCCTGGTCGCGGCCGCCGGCGGCTCGATCTGGCTGCGCCGGGCCATGCAGGCGGCGCTTCCGCAGCTCGATGGCGAGGCGCAGCTCGCCGGGCTGTCCGCACCGGTGACCGTGCGGCGCGATGCGCACGGGGTGCCGCATATCGAGGCCTCGAGCGTGGACGACCTGCTCCGCGCCCAGGGCTACGTGACCGCGCAGGACCGGCTCTGGCAGATGGACATGGCGCGCCGGCTGGCCGCGGGCGAGGCGGCTGCGATCCTCGGTTCCAAGCTCGTCGAGCACGATCGCGCGCAGCGCGTGCTGGCCTTCCGGCCCACCGCCGAGCGCATCGTGGCCACCCTGCCGCCCGGCCAGCTCCACCAGATGGAAGCCTATGCGAGCGGGGTCAACCGCTTCATCGAGGACCATCCCGACGACCTGCCCGCCGAGTTCCGCCTGCTCCGCTACAGGCCCGCGCCCTGGCGTCCGCTCGATACGGTGCTGGTCGCACTCTCCATGGCGCAGACCCTCGATACCTTCTGGGAGGACAAGCTGGCGCGGGAGCGGGTGAGCTCGATCCTCGGGCCGCAGCTGGCAGCCGACCTCTACCCGACCGGCTCCTGGAGAGATCACCCGCCGGTCGCAAGCCAACCCGGGATCAGCGACCCGCAGCCGGAGCTCCCGGCCATCCCACTCGACGAGTCGCAGATCGGCGCCGCGGGCGACCGGGACCTGCCAGGACTGCGCGCCTTGATCGGCAGCGAACGCGGCGGCTGTGCCGAGTGCGCCGCGGGCTCGAATGAGTGGGCCGTCTCGGGCGCCCACACGGCCAGCGGCAAGCCCATTCTCTCCAACGACATGCACCTGACTCACGGCATTCCCGAGATCTGGTACGAGACCGAGCTCCATGCCGGCAGCTTCCATGCCGCCGGGGTGACCGTGCCCGGGCTGCCCTTCATCACTGCCGGGCATAATGACCACATCGCCTGGGGCTTTACGGCGCTCTACGCAGACGTGCAGGACGTCTACATCGAGCAGACCAACGATCGCGGCGAGTACCTGGCCACCGCCAACGGCCAGCAGACCTGGCAGCCCTTCGAGCACTCCGAGGAGCGCATCCAGGTCCACGGAGCTCCGGACGTAGTGCTCCACCTGGAGCGGACCGAGCATGGGCCGGTCGTCACCCCCCTGCTGCCCCACGAGAAGCGGACGCTCTCGCTCAAGTGGTCTCTCTATGACCCGGGCGCGGTCGGGCTGCCGCTCTACGCGCTCAACGCGGCCAGCGACTGGGCGAGCTTTCGCGCCGCGCTCGCCGGGTGGTGGGAGCCGACGCTGAACGTGATCTATGCCGACGACCAGGGCCACATCGGCTACCAGGCGGTCGGCCTGATTGCCCAGCGCGCGGCCGGGTTGCAGGCGGTTCCGGTCGCGCCCAACCCCAGCGGCGCGGGCGAGTGGACAGGCTTCATCCCCTTCGACCAGCTGCCTCGCGCGCTCGATCCCGAGGACGGCGTGCTGGCCACGGCCAACTCGCGTGTGACCCCGGACGGCTTTCCCTACCAGGTCACGCTCGAGTGGGCGAACCCCTACCGGAACGAGCGCATCTGGAAGTGGCTCAGCGGGCGCAAAGGTCTGACCGCGGCCGATATGCTCAAGCTGCAGACCGATGTCTATTCAGAGGCCGACCAGCAGCTCGGCTTCCGCTTTGCCTACGCCATCGACCACGCCGGCCAGACAACCGCGCAGCAGCGGGAGGCAGCCGACCTGCTGCGGAAGTGGGACGGGGTGGTGGCGGTCGACTCCTCTGCCGCGGCGATCATCGATGCGGCGAAGAAGGCATTCTGGCCCGCCGTCCTGCGGCCCAGGCTGGGCGAGGCCTGGACGCTCTACTCCTGGGCGGAGAAGGATTACGTCCGCGAGCAGCTGATGACCAACACGCCGGCCGCCTGGCTGCCGGCACAGTACAAGAACTGGAACGATCTGCTGGCCGCCATCGTGGCCCAGGGACTCGTCGACGCGCACGCTCCGGCCACGCTTGCCGACTGGCGGTACGGGAGCGAGCATACGGTGGCGATCGCGCACCCGCTCTTTTCGCTGCTCAACGTTCCCGGGCTGCCGGGTTTTGCAGCGATGAGCAGCGTGGGTCCCCTGCCCCAGTCCGGCGACCAGACCACGGTCAAGCAGGTGACCGCCAAGCTCGGCCCCTCGCAGCGGTTCACCATCGACTGGGCGGCGCCCGATGCGGCGACCGAGAACCTGGTGAGCGGCCAGTCCGGCAATCCGCTCAGCCCGTGGTTCCGCGACCAGTGGCCCAGCTGGTATCGCGGCTCGACCTTCGTGCTGCCCTTTACCCCCGGCGCGGTTGCGGCCAGCGCCACGCACACGCTGCGGCTGGTGCCCTGAGTCCGGTGCTCGTCCTCGATCGCGCAGGCGCGCCCTGGTACCCGGTCGGCGTCCGGCCGCGCCCCGATGCGCGGTGCGCGGGGGCACCTCCGATCGCCGCGCGCCCAGCCGCCGCCGCGCGCCCGGCTACCCCAGGGAGTCGCCCTGCGGCGCGCAGCCAGGC
>CAZZYH010000295.1:0-2757 GCA_964658225.1 Vulcanimicrobiota bacterium | reverse complement strand
CTGCCCGGCCCGCCCGACCTGCCTGCCGGAGCTGCCGGTCTAAAGATGGCAGCTCAGCGCGCCTCGCTTCTCCAGGTACTTCTGGTGGTACTCCTCTGCACGCCAGAAGGTCTGCGCGGGCACGACCTGGGTGACGATGGGACGCGCAAACCGCTTGGCTGCGGTCAGCTCCTCGATCGTCTGCAACGCTTCCGCCTGCTGCTGAGGCGTGTGGAAAAAGATCGCGCTGCGGTACTGCGCTCCCCAGTCCGGTCCCTGTCGGTTGAGCTGGGTCGGGTCATGCAGGGCAAAGAAGCGCTGCAGCAGCGTCTGATAGCTTACCCGCGCAGGATCGAAGCTGACCTCGACCACCTCCGCATGCCCGGTACGATCGGTGCAGACATCCTTGTAGGTCGGGTTCGCCAGCGCGCCGCCCTCGTACCCCACCGCTGTTTCGACCACGCCGGGGACCTGCTGCAGCTCGGCTTCCACGCCCCAGAAACAGCCGGCGCCAAATGTCGCTTTCTCGGTCATCGGGTTGACTCCTCTTGTGCTTTAGACGTGCCAGCGTGGCGAGAGACGCAACCCGCGACGCCTTTCCGCCTCTAGGCCAGTTCATATCCGGCGAAGAAGTAGCCGATCTCAAACGCCGCTGTCTCTTCCGCATCCGAGCCGTGCACCGCATTCTCTTCGATCGAGGCCGCGAACTGCTTGCGGATCGTGCCCGGCTCCGCGTTTGCCGGGTTGGTGGCCCCCATCAGCGTGCGAAAGTCGGCGATGGCATTCTCCTTCTCGAGGACCATCGGAAAGATCGGTCCGGAGGACATGAAGTCGGTGAGCGAGCCGAAGAACGGGCGCGCCGCGTGCACATGGTAAAAGCCTTCGGCCTGGGTCTTCGAGATCGAGATCTTCTTGATCGCCACCAGCTTGAAGCCGGCCTTCTCAATGGTGGCGAGGATGGCGGCGGCATCGCCCTTGCGTACGGCGTCTGGCTTGAGAATGCTGAAGGTCCTTTGGGGCACCGGGGAGTTCTCCTTGAAAGGTGAGGTGAAGAAGTCGTGCAGGCCTTAGTGTAGAGCAGCGGAAGGGAAGCGCGGGGGCGGGCAAATTCTGTGTGGGCGGGAGCGGGCACGAAAAAGCCCGCCGCAGGCTTTCGCGGCGAGCCGTATGCTGCCAGTTCGGGGGCGGTGCTTGACAGGGAGGAGCCGGTTGTCCTACACAGCCTCGGCAAGTTGCGGGTAGAGGCCGATGTGGCTGGTCTCGTAGAGCGCGAGCAATCTCTGGCGCATCAGGTAGTATGCCGACGCTGCTTCCTGGAGCTGAAAGGGCACGTGCACCCAGTGCCGGCCGGTAAAGATCTGCGAGAGCATGCCGAGCTGCACCTGCCGCACGGCCTTGCGCAGGCGCAGACCGTCCCGGCGCATCCGCTCCGCGACGATGACGCCCTCATCGAGATTCCATTGCTGGGCAAAGGCAGCGAGCGCGATCAGCCGATCCGCGTTGGCCAGCATCGTCCGCAGTCCTTCATCGCCGCCCATCAGCGTCCAGATCTCCTCCGGCTCGAGGTCGATCTGGCCCCGGCGAGGGTCCAAATAGTCCCGGGCCACGAGGCTGATGCCGCGAAAATCGATGAATTGAAGCCCGGCCACCAGTTCGTTCCAGCTGCGGCGGTTCAATTTGACGGATGCACGCTGCGACCGGATCGCAGTGACCGACAAGACGCCGACGAAGGCGGCGAGCAAAATATAAGGAAGGGTCGGATGCATAATTTTGATTTGCCTGAAGGCTTACCGTTCCGCCTCACCAAGATCGTATTGCACTCTCTGGTGTAGAGCAAGAATAAACTTTCGTAACTCCTGGGAAATCGGCTGGCGCTCCGGTTCTTCTTTCCAGAGCTGCACGCCCCAATAGATTAACGTAGCCAGAACGACGAAGGATTGCGCATCGTTCGCATAGACGTACAGTCGGCCTCCGACGTAGTAGCTTTGCAGCGAGTTGACCACGGTCGCGATCACCGACCAGAGCGTCAGCCCCTGCGTGATGGCCATCACATGGCTCCGCCAGCCGAGCCCCAGGCGGTTGGACGCAAGCGACACAGCGACGCAGAGCTCGAACATCAGCAGGCTCGAAAAAAGGTTCGCCCGCAGCTCGAAGATGCCCCAGTGATTACTTGTAGGAGGCCTGACCATGAAGGCGAGGGCGCCCGCAACTGCTGTACCTGCAACACCGGAGAGGAAAAACTGCTTTCGGGCGTCATGCACCCAAGTGCCGGTCGGCCGCAGCACATTCCGCGCAATCTCGGCGATCACGCCGAGTTGCAGCAGGACATCCAAGACGGTAAAAGGGTAGTACACGTCCCGATAGAGGGCCTGGTAGGCGTGTCGGGTCAAGGGATACAAGACAAGCGTCGCCAGCGCCGGAGAAGCAAGCAATCCGGTGAACGCCGGAAAGGTCCGCCAGCGGCCCTTCATCAACATGATCCCGGTAACGACGACCGAGCCGCAGAAGCCGGCGCCCCAGAGGAGATTGTCAAGCGTCGCTTGTCGCATAGCCCCCCAGGTAACCTGCTACGGTCGCCTCTTGTAAAAACTATATACCTCCTGGTCACCACCTCGATATCGAACGAAGCCCCTCACGCAGCGGCTATGCCTGATCGGTATGCACCTTCAAGTTACCGTTACCTACAGGCGGGTGCGGAATGGTGCTGAAGGGCGCGGCACTGATCATCTGGATCACCTGACCGTTGCCCACGGGCGGGTGCGGGATCGTGCTGAACGG
>CAZZYH010000294.1:0-2765 GCA_964658225.1 Vulcanimicrobiota bacterium | reverse complement strand
GGCAGCGGCGGTGGAAGCGGCTCCTGAGCAGACCGAGTTCTCGGTCATCCTGAAGGATCAGGGCGCAAACAAGATCAACACCATCAAGGCGGTTCGCGAAGTCACCTCGCTTGGCCTGAAGGAAGCCAAGGACCTGGTGGACGGCGCTCCCAAGGCCCTCAAGGAGGGCGTGAGCAAGGAAGAGGCGGAGACCATCCGCAAGAAGTTCGACGGGGTGGCCACGGTCGAAGTCAAGTAATTACCTTGGGAACGGGAGGCCGGCGTTTCTGCTGGCGTACCGTTTCTTGCAATTGCAGGCGGATGGCGCTAGGATCAATCTTGTGCCATTCGCTTTGGTGTCCTGTTTCCGTCGTAGGCAGGCTTCTGGGGTGAGGTTCGCGCCCTGGGCTTGGCCGGCTGCTTCCAGGCAGCGCCCTCTTGAGTATGAAAAGCCCTTTCACTCCCGGGGTGCGGACGCACCACAGACAACGCGGGACAAGCATATTTTCTCTCTAGCACGATGCGCAACTCGGGTGCGGTTGCTCGTGAGGCTTGGTGCCTCTACGGGCTTTTCTGTGTCTGGCTGACGAAACCTCGCTCCGACCCGGACTTGCCCGGGGAGCCTGGCGGCCCGGGGAAAGACGGACAGTCATGGGCACGCATGGGAGAAGCCCCCTGGTTCCCGCGGGATCTCGTGCGGAAAGTCGTGCGGAATGTTCTGGGGGATCTTCGAGCAGATGTTCGAGGGGGTCTTCGAAGGAATGGCCCGAGGGAATCGCATGCTTCGGCGCCCTCGCCGTTCTTCTTACCAAACCTCCCGCCGCTGGGTGGGGGCAAGGTGCGTCGGCCCCTAACCGGATGGGTCGAATGTTTGCTTGGGCTCGCTCTTTCCCGGTGAGCGGTTCTCTGGAAGGCCGGATCCTCTGCGCCAGCGCTGTTGACGAGGCAGTCTGCCGGCAGAGGGCACCAGCTGGATCCGGTCGTGTCGGTTGCTAGGTCGATGTGCTGCGTGACTTGGGGCAGCGCGTCTTTTCCTCGTATCCCAAGCCTTGAGGAGTAAACGTCATGCCGAACCAGACGCGCGCACTGCGCAGCCGACTCGATTTTTCGAAGATCCCTACCGCCATCCAGATCCCTAACCTGATTGAGGTCCAGCGCCGCTCCTACGAGCGCTTCCTGCAGATGGACAAGCTGCCCTCCGAGCGCGAGGACAACGGCCTCCACTCGGTCTTCACCTCCGTCTTTCCGATCTCGGACTTTCGCAATATCTCACAGCTGGACTTTGTGGATTTTTCCATCGGTAACTGGGAGTGCAAGTGCGGCCACCTCAAAGGCCTCCATCACCTGCGCACCGCCTGCTGCAACTGCGGCAACATGGTCATCACCGACCCCTTCCACCCCGGCGACGTGCTCTGCAACAAGTGCGGCACCTACAACAAGAACACCCCCGACTTCTGCAACAAGTGCGGCGATCCCGTAGGCCTGCAGCTCAAGTACGACCAGGCGGAGTGTGAAGAGCGCGGCATGACTTACTCCGCCCCGCTCAAAGTCACCGTGCGCCTGACCATCTACGACAAGGACCCCGACACGGGCGCCAAGTCGGTTCGCGACATCAAGGAGCAGGAGGTCTTCTTCGGCGACATCCCGCTGATGACCCAGAACGGCACCTTCATCGTCAACGGCACCGAGCGCGTCATCGTCTCGCAGCTGCACCGCTCGCCCGGCGTCTTCTTTGAGACCGCGAACAACCGCACCTACTTCCTGGGCAAGATCATCCCCTATCGCGGCTCCTGGGTGGAGTTTGAGTACGACCAGAAGAACACCCTGTACGTCCGCATCGACCGCAAGCGCAAGTTCCTGGGCACCATCTTTCTGCGCGCGCTCGGCCTGCGCTCGGATGAGGAGATCCTCAAGAACTTCTACACCATCGACACGATCCAGATTCGCGATGCGAAGCTCTACTGGACCGTCGCCCCGCTCGGCGAAGACGGCGCCGCCAAGCCCACGCACCTGCTCGGCGTCAAGCCGACCGCGCCCGTCACCGCCAATGGCCAGGAGATCGTCGCCTCCAATCGCAAGATCTCTCCCTCGCTGCTCAAGGCCATCCGCGCCGCCGGGGTCACCGAAGTCGAGATCCAGAACACCGAGCTGGACGGCGCCATGACCGCGGCCGACGTGCTCGACACCGCGACCGGCGAGGTCTTCCTCGAGGCCAACCTCGAGCTCACCCCGGACAAGCTGCACAAGATCGCCGAGGCCGGCATCACCTCGATCGAGGTCTTCTTTCCCGAGCGCGACGATGTCGGCAACATCATCACGAACACGCTGCGCCGCGACTCGGTCCGCAAGCCCGAAGAGGCGCTGATTGAGATCTACCGCAAGCTGCGTCCGGGCGACCCGCCGACGCTCGACACCGCGACCGCGCTCTTCGAGGGCATGTTCTTTGACCCGCGCAAGTACGACTTCTCCCGCGTCGGCCGGCTCAAGTTCAACATCAAGCTCTACGAGAACCAGGATGCGACCTCGCTTGACCACCGCACCCTGACTCCGGACGACTTCTACTCGACGATCAAGTACCTGCTCAAGCTGCGCAAGAACATCGGCGCGGTCGACGACATCGATCACCTCGGCAATCGCCGCGTGCGCGCCGTCGGCGAGCTGATGGAGAACCAGTTCCGCATCGGCCTGGTCCGCATGGAGCGCGCCATCAAGGAAAAGATGAGCGTCTACCAGGAGATGTCGACGGCGATGCCGCACGACCTGATCAACGCCAAGCCGGTCATGGC
>CAZZYH010000293.1:0-2776 GCA_964658225.1 Vulcanimicrobiota bacterium | reverse complement strand
AGCATCGCACCTACAAATGGGTGCAGGCAGAGCGCCGCCGGCGCGAAGCCGGCGAACGCAAGCGCCTCTTCTACGTGGCCTGCACACGCGCGCGGCGCCGGCTGCACCTGCTCGGCACCGCCGAGGTCGCCGCCGACGGGCAGCTCAAACCAGGCCGTCAGGAGAGCTTGCTGGCCTGCGCGTGGCCGGCGCTCGCTCCTGCGTTTGCGGCTGCGCTGCCTGCACAAAACAGGGCGGCGGCGGCGCCCGCAATCCCGCTGCGCAGCCCGGTTGCTGCCGCGGCGCCAAGCCTGTCTGAACCCGGCTATCTGCCCAGCGTGGCGGCAGCCGCGGGCCCCGCCGAAGACGCACTGCGCCTCTGGCGCGTACCTTCCGGCTTTGTCCCGCGTGTGGCGCTTGAAAATGTAACCGCCACGCGTACCTATCCCCGCCGGGGCTCCGGCTCTGCGGAGTCCTTCTCCCGGCCTGAAGGCTCCTTCGAACAGCGGGCCCGCGGCAGCGCGGTGCACGCAATGCTCGAGATGGTGAGCCAAGCCTGGGCGCGGGAGGGACGAGCGGGCGAGCCATCGGCGCTCGCAGAAGGACTCGCCCGGCTGGCCGCCAACGGCCTGCGGCGTGCCGGGATCACGCCGGCCAGGGTCGCCGCACTCGCGCCCTCGCTGGTCGCGACCGTGCTCGCCGCCGCCTCCCATCGCGAGGGCCGGTGGATCCTCTCCCCGCATCCCGGCGCCCAGTCAGAGTGGTCGATTTCCGGCTTTCCAGGGTCGCTGCCGGGAGACGCCGAGGGCAGTCGCGCGGAACCCCGCTTGCGCACCCTGCGGGTCGACCGCGCTTTTCGCGCCGGCGACGCCCCGTTTTCCGAAGGCACAAGCTGCCTCTGGGTGATCGACTACAAGACCGGCGGCGGGCTACCCGGCGGCATGGCGCTCGGCACCTATCTCGAAGCCCAAAAAGAGCAGTGGCAGCCGCAGCTTGCCGCCTATGGAGCAGCCCTCTGCGCGCTGCACGGCGAAAAGCTCCCGCTGCGCTACGGCCTGTATTTTCCTGAACTGCAGACACTGAAAAGCTGGAGCGGGTGAGTGGCTCCGCTTTGCCTCCTCGCAGAGCCGAGGACAGCGCCGCCTGCTCTCCAGCCGCCTTGCAGCAGCATCGAGAGAGCGGCCAAAGCGGTCGCCACTTTTCGGGCCAGGATTTTCGGCCGGGAACCGTCACAACGGATCCGCGCAAACGCTCGATACCGTTTGGGCGTTCGGGGAAAACAGCTCTAGCTTGCCGCCGTCTCCGGACCCTGCTCGCCGCGCGCATCGCGAATCAGCAGGTAGTGCCGCACATCCGCACCCTTGACCCAGAAGATGACATCCTCGGCGATATTGGTCGCATGATCCGCCACGCGCTCCAGGCTGCGCGAGATCACGAGCGCATTCAATGCCTGCGGGGTCAGGTGCGGCTGCTCCCGCATCACGGTCAGCATGGAAAAGTACGTGCTTTCGTTCAACTTATCTACCGCGTCATCGAGCGAGAGCACCACCTGCGCCGCCTCGGCATCGGCCTCGATAAACGCCTGCAGGGCCCGGCGCACCATATCGATGGCCAGGGTGGCCATGCGCGGAATATCGACGGGTAAGTCGACCACGGAAAACGCCTGCAGATCGCGCACGCGCTCGGCGATCGTGCTGGCCGCGTCGCCCACCCGCTCGATGTCGGCATTGATCTTGATCACCGCCAGGATGAAGCGAAGATCGATGGCCATGGGCTGCTCCATCGCGAGCAGATCAAGCGACATCTGGTCGATCTCGCGCTCAAAGCGATTGATCCCTTTTTCACTGCGATCTACCTGGTCGCAAAGCGACAGGTCGCGGGTGCGATAGGCCTCCACCGCGCGCTCGATCGACTGCTCGGCCATACCGGCCATCACCAGCAGCTTCTCTTTCAAGTCGCCAAGACTCTGGTGAAATCGAACCCGCATCAGCCGAACCTGCCTGTGATGTAATCTTCCGTCCGTTTGTCGCGCGGGTTTGTAAATATCTTGTGAGTGACGTCGAACTCGACTAACTTACCGGTAAGAAAGAAGCCCGTGCGTTCGGCCACGCGCGCTGCCTGCTGCATGTTATGCGTCACGATCACGATCGTGTACTGCTTCTTGAGCTCGAAGATCAAATCTTCGATCTTGGCCGTCGAGACAGGATCGAGCGCCGAAGCCGGCTCGTCCATCAGCAGCACTTCCGGATCCACGGCAAGCGCGCGTGCGATGCAAAGCCTCTGCTGCTGGCCGCCCGAGAGGCTGGCGCCGGACTTCTTCTTGAGCTCGTCCTTGACCTCTTCCCACAGCGCGGCCTGTTTGAGCGACCGCTCAACGACCTCGTCCAGAACGCGGCGGTTGCGAAAGCCGTTCAGCCGCAGGCCCGAGGCCACATTGTCATAGATTGACATGGTGGGAAAAGGGTTGGGTCGCTGGAAGACCATGCCCACGCGCCGCCGAATTTCGACCGGCGAGGCATCCTTGTAGATATCGAGCGAGCCGATCCGCACGGTGCCGGTCACCTTACCGACCGGGTTGGTCTCATGCATCCGGTTCAGGCAACGCACAAAGGTCGACTTACCACAGCCCGAAGGCCCGATCAGCGCGGTCGCCTCATTGGCCGGGATGTTCAGATTGATATCAAGCAGGGTGTGGTTAGATCCGTACCACGCGTTCAAGTCCCCCACTTCTATGCCTACGCCCACGGTACTTCCCTTCTCACATCCTTTGGACTTTCTCAAGCAGGACTTGCTTGAG
>CAZZYH010000292.1:0-2788 GCA_964658225.1 Vulcanimicrobiota bacterium | reverse complement strand
ATGCATCCCAGGCTCCCCACTCTCACCACCCGCATCGCCAACCCGTGCGCAACAACCCCGGCGCCCTTCGCCCAGCCAGGGTCCCGATGGGATCGCAAAGCCGCAGCGGCTCGATACGGCACAGTTACGGTGACATTTCACCTGGCCCAGCCTCACTCGGCCATGTACTTGCCATAGAGCAGCGCCAGCTTCTCGCGGGTCGCCGCGGGGATCGCCTCTGCGCTGGTCATGATCGCGAACTGCGCCGCCGTCGCGCACGCGCAGGTCCGTGCTGCCGGCAGCAGGGAGACCGCCGCACGCACCACCCGGCAGGCGTTGGCGGAGTTCTGCTGCATGACTGCAACAATCTGCTCGACGGTCACATCGTCGTGTCCGGCGCGCCAGCAGTCATAATCGGTGACCATGGCCAGGGTCGCGTAACAGATCTCCGCCTCGCGCGCGAGCTTGGCTTCCTGGAGGTTGGTCATGCCGATGATATCGGCGCCCCAGCTGCGATAAAGGTTCGATTCGGCGCGCGTTGAAAACTGCGGCCCTTCGATGCAGACATAGGTCCCGCCCGCTTTGCCGACCAGGTTTTCCTGCGCGCAGGCCCCTGTCAGTGCCGCCGCCACCGCGCCGCAGACCGGATCTCCGAAGGCGACGTGGCCGACAAGGCCTTCGCCAAAAAAAGTCGCCGTGCGGGCAAAGGTCCTGTCGATAAACTGGTCCGGCACCACGAAGTCGGTCGGCTTATGTTCTTCCTTGAGCGAACCGACAGCAGAGACCGAGAGTATCTGCTCCACGCCCACCGATTTGAGCGCATAGATGTTGGCGCGAAAGTTGAGCTCGGTCGGCAGCAGACGATGCCCCCTGCCGTGGCGGGCAAGAAAGGCGACCTTGCGGCCATCGAGCTCACCCAGCACCAGCGGATCGCTGGGCGGCCCAAAGGGTGTCGTGACCTGTTCTTCGTGGATGACGCTGAGCCCGGGCATGGCATAGAGCCCGCTGCCGCCGATGATGCCGATCACTGCCTGATGCAAGTATCTGCTCCGCTACGGATGCCTGGCTCCAGGATTGGCAGGTACAGGCCGCGTATCTCTTGTGTTCGATGTTTCTTAAAAAAAAAGCGCGTTCCAGCCGAAAGCTCAGTATACCCGCGGCGCGCGGGCGATCGCCCGGTCGGCGAGCAGTCCGGCCTTCATCATCCCGGCCGCGCCGAAGAGCCGGACCAGGGGCGCGGTAAGCTCCCCGGCTCGCTGCCCGGTTTGCGATTGCGCCGGCCCCCCGGCTTCTGTGCTGCCCAGGGAGGCGCTCTGCAGCCCTGGCGCCGCGATGTCCATCTGCTCTTCGATCCGGTCGGCCAACGGGTCCGCAAAACCCTCGCTCACAAACACGCGGCGATCCTGCACCACGATCACGACCGGCCCCTCCTCGGTCGAAAAGCGCTGGCTGCCAAAGGGCGTCGGCTGCCCGGCGCTGCTCTGGTTGGTTGCGGCGAAGGTGAGCTGCTTGTACTTGCGACCGAGGCTCGCCTTGTAAAGCCGGGCAAACTCATCGGCCGCCGCGGGCGTGGTCCATTGCGACAGGTAGAGAAGCCCGATCGAGGCGGTCGAGTCTCCCTGGCCCGCCGCGACCGCGCTCCTGCTCTGCGCCGCGTAGTAGATCCCTCCATCCCAGTTCGCCGCCAAGTCGGCCGCCGCGCCGGCGCCGCCGAACAGCTGGCCCAGCATGCGCACGTCGAGCGCGCCCATCACGCCCAGGTCATAGGGCTTGTACTCGGCGTCGAGCAGTGGGTGCAGGTCGGGCAGGGTGAGCAGCGCGGGTTGGACCTTTTTCTCATAAGCGTGCGGCTGCATAATCTCGTAGCTCGAGCTGGGCGGCCGATCGAGCACCGCCACAAAGGCCGCCGGCGCGCCGTGATCCTTGAGCAGGATCTGCTCAAAGCGCAGCCCGTCCTGGTAGGGAAAGAGCAGCGAGGCCTTCAGCACCAGCGGCGCCTTCGAGAGCACGGGCGAGTCCGCGTCCGGCTTGTCGTCGTCGGTGGGCAGATCGAGCGGTACGTCGGGCGAGGTGCGCAGGCTCTGCGCCATGGGGGCCATCGACCAGTCCATGTAGGTCACCATGGCCTGGCCTTCGAGCGCCGCCTCGCGGGCCGTATCGCTCTCGTCCCGAACGATGTGGCGGTTGTCCTCGGCTACATCGTTCGGCGTGCCGTCGAGGGACTGGTCGCCCCACTTTTCGAGATCGACATGCTGGTCCTGGAGCGCGTGGGTCAGCTCATGCGCAAGCACCGGCTTCTGCTCTTCCGGGTTAATCCAGTTCAGCAGGTTCACCGTCTTGGTCTTCGAGTCGTAGAAGCCGGCGATCTGCTCCTTGAGCAGGCTGAGCAGAAACGGCCGCAGCGCGAAGTCCGCCGGCAGCAGACCGAACTTCTTCAGCACGATGCCCGACCGCTCGACCCGCGCGGTGTCCTTGTCTTCCTTCATCTTTTCGAGCAGGAAGGCCTCGACGGCCTTGCGCGTGGTGAGCCGCCGCTTGACGGTGTGATGGATGGGCAGCGCGGTATCCTCCGAGGCAAACTTGAGGATGGTGTCGACCGAGCGGAAGAGCTCCCGCGCCTGGGCCGGGGTGATTGCCGTCTCCGGCTTGCGCGCAGAGGGCTTGGGACCGGTGGGCGCGGGTTCGGCCTGCGCGGGCGCGGCCGGTCCGGACTGAACCGGCCTGGAATCGGCCCGCCCGCATGCGGCCGGCATGGGCGCGCCGGTATGGCTGGCAGCAGCGGCCGGCATGGGCGCGCCCGCACGGCTGG
>CAZZYH010000291.1:0-2796 GCA_964658225.1 Vulcanimicrobiota bacterium | reverse complement strand
GGTACTGGCTCAGGCCACTTTGGGCTCAATCAGACCTGACTTTTCACACGCCCTCTGTCGAGAGCGGATGTGCCCACCGCTGGACAGAATGGCCGCTGACCGCCGCGAACCGCGGGAACGCTAAGCGGCGTGGTCCCGTCCCAGCCAGCGAAATGTCGCCGGTCAGCTGTGGCGGGTGGGCAGGCCGGCGCGCCAACCCATGTCCCAAAACGCCTCCTCCAACTTGGTTGCCGCGACGAAGGTGGCGAGCAGGTCTGGGTATCGGGCTTCTGCCCCGCGTTCATTCCCAAGCCGATCGAGGGTGGCGATGGAGTCGCAGACCAGCGCGCGGTAGGGCTCACTGGTATAAGCGGTAATCCATTCGCGATACGGGTTGCCGTCGAGACGGGTTTGCGGGTCGGCTAGCAGGAGCTCGCCGCTTTCGCCGTAGCCGACGAGGCACGGAGCAAGCGCCACCTGGAGTTCGAGCAGGTCGCCCGCGAGGCCCCGCTCCATCACGAAGCGCGTGTAGGCAGTGGTTTCCAGCGCCTCCGGCGTCGCCGCCATGCCTGGCTCGTCCAGGCCCCAGCCGGCGCAATAGCCGACGTGCAACGGCATCTCCACATCCACGTTTGCGCTGACCGCGGCGGCGGCGGCCCGGATGTCCGTGAGAGCCGTCGCCTTGAAGCCGGCGAGGGCGTGGGCCCGGGCGAACTGGATGAGGAACAGGTAGTCCTGGACGAGAAAGTGCCGGAATGCCGCCTCGGGCAACGTGCCACGACCGAGCGCCAGGACGAAGTCGTGCTCGACGTAGTTCTTCCAGGCAGTGCCGGCATCGCGTCGCAGTCGGCCAAACAGGCCGTGGTCGAGGGGCAGTGGTCCATCGGTCATGGACCAGTGTTCGCCGACGGTGGGCCGCTTGTCACGCTCAGTGTCGATCGCGGCGCCCAACGTGGTTTTGGGGGAGCGCTGGCTGTCGGTTCGGCCGGTGAGTGCTTATACTTTAAGCAGCCGTGCACGCGTCCAAGCTTGACCATGAACTATCGGTCAGACGGGCAATTCGTAACCAATCTTGGCTTCGGCCTCGATCGTGCGCTGGACCGCAGGGCGGGCGAGCATTCGGTCGTGGTGGGCGATCAGGTTGGGGAAGACATCGGGCGACGGCCGCAGCGACGCGTTAAGCCGCCAGAACAAGCGAAAGAGGTGGATGTCCGCGACCGAGTAGCTTCCGAGAACCCAATCTCGCCCAGCGATCCGCCGGTCGGCCAGCTGATAGAGGAAGGTGGCGTGCTCAAGCCCTTGCCTTCGGGCCGAATGCAGCGTTGCAGCGGCGAAGGACATCCATGACACGGCTTGTGCCTCGCCCTCAGCGTCTCGGGGCAATAGCCCGGCGTCCGGGAAACGCCGGGCAAGATAGAACAGGATCGCCGCCACTTCCGTCAGCGGCCGCCCGTTCACGACCAGGGTCGGGACCTTGCCCTCCGGATTCAGCGCCAGGTATTCGGGCGCCCGGTTCTCGCGCCGACGGAAGGAGAGAGGCCGCGCCTCGAAGGGTACGCCAACTTCGTGCAGCGCGATGTGCGCCGCCATCGAACTCGAGCCGGGGGCAAAATACAGTGTCAGCACCGGCCGACGATCCTCCAGTGCTGATGACCCCGAGCGGTCGCCGCTACGAAGGTCAATATAAAACAGTGAGCCAAGGCCAACGAGCCTTGTAACTCTCGGCTTTCTGCCGAAACAAATCGGGCCTGGCGTTGACGGGGTTCATCCGGAGCACGCCTTCCGCCAGTTCCTTCAGGCGGTTCGGTGCGTAAACCTGGCCGCTCTGCACCTCAATACCCACGCAGGTGCAGGAGACCAGGTAGCGATCAATCCCGTCGCGAGCCGATCTCAGCTGAGGGTAGGTGCCCCCGAAGCGGTCGGGGTACCACAGGTGAACCCGTGCCTGATTTTTGACCTCGACGTTCGCGGACAAATTGGCCGTTGCCTCGGAAACAAGGCGGATCACCTGGTCCTCCGCCTCCCAAGACGTGTCGGCATCGTCGAAATAGAAGACGTCATAGTCCTTCACACCCCATGGCGCTTCGCGCCCGCAAAGCCGGTTCCACACGGTCTGGAACAGGCATCCGGCAGTGAGGTGACACTCCCGCAATCCGAGCAAACGAAGGCGAAGCAGCAGTTCGGCGTTGACCGGATTCTCCCATACGTCGTCCAGGAACTCGGCTTCGGTCATGCCAGCGGCTTGCCCCTTGATCATCGGGTATCGGACGGAGTTGGCCACCCGAACTCCGAGTAAGTGAAGAACACCTTGATCGATGCAGAGCAGGGTTTGACGAACGTAAGGGATCATCTCGTGCGGCAGTAGCTAACTTTGCACAGCTCGATCTGCATGGTCGATCTCTGCCCCCGAACCCCGGGCACCTGCGAGACGAGAGACCGGGACGAGGCGGGAAAAGAGGGATCAGGCGAGCGACAGGGACGAGAGCTGCTCCAGCACGGCGATCTCGCCGTGAAGGCGACGCAGCTCGGCGCCGAGTTCGTGTTTTTGGGCGACGGCTTCGCGCAGGTAGCGGTTCCAGGTGTTCCAGTCCCAGGCATCCCGGTCCTCCGGGGGACGCCTGCCGCGCCGACCCCGGCCAGCGGCCCGCTCGCAAGCGGTCACCAGGCGCTCCTCGATGAAGGTGACTTGCTGACGGCGCACGGCGATGCCGGCCGCGATGATCTGACGGTCCATGTGGTCCTCGATGCCACTCAGGGGTGAAAGCCCGCCCGGAGGAAACGGGGCGGGCGGCGGATCAGGCGGCGGCCTGGGTCAGG
>CAZZYH010000290.1:0-2813 GCA_964658225.1 Vulcanimicrobiota bacterium | reverse complement strand
GTCGGTCAGATAGGCGAGGTCCTCGGCGGTGATGATGGGGGGCTTCTTGGCGCTTTCAGGGGGGGTGGCCAGCGCGGAGCCGAGGCGGAACAGGGTGCGTTGGATGGTCTCGGTCCAGGCGGCGATCTCCGGGTCGCTGCAGGTCGTCCGCGCAAAGCCCAGAAAGGTGTTCAACTCATCCACGGTGCCGTAGGCCTCGACGCGCAGATGCGCCTTGGAGACGCGGATGCCGCCGGCCAGGCCGGTCTGGCCGCCGTCGCCGCGCTTGGTTGCAATGCTCATGGGTGCTCTCCTGGGACAGGGGTAAGGGTGGTTTCGATGGTGATGCGAATGGCGGTCTGCGTGGCCGGGCGCAGGTACTGGGCGGTCAGAGCGGGGTCCAGGAAGTCGGTGACCTGCGGCGGCCGGGGGCCGAAGAGCACCGACTCCGGGAAGAACCAGGGCGCACCCGCGCCGAGCTCCTTGAGCGACCGCGCCTGGAGGATGACCGCGGGAACGCAGCCAAGGCGCGCCCCCAGGAGCAGCGCGGCACGATGGTAGCCGTCGCGCAGAAACCAGCGTCCGCGATAGGCTGCCACTTCAACAAATGGGCCGCCGGTATGCACGGCGAGCGGCGCGGCGGGGTCGCCGGTAAGGCGCACCTGGAGGTTGGGGTTCTCCGAGGTAAGCGTCAGGCTGCCGGCCTCCGTGTCCTGCTCGATCGCGCACCCGGGGGCTACGGGCTGAGGAAAGGCGAGCGCGAGCAGCGCCGGCCAGTCGTCGGGTGCGGGAATCCGCGGCGCGGCCCAGCCGGAGCGGAACGAGAGCCGGCGCTGGACGGAGAGCAGGCAGCGCAGATCGACGACGCCGAGCGTCCAGTCCAGGCCGTGCAGTTCGTGCTGGAGGTCGGTGCGCCCGCGGTGCCGCTCGAGCGCTTCCCGCAGCTGCCGGGTGGCTTGGCTGGCTCGCGGGTCGCGCGGCCGGTAGGGTGCGCGCGCGGCCACAAGCGCGCGTGCGGCGGCTGCCGGCAGAGGCGCGGGCCGCGGCGGAAATTCGTCCAGCGTCCAGCCGATCAGCTCGACGGTACGGATGGGATGGCTCATCGCAGCACCAGGGGCGCGGTTCGAGCCGCTGCCGGCGTGTAAGCCAAGGCGCAGGCGTAGTGGCGGGTCTGCTCCCAGGCCTGCGCTTCCGATAGCCCGCAGCGCAGGCGCAGCCAGGTGCGCAGCACCCCGGCATGGGTGACCACCGCGATGCGCTCGAAGGGCCGGCACAGCAGCCGGTCGAGTTCGAGGAGAACGCGGTGCTCAAAGTGCAGGGGCGATTCCCCGTTAGGTGCGCAGAGCTGCGGGTACTGCTCCACCCAGCGTGCCGAGTAGGCCGGGTCGGCTGCCTCGACCTGGGCCCAGGTCAGCCCTTCCCAGGCGCCGAAGCCGATCTCCCGCAGCCCGGGCCGCTCGAAGCAGGGGACGGCGAAGTGCGTGGCCAGGGCTGCGGCGGTGCTGCGCGCCCGCTCAAGGTCGCTCGTCCAGACCGCGTCCAAGCGGAGCGGCGCGAGCCGTTGCAGCAGCTCGCCGAGCTGCGCCCGGCCTTGGGCGTTCAGGGGTGGATCGCTGTGCCCGCAAAAGGTGCCGGCCAGGTCGGTTGCCGCGTGGCGGATGAGCGTGAGGTGGCTCATAGCGTCCACACCCCGCACAGCAGCACGCCGATCTCGGCCAGTTGATTGGTGGCCCCGAAGCAGTCCCCGGTCACCCCGCCGATGCGCCGGCGGTAGTAGAGCGCTGAGCCGGCGGTCATCGACACGGTCACGGCGATGGCGACCGCGCCACGCAGTCGCAGCGCGCAGAGGGCAAGCGCGAAGCTGAACAGCGTGCCGCCGAGAAGCGTGGAGCGCGGGGTTCGGCCGGCGAGCCGCGCGCCCTGGCCGTCGGCCGCAGGATCATGGGCGGCGCGGGCCGGCGGCAGAAAGAAGCTCAGCGGCAAGGCGGTCCAGCGGCACAGCACATGGGCAGCGATCAGGCAGCCCAGCACGCGCCCGGACGGCAGGGCCGCAAGCAGGCCGGCACGCAGCCCGAGGCTGAGCGCGAGCGCCGTCGCCCCGTAGCTGCCAATGCGGCTGTCCTTGAGGATGACCAGGATCTGCTCGCGCGTCCAGCCGCCGCCGAAGGCATCGGCCGCGTCCGCCAGCCCGTCTTCATGCAGGCACCCGGTGAGCAGCACGAGCAGCGCAAGGGTGATCAGGGACGCCAGCAGGGCAGGCAGATGCCGCGCCAGCCCAAGCCGCACCCCGGCCGCCGCCGCCCCCACCAGCAGGCCCACGAGGGGGAAGAACTTCAGCGCGCGCGCCAGGCCGTCGGCGCGGTAAGGCGAGGCGGGCACCGGCAGGCGGGTGAGAAACGCGAGCGAGGTCGCGAAGTCGGCGAGCAGACCGCGCACCGCGCCGGCCGCGCTCATGTGCCGGCCTCGCTCACGCCGGCCGCCGCGAAGGTGGCCATCTGCGCGTACAGCGCCGCCGCCGACTCGAGCACCGGCATGGCCAGCACCGCGCCGCTGCCTTCGCCCAGCCGCATCGACAAGGTGAGCACCGGCAGCAGGCGCAGCCAGTCAAGCAGCAGGCCATGACCGGGCTCCTCCGAGCGATGGCCGGCGATCAGGCTTCCCTGCACCGCGGGCTCCAGCGCGACCGCGAGCGCCGCCCCCGCGGTCGCGATGAACCCATCGAGCACGACCGGCAGGCGATGCTTGGCCGCGCCGAGAATCATGCCCGTGATCGCCGCGATCTCGAAGCCGCCCACGCACCGCAGGATCTCCAGCGGGAGCCGGGCGGCCCCGCT
>CAZZYH010000289.1:0-2820 GCA_964658225.1 Vulcanimicrobiota bacterium | reverse complement strand
CACAGCCGGCCGAGCATCCGGTCTCGCCGGTGAGCGCATGCACGGCTCCGGAACTTGATCGGAGTTGTGCGCAACGCCGCACGCCCGGGCCGCACCGGGCTTCGCCGGGTGGGCCGCGCGGGCTACGCAAGGCGAAGGCCCGTGCGGCCGGCGGCCTTCGCTGCCGGAGCGAAGGCTCTAGCCACACCTCGCTGAGCTCTGTTAGGCTTAGATTTTGTGCCAACCGTTCCGGCTGCCCGAAACAACCTCGGGCAAGCGGTGTACTCGGGAGCTCGGCACGAGCTGTGAAACGGGCCCCGGCGGAAATTTTGCGCTCACTGAGAAGGCATGCCCGAATATATCTACCTGCTTGAACATCGTCTCAGCACCGCCCAGAAGCATGCCCTGATGCAGGTCCGCGAGGCTGCCCGCGAGGCGGGCATGACCGTCTTTTTGACCGGGGGCGCGGTTCGCGATCTGACCACCGGCTCCTCGGTCCGCAATTTCAACTTTGCTGTCCAGGGCAACGCGCTCGAGCTCGAAGCCGCCCTGGTGGCGCGCGGAGCCGAGGTCTGGGGCACCCATGAGCCGACCCGGACCTTGACGCTCTGGTTCCCGGGCTCGGTCCGGGCGGACGTGGCCAGCACGCGCTCGGAGACTTACCCGAAGCCGGGCAAGCCGGTCTACTCCTGGAGCACGATCGTTGAAGACCTGCGCCGCCGCGACTTTACCGCCAACGCCATGGCGCTCTCGCTCAACGAGGGCTCCTACGGTCTGCTGCTCGACCCGCTCAACGGCGTGGCCGACATCGAGGCGCGCCTGCTGCGGATCGCCTCGAACTACGGCTTTATCGAGGATCCCTCGCGCCTGATCCGCGCGACCCGGCTCAAGCAGCGACTTGGCTGGCAGATGGAAGAGCGCACCGCGACCCGCTACGCCAATGCCAAGGAGGCCGAGGCGATCAAGGCCATCTCCCCCTACCTGCGCGGCTACGAGCTTGAAAAGATCGCCAGCGAAGAAGATGCCCTGGAGATCGTGAAGGCGCTCGAGGCCGAAGGTTGGATGGAGCACCTGTTTGCCGCCTGGACCAGCGCCAAGGCCGATGTGGCGGGGCTTGAAAACCTGCGCCGCAACTGGATCCAGCTGCTGATGCAGGGCGTGACCGCGGACCTGACCGTGGCGCATCTCGAGCTGCTCACCGCCGGCATGGCTCCGGCCGAGATCGACGCTCTCAAGAAGGCGCTCGTGCATCCCGGCCTGGTGCGCCAGTGGGAGTTGCTCGAAGAGAGCGCGAAGGAGTTCGCCAAGCTCCTGACGGGCAAGGCTGCGGCCGCCCCATCGGCCACCTGGAAGCTGCTCACCACCCATGCCGCCGAGCCCATCCTCTGGCTCGCGCATACCCGCAAGGCCGGCGCCGCCGATGCGAAGTTCAAGAGCTTTTTCACCGTCTGGCCGGAGTTCAAGAAAAAAGTCCCCGCGGCGATGATGCTAGAGATGCGCATCACCCCCGAGCTGCCCGGCTACGCGGACCTGCTCGAGCAGCTCTTCTACCAGCTGATCGACGGGCAGCTGGACACAGAGGAACAGATGCGCGCCTTCCTCGAGCCGTTCTCGCCGCCCGCGCCGCCGCCGCCCCCGACCATCCGGCGCAGTCGCACGAAGAAGTCCGAGAGCAAGACCAAGCGCCGGATCAGCGCGCCTGACGAAGACGACGAGGAGAGTCCCGACGACGAGGAGGATGTCGACGAGGTCGAAGACGCGGAGGAAGAGGAAGAGCCGGTCGAGGATGAAGCCTTGAACAAGGTGCTCGAAAAGCTGCATGTCGAGGACGACCTTGGAGACGATGTGGAAGAACTGGACCGGGAGGCGGCGCCGGAGGCCGATAGCGAGGCAGAGGCCGGGGGGGACCGAGACCCCGAGCTAGAGGACGAGCCGGAGCCGGATGATGACCCTTTGCCGCCGCAGAAGGGCAGCAAGCGCGTTCCGACGGCCGCACCTCCGCAGCCCAAAGAGCAGCCCAAAGAGGCTTCTGCCCGGAACCTGCCGTCGCGGGCGCAGACCGCCGCTCGCTCCGGGCCGGCTCGCGGAAAGTCACAGGTCGATGCAGTTGCGCCGGCCCCGGCGGTCCAGCCGAAAGGCTCCGCCTCGCGAGCCCTGAAGAGCACGGCCGCCGGCGCGAACGAGCGCCAGGGGCCTCCGGTGAAAGCCGCAAAGCCCGCGCCCGCCGTCAAGCACGTGGCTGCGAAGCCGCTCGTAAAGGCAGCGCCGGCAAAGGCGGTCGCGCCCAAGAAGAAGGAGCTGCCGGCTGCTCCCGCCAAGCGCTCTGCCCCGCCCGCCAGGCCTCCGGCGCCGGCGAAGAAGGCAACCGCCGCGAAGCCGGGCAAGCAGAGCGGGAAGGCCAAGCCGGCGGCCCCGTCCAGGAAAGCGCCGGCAAAGTCCGCAAAGAAGCGCTGAGCATCGTGTGGCGGAGGATCGCCGCACCAAGCGGCGGCTCCCGAGGCGAGCGCAGGAGAACCACGGCGAAGCAGTGAGGAGCGCCTCGCGAACCGGGCAGGGAAGAGCCTCCCGGGAGCAGCTACTCACCGCGGCAGGCGCCGGTTCCGTATGCGCAGGGAGCGACCGCGTAAAAGCAGCGGTCCCCGAGGCGGCCCGCAGGAGACGGACCGCCTAACACCCCCGCCCGGGGCCATGACTTGCTGAGGCAGGGCGCAGGACCTCGGGCGACTTCGGTCGGGCGTCGCGGCAAGGAAAAGGCAGGATTCCGGCGCATCTGCAGAGCAATCCATCGAAGCAGATTGAATCTGATTGAATCCGATCGAAGCAGATCCACGCGGGTCCATT
>CAZZYH010000288.1:0-2842 GCA_964658225.1 Vulcanimicrobiota bacterium | reverse complement strand
GTTGGCGTGTGGCGTTGGCCGGGCTCCTACCCGTGGCGGCTTGCCTGCTGGCGCTGCTGGCTCCGCCCGTCAGGCTCGCTCTGCGACCGCACGGCGCCCCTGCTCCCGCCCGTCGAACCCTGAGCCAGTCTCGGTCTTTGCCCGCGCTCGCAGAACCCCCCCAGGAGGCGACATCGGTCCCTCATATCGGGAGCACGCCTGTCCGGGCGCAGAGACCCGCCCGATCTCCGGCTGTCCAGAACGCGCAGCTCGCCTACCGGCCCTTGCCGAAGCTGGCACAGTTTCCCTCTCCCAGACCTCTCTCGCCCAGCGAAGAAGCGCTCGTCGCTCTCGCGCAGGCTCCGCCCGAGGTGCAGCAGGCGGTCGCACGCGCGGCTCAATCTTTCCCACCTGTGGCCATCGCCGCGCTCCATATCGACCCGATCGCGGTGCCGCCCATCGACATGCCAGCTCCAGGAGACTCTCATGCGAATCAGCCCTAGCATCCTCGTGACCACCCTGCTTGCCCTGCCGGCCACACTGATGTTCGCGCAGGAAAAACCACCCAGCCCGCCGGCCCCCGCCCACTTTTACCGCCTCGTCTACCAGGTGGAGGAGTGCGACACCAGGGGAAGAGTGACCAACATGCGCGCCTTCAGCACCTCGGTGAGGACCGGCGATGGAGCGACCAAGTCCATTCGCACCCGGTCGAAGGAACCGCGCAGCAGTGGGGATGGCAATCAGTTCACCTACCTCGACACCGGCATCGATATTGACACCCGGGAGCCGCTCGAGACTGGCTCCCGGCTTTCGATGCACGTGTCAGCCGTCGTGAACAGTCTCGGCACGCCACCCGCAAGCGGTCCTCAGCACCCGGTCATCCGGGAAAACCGATGGGAGGCCGAGGTCGATATCCCGATTGGAAAACCTACCGTGATCTTCGCTTCTGACAACCTGGACGACACCGGAAGGCTCCAGATGGAGGTCACCGCAACGAAGATTGAGTAGCGGGCCGGATCGGCTTGCGTCCAGGGCGGAGGCCGCTTGCTACACTGAGGTGAAGGCCGACGCGCCCCCTCTACAGAACGCCGTAGCGTGCGCGTCGCATCTTCACCATGATAGAAATCCCGATCCCCGAAGCCCTGACCTTCGACGACGTCCTGCTCGTCCCCGCCTACAGCGAAGTGGTGCCGGCGCAGGCCAGCACGCAAACCCGGCTCACCCGCAAGATCACGCTCAATACCCCGCTGCTCTCGGCCGCGATGGATACCGTGACCGAGTCGCGCCTGGCCATTGCGATCGCGCAGCAGGGCGGCTGCGGCATCATCCATCGCAACCTCACCGTCGACCAGCAGGCCACCGAGGTCGACAAGGTCAAGCGCTCCGAGTCCGGCATGATCGTCGACCCGGTCACCATCGCGCCCGACGACCTGATCTCGGACGCGCTCGAGGTCATGCGCCGCTACAAGATCTCCGGCGTTCCGGTCACCCAGGGCAAGCGCCTGGTCGGCATCCTGACCAACCGCGACCTCCGCTTCGAGACCCGCACCGATATCCCGGTCGCCGACGTGATGACCAAGAAGAACCTCATCACGGTGCCCGTCGGCACCACGCTTGAAGAAGCCGAAGAGCTGCTCCACGAGCATCGCGTCGAGAAGTTGCTTGTGGTCAACGGCGACTACGAGCTCAAGGGCCTGATCACCGTCAAGGACATCCAGAAGAAGCTCAAGTACCCCAATGCATCGAAAGACGACCAGGGGCGCCTGCGGGTCGGCGCGGCCATCGGCGCCACCGGCGACTACCTCGAGCGCGCCGCCGAGCTGATCGCCGCCAAGGTCGACGCGCTCTCGATCGACTCTGCGCACGGCCACAGCGTGCGCGTGCTCCAGGCGGTTCGCGACGTCAAGGCCCGCTTCCCCGACACCGATCTGCTGGCCGGCAACGTGGCTACCTACGAAGGCGCGCTGGCGCTGATCGAGGCCGGCGCAGACGCGGTCAAGGTCGGCATCGGTCCGGGATCGATCTGCACCACGCGCATGGTCACCGGCGCCGGCATGCCCCAGATCACCGCCATCACCGAGGCCCACCGCGCCTGCCGCGAGCATGACATCCCTCTGATCGCCGATGGCGGCATCAAGTACTCGGGCGACCTGACCAAGGCCATCGCCGCGGGCGCGGACACGATCATGATCGGCTCGCTCTTTGCCGGGGTCGACGAAAGCCCGGGCGAGACGATCCTCTACCAGGGCCGCAGCTTCAAGGCCTATCGCGGCATGGGCTCGCTCTCGGCCATGGCGCAAGGCTCGGGCGAGCGCTACTTCCAGAGCACGCGCGACTTCGAGACCGCCCCCATCAGCACCGAAGGCGTGGTCGCGCGCGAGCGCAGCGGCGGCAACAACCGCCTGGCCAAGTTTGTCCCCGAGGGTATTGAAGGCCGCGTGCCCCACCGCGGACCGCTTGAAGCGATGGTCCACCAACTGGTCGGTGGCCTGCGTTCGGGCATGGGCTACCTGGGCTGCGCCACCATCGCCGACCTCAAGACCCACGCCCGCTTTGTCCGCATCTCGGGCGCGGGGCTGCGCGAGTCGCACGTGCACGACGTCATCATCACCCGCGAAGCGCCGAACTACCACGTGGAATAGCCGCTCGCCGGCGCCCGGCCACGCGCCGGAGGCGCCGGCGGCGACTTACCCCCGGCAGCGCCGGCCGCGCACGCGCTCCCCTCGCCTGCTCACGCCGTATCGGCGCAGCCCGGATCCGGCGACAAACCCGGTCCCGCCCCCACCAGCAACGGCCCCCCCCGGCCTGCGCGGAACCCGTCCAGGCGTGCCTGGCTTGACCCAGACTCCCCACCACCGGGACA
>CAZZYH010000287.1:0-2853 GCA_964658225.1 Vulcanimicrobiota bacterium | reverse complement strand
AAGCCACCTGGAAGCCACCTGGACGCCCGTCGCGAGCGGATCGCGCACTTGGCTCCCGCGGCGACTCTTCGCCTCTTCGCGTGAAGCCATCGGCCTGCTCCCTGATCGTGTCTTCCGCAGGCTGCTCGAGCGCCATGACCGTTTCAAGCCTACCCCTTGCCTCTGTAGGAGGACGCTGCGTTTTTGAGGCCATGAGCGAGCCGGAAGGGATCCTCGGCGAGCACACGATCCGCTGGTTTCACCGGGGCTTCTTTGATGCGGCAAGCGGGAGCGAGCTCCAGGTGGCGGACCTCTCCGCGGCTCCGGCAAGCGACGAGACCCTCTTCTTGCTTGCGCAAGGATTTACCTCGCATTGATCCGCGGTTTTTTCTTCGGCGTCACACTAGGGCATCGCTGGTCGACCGCCTGCCGGAGGCTGGGTCATGGATCGTCGAAGGTTTGTGAAAGCTGCAGCCGCTGCCGGTTCGTTGGCATGGCTGGTCAAGGCGGACTGGATGGCAGCTCAGGAGATTGTCGGGACCTACCGGCGGCCGGCAGTTTTTGTCGGTGATCCCGCCGGTGCCGGGCTTACGGCCGAGGATGTGCGCTCGATGCTCACCGCGGATCAAGCGCAGACCGCGTCGCGGCAGAGCCTGGTGTATCCGCAGAGCGTTGCCTCGGGCGATCCGCAGCCGAACGGCATCGTGCTCTGGACCCGCATCGATGCTGCGCAGCAGGGCGGCGCCTACGGCGATCTGGTCGCCTGGCAGATTGCCACCGATGCCAGCTTCAGCGCGGCCTCGGTGCTGGTCCAGGGCGTCTCGACCCTCGACCCGGCCAAGGACAATACCGTCAAGTTCTCGGTCGCGAACGCCGCGCTCCAGCCGTACACCCAGTACTTCTACCGCTTCCTCTATGACCAGGTAGCCAGCCGTACGGGCCGGTTCAAGACGCTGCCCGCGGCCGACGCCGATCTCGCGCAGCTCAAGATCGGCTACGTCGTCTGTCAGGATTACAGCAACGGCTTCTACACTGCGCTGGCCTACCTGGCCCAGGAGGACGTCGACTACGTCATCCACCTCGGCGACTACATCTACGAGACGATCAAGTCGACGGCGTTTTCGATCCGCGTGGTGCCGACCTTCCCCAGCGGCTCGACCACGATCCCGACGACCCTCGAGGACTACCGCTTCCTCTATAAGCTTTACAAGAGCGACCTGAACCAGCAGGCGGTGCACGAGCGCTTTGCCTACATACAGCTGTGGGACGATCACGAGTTCGCCAACGACTGTCACCAGGACTTCCATCCCGATGATGACGTTGCGCCCCTCACCGCTGCCACGCAGCAGCCTGCGCTGCGCCAGGCGGCCAACCAGGCCTGGAGCGAGTACGGCCTGGCCGACGTTACCTTCGATCCCACCCAGAGCTGGGAGCAGTCCATCCAGGTCTACCGCAAGCTTTCGCTCGGCAAGCTCGCAGACGTAATCGTCACCGATGAGCGGCTCTACCGGGACGGGCCACCCTGCGGCGACAGTATCGCGGGCCAGCGCTACTTCTCTGTCGGCTGCCCGGAGATCCTCGATTCCAAGCGCACCATGCTGGGCGCGACCCAGAAGGCGTGGTTCATCGACCAGGTGACCGGTTCGTCCGCCACGTGGAAGATCTGGGCCAACGAGGTCATGCTCATGCAGCTCAAGGCCACCGCGGTGTACGTGGACCTGGATCAGTGGGACGGGTACGGCGAGGAGCGCAAATCGCTGCTGAGCACCTTTCAGCACGCCCATGTCAAGAACCTGGTGGCGATCACCGGCGACCTGCACACCTTCCTGGCCGGTTATCTGAAGGCGGACTTCGATGACCCGTTCTTCTCTCCGCACGTGGGGGTCGAGCTGATGGTCGGCTCGATCAGTTCGGCCAACTTTGAAGAAGAGATCCTGGCGGATATCGACCTGCCCAGCTCCTCTGTACCGGCCAAGAGGTTCGGGGTCGCGCCCAACCTGCTCGAGCCGCTGGTCCGCGCGCTCAACCCGCATATCGAGTACTGGGACTCCTCGACGCATGGCTACGCGGTGCTGACGCTGACCCCCTCGGAGCTGACCTGCGAGTTCAAGGCGGTGACCACGATCCAGCAGCCTACGGCCAACCTGGTCGCTCTGAAGACATTTACAGTGCCGGCGGGCCATGTGAAGCTGAACAGCTGAAACGACGGCCGGCATCGAGCCCGGCGCGTCTTCGCCCGGGTTTCGGCAGTGAGCGGCCGAACCCGGTCTGTCCCCGTCGTGCCGGACCAGACCAATATCTACGGCCGCCAGAATCCCCGCGGCAGGGGGCGCGAACGTGGTGGCGGCGGAAGATGTTGCGTTGAAGAGTCCGGCCGCACTCAAGCCCGAGGTCGCAGCCCCCTGCTGGGCGCGGTGAAATCCCCTTACTCGTCGCCGAAGCCTTGGGCGACGCCCGGCCCTCACCGGCCGCCTCGGACGGTGGCGGGTTCGCCTCTTTGGAGGGGATCCGGGGCCCGGCGCCGGAGCCTGCGGAAGAAGTCAGACTCCCCGAGCGGCCCTTCAGCCCCATCCTGGCATGCTGGACAGAGCAGACTGCCTCCAAAAGAAACAAATGAGGTACAAAGTTCCTGACAGGCTCTAGAGGGATACACCGGCTCGACCGATATAGGGGTTGAGCCGCTACCTTATGGATGCTGAGATCATGTTTCCTGCTGCGCGGGCGAGCCCCTGGCTGTCTGCAATGCCGAAGAAAAGACTAAGAGTCCTACTTGTGCTTGCAGTCGCTGTGCAGGCTGCACACCTGGCTGTGCTGACTCTGCTGGCTGACGCGGAAAGAGCGTCGAACGTGATCCAGCTGGTCGCGCCGGCTTTG
>CAZZYH010000286.1:0-2899 GCA_964658225.1 Vulcanimicrobiota bacterium | reverse complement strand
CTGCGAGCCTCGGGGTGCAGCAGGGCATACTGCCGGGCATCGGCGGCCGCCTTGGCCTCGGCCGCAGCCTTGCGCTGGGCCTGCACCGCCGCGGCTGCGCTGGCGAAGGCCGGGTTGGTCGAGACAGGCGCCGTGTCGGTTGCGTTCACGCCCTGGTCCCCGGCTTTCGACGCGCGCCGCTCGGTGTCCGGCGTACCCTCGACGAGCGGCGCGTACCGCTGCCCGGGCGTCAGGCTCTGGGCATCGGGATTGCTGCCCGGCGTGTAGTGATCCGGATGCAAGGCAGAGGGCGGATGCAGAGGCTTGGCCTCCGCCTCGGTGGTTGCCGGCGAGCTGTCCGGGGTCGCATCCGGCGCATAGAAGTCGGCCGGGTCATAGCGGCTGGGCAGTCGCTGGGCCAGAACGTCGGAGGCCCTCTGCGCATCGGCCGCCGCGGCCTGCTCGGCGGAGACCTCCTTGGCCGCCCGCGCTCCGGCCGCCATCAGCTCGCTCTTGCTCAGGTCCTTGCGCGCCCGCTCCGACGGAGCAGGGCCGCTCCCGGTCACCACCAGCACCTCTTCCAGCCGCCCCAGGTTGGCCGCCGGCTTGAGCACCACGTTGACCATCGGCTCGTTCTCCGGGTCAGGCGCAA
This sequence comes from Vulcanimicrobiota bacterium, assembly GCA_964658225.1. Lineage (GTDB taxonomy): Bacteria > Acidobacteriota > Terriglobia > Terriglobales > Acidobacteriaceae > EB88. Next base: position 2,268 of record CAZZYH010000286.1, on the reverse strand, counting down.
TGTGGTCCACCACCCCCACCGGCAGCCCGCGCGGGAAGATCTGGTCCCCGCCCGAGGTCAGCACCACCTGGCCCGGCTTGATGCGATCGTCCGGCATCAGGTTGACGATCTGCGGCTGGCCTTGCGGGCTTCCGCGCAGGATGCCGCGGGTGCGGGTCTCCTCGAGCAGCACCCCGGAGGCGCTGGTCGGATCCGAAATTTCGAGCACCTGCGCGGTATGCGGGTAGACCTCGCGAATCCGCCCTACGACCCCGTCCGGGGTGATCACCGGCATCTCCGGAGCGATCCCGTCGTCAGAACCCTTGTCCAGGTAGAGCACCCGCGAGCGGTCTGTGCCCGAGGTGCCGATCACCTGCGCCGGAACCGTGGCGTTGATGTAGTTCTGGCGAAAGGCGAGCAGACCCTGCAGGCGTTCCCCCTGGCGCGCGTCTTCAGCCAACGCCGCCTGCTCCATGTGCAGCCGGTCAATCTCTTGCTTGAGCTGGGCGTTCTCCTCGCGCACGCCGATCAGGTCCAGGTAGCTCGACCAGACGCTGCGCACGCTGAGCCCGCTCTTGTGCAACATGCTCTCGGGCGGCGTGACCACGGTCGCAACGCCGTAGCGCAGCGCCCGGACACCGTCCTGGTCTACCCGCGCGGCCGCTGCCGGAAACGGGCGGCGCACCTGCACCGCCAGCAGGAAGAAGAGCGCGACCAGCACAATCGCCAGCACGAGGGGGTTTTTATACCGGCTGAAAAACGTATCCATGAATCCTTTTCAAATCTCGATTCGTGGTCATCCTCCTACGCAGCCGCCGGCCGCGTGGGAGGACTTTGTGGCGAGCTTTGTGATGAAGCTTTTTTGCCGGGTAGACGCGCCCGCGTACGTGCAGCCGCATAGCCTTGTGCTTCCCTCAGGTGTTTCCCTCAGGATGCCACTTCTCTGCAGCGCGACACAGGGAGAGACGCCAGACTCCATCGAGGGGACTGCACGGCAAAACGCATGTGCCATATCCGGCGGACCTCTCGAAGCGGTGTCATCCTGCGCGAAGCGCAGGAGCCGCGGCGGCCCCTGCGCCCGGGGCGCGCCTGCCCGGACGACCACTCCTTAGTCGATCTTGATCTTGCGCAACAAGCGAAAATCGCTCAGCATCTTGCCCGTTCCCAGAACCACCGAAGCCAGAGGATCATCGGCCACCGACACCGGCAGACCCGTCTCCTCGCGAATGCGCTTGTCCAGGTTCTTGATCAGCGCGCCGCCGCCGGTGAGCACGATCCCCCGGTCCGAGATATCCGCGGACAACTCCGGCGGGGTGCGCTCGAGCGCCACGCGAATCGCATTCATGATCGTCGAGATCGACTCGGCCAGCGCTTCGCGGATCTCCGAATCCTCGATGGTGATCGTCTTCGGCACGCCCTCGATCAGGTTGCGGCCCTTGATCTCCATCGTCAGCGGCCGCTCGAGCGGGTACGCCGAGCCGATCTCGATCTTGATCTGCTCGGCGGTCCGCTCGCCGATCAAGAGGTTATATTTCCGCTTGAGATAGTTCATGATGGACTCGTCCATCTGGTTGCCGGCCATGCGCACCGACCGCGAGTAGACGATGCCCGACAGCGAGATGACCGCGATATCGGTCGTGCCGCCGCCGATGTCCACCACCATGTTGCCCTGGGGCTCGGTAATCGGCAGCCCGGCGCCGATCGCCGCGACCATCGCCTGTTCGACGAGAAAGACCTCCGAAGCCTTGGCGCGGTAGGCCGAGTCCTCGACCGCCCGCTTCTCGACCTGGGTGATCTCGGAGGGCACCCCGATGACGATCCTCGGGTGCACCATCATCTTGCGGTTGTGCGCCTTCTGGATGAAGTAGCCGAGCATCTTCTCGGTGATCTTGAAGTCGGCAATCACGCCGTCCTTCATCGGCCGGATGGCCACGATGTTGCCCGGCGTGCGGCCCAGCATCTCTTTGGCTTCCTTGCCCACAGCCTCGACTTCATTGGTGTTCTTGTTGATCGCCACGATCGACGGTTCATTGACGACAATGCCCTTGCCGCGCGCATAGACCAGAGTGTTGGCGGTGCCAAGATCGATAGCCAGATCGCTCGAAAAAACACTGAACAGCGAGCGCACCCCGTGCGAACGCGAAGAACGCGACTGAAACCCGTTGAATGCCATTGAGCGAGTGGTTTTTTCCTAAGAATCCATCTCATTGTAGCGCCTGCAATTCACGGGCCGTAGTTACGAGCGCGATACCCGCCTCGGCGCGCGCGGCGTGGAGAGCCTCAGCAGAG
>CAZZYH010000285.1:0-2929 GCA_964658225.1 Vulcanimicrobiota bacterium | reverse complement strand
ACTGGTTGGATGAACAGCAATCGCATCTGGACCCCTGGGCGGATCTCTGCCTCTCGCCGCGATTTCCTCCGTGGCGCGCTGGGAGTGCTCTCGTCGGCGTCTGTGGGTGGGTACCGGGCGCTGGCGGCAGCCGCGGCGCCAAAGACGGTGCTGATCACCTTCGGCGGCGGCGCCCGCGACGATGAGACCTTTGCCGAAGAAGGCCAGCAGAATATCGCGCATCTGCTCCACGAGCTGCTGCCGCAGGGTACCTTCTTCACCCAGGTGGTCAATGCCGGGATCCTGGGCCACTATGTGGCGACGGCGAGTATCGTGACCGGTATCTACGAGCGGTTCGACAACTTTTTAGCCCAGCCCCCGCCCAACCCCACCGTCTTCGAGTATTTTCGCAAGGGCCTGGGCCGGGCCGCGCAGGATGCCTGGGTCGTGGCGCCGAGCAACGGCTTCCAGCGCATCGGCAGCAGCAGCCACCCGGGCTTTGGCCCGGCCTACGGAGCGGGCGTCATTCTTCCCAAGCGACTGCTGAGTGCGGCCATGCACAGCGCATCGCCTGGCAAGAGCGACCGCATGGCGCAGCTGCTCCAGGATAACTATGAGATGCCTGTCTACCAGGCGCTTGAGTCGGCATCGGACCGCGAACTGCACCTGGATCTGCTGGAGTCGACGCTGCGCATCTCCATCCACGAATTCGTACAGCATGCGCAGACGCTGGACAGCGCCGACGAACTCTCGCTGTTTATCACCCGCCAGCTGATGCGCGAGCATGCGCCTTCGCTGCTCATGCTGACCCTGCACGATATGGATATCGCCCATGCCGGTGCGTACTCGCTTTATGTGGACGCGATCCAGCGGGCCGACCGCCTGTGCGCCGAGCTCTGGCAGACGATCCAGTCCGAGCCGGAGTACAAGGATCGAACCACCCTCTACATCCTGCCCGACTTCGGCCGGGACGCGGACGACGATCCTGCCGGGAACGGCTTCCAGCATCACCGCACCGGGGGGGCCCTGGCGCGCACCACCTGGCTGCTCGCGTTGGGCCCCCACGTCCGCCAGAACGTGACCGTCGACCGGCCTGTCCAGTCGATCGACCTGATTCCCACGATCGGAGCCCAGATGGGCTTCGCGACACCCGGTGCGATGGGGCACCGCATTGCGGAACTTGCATGATGCCGGCCCAGCTCACCGCGGAATCCTTTGCCGGCTACAGCCCCGAGGCTCGCAGTTTCGCGGTTGCCCACCTCGCGCTGCTGAGGCGTCTGCCGCTGGTGCTCTGCCCGTCGTTTCTGCGCCAGATAGAGAACTTCGGTACCAGCTTTCCCGCCGAGCGAGCCTCGCTGACCCGGCAGTGCGAGGCGCTGGGCAGGATGCCCGGGGATGGCCTCGCCGCCCTGATTGCCCCCTTTGACTCCATCGCGCTCTCAGAGCAGCTTGCAGGCGCCGACTGGATCCATGCACCGGCCTCGTTTATCGCCAACCTTACGGCGTATCTGTGGTCGAGCGGACAGATCAACGCCTTCCGCGCCGCCACGCAGGCGCTCTTTGAGGCGATTCCGCCCGATCCCGAGCAGCCCCACCGGCTCACCCTGGTGGTCCTGGGCCAGGGAGCCTCTCTGCCGGCGACGCCGGTGCTCGCGCGGCTCCGCAAGCGCGGCGTGGCCTTCTCCCACTTGGACGCGCAGGCCATGCCCGGGCAGATCCTTGCCGCCTTCCGCCAGCATGCCGCCGCCTCAAGCGAACCCTACGCGCACTGGTACGTGGACGGCGCCGAGCCGTGGGCGATGGAGCGGGCTCAGGCACACGTTGTCGGCTATACGGCGCTCGAGCCCTTGCGCAAGCGGGTGCTCTCCCGGGTGGATCGGACCCTGGCCAGTGGCGATGCCGGCGCGGAGCAGATGCGCGCAAGGCTGACCGAGACCACCGCTGCTGAGATCGGGGCCAGGGAGTTGACCGCCGACCCGGTGCTGCAGCGCTTCTATACAGAACTGTTCACCGAGAGCTCGGGGCCGCAGCTTTTCAGCACCAGCTTCGTGCAGTGGACCGGGCGCGAGCTGGCGAGGCGGGCCCGGCCGCATACCCTGCTCTTGCGCTACACGCCGCGCCAGCGGCAGCGCAGCTTCAACACGCTGGTCGAGCAGCCGGCGGACGAGCTCGATCCCGAGGGCTCCCTGCGCGACGCGGAGATGGGCGCCTACTACAACTGGGTGGAGATGCAGCGGATCACCGCGGAGGGGCGGGGAACCTTTGTGGCCTGGATCGAAGGGACGGGGCAGGGCGTTCTGCTGGGCGCCAACGCCCCCGCAGGTACGCTTTGCGAGACGCACTGCTCGCTCGCCCAGGCGATGGCCCAGTTCGGTTAGCAGCCGCACAGCCGGAACCCGGGACGATCCCGCAGGAGGATCCTGCCAAAGGCGATGCCGCTGCGATCCCCGGCGGGCGGGTCCTCTTTCGAAGGAACCCGCCACTCCGGGAGCGCAGCGGCTGGTGGAGCGCCCTGGTCGATAGCGCCGGCTAGAAGCTGAACCGGGCGGCCACCTGCAGCACGCGCTGGCTGGGGAGAATGACGTTGAAGCGGGTGGAGGTGATGGCCTGGGCGGTGGTTCCGGTCAGCCCCGATCCGGGATTGCCGAACTCGGGATGATTGAGGATGTTGAATCCGTCGACGCGCAGCTGGATGGCGGACTCGCGGTAGGGCAGTGAGAAGCTCTTGAACAGGGAGGCATCGACGCGATTGAAGCCGGGCCCGATGATGCCGACCCGTCCCCGGGGACCGGCCGGCAACAGGCCTGCGCTGGCGACGTTGATCTGGTTCTTCAAGGGAGCCGTAGGCCCGTTGACCGCCTCTGGAGGGTTGATGAATGCGCACGGGTTGAACCACTGCTGCAGCGTATGGGTCTTGATGTCCCGTGCGCTGTCGCGCAGCGCCTCGAAT
>CAZZYH010000284.1:0-2929 GCA_964658225.1 Vulcanimicrobiota bacterium | reverse complement strand
GGCGCGGGTGCACCGCGATCTTTTGCGTCAGGATTCCCTCGATCTCGGCTATCGACTTGTGACTGCAAAGCTTCTGTAATAGATCGGTGGAAACGCTCAAATAGCTTGGAGGAAATCCCGCCATTTATTGGGCAAATTCACAGTCTTTTAATTGCCAATCCGACATTCCCAAAAAGGATCTAGCGCCCTAACCCGTACGAAACAAAACCATGTAGGTCAGGCTACCGCCGACGATGGTCGAAGCTGCCCTACCGCGCGAGCGGTTTAATCCATTGGCCGGGTGGAGCCGGATGCCGCCCGTACAGCCGGCCATCGGCGGATGTCGTTAAGGATTGTCCGATGCCTGCCCACATGCGCGCAACTACGCCTGCCCAGAAAGGTTGGCGGGCCGGTGTTGGACAATCCTCGAGGGAGGAAACCGCGGGAGGGTACTGAGCGGTCAGCAGAGGCGCTGCGTTATGGCGATTTGAGCGGTGGCGTTGATGTCGAAGATGACGGTGGCGTGTGTGAAGCCAGGGCTCAGCACCGCGATCAGACGAAACGCGCAGCGTTGCTGGATGTGCAGTGGTGGACGGTGTGGGCGAACCGAGCCGATTTGACCGAGTGAGACAACGGGCGATCGCGTCGGCAGCATGCGATGAAGCGCCAACGTGTCGTTGCGGGATGTAGATATACGGGTCATGGTGAACACGGCGGTCCGCGGATGTGTTGCGCCCGTGCGAAGGTCTCGATGAGGAGCATCGGCGCGCCGCAATGCCGGCAAACGAACGTGACCCGAGCGGCGCCGGTGCTCTGGGCCGCTGGGCCTGCAGTGGCAGCGGCCGGCTGAGGCTGGCACAGCAGTTCGCGTGCGGTCGAGATCTGAGCCTTCCGGTTGGCGTTGGCCAGGAACCCATAGTGGCGGATGCGATGAAAGCCCGACGGCAGCACATGCAGCAGGAAGCGACGCATGAACTCGTCGGTCTGCAGCGTCATCACCTTGTGGCGAGTTCTGCCGTGAACGCGATAGTCTTTCCATCGGAACGTGACGCCGCGGTCATCGAGGGCGATGAGTCGGGAGTGGGAGATCGCCACGCGATGGGTATAGCGCGATAAATAGGCAAGGACCTGCTCAGGGCCAGCAAACGGGCGCTTGGAGTAGACGACCCACTCGCACTGTCGCAGCGGCATGAGCCAGTCGGCAAAGGCGTCGGCGTCTGCGAGATCGACATCTGTGCCAAAGAACTTGAGCTGACCATCGCGGTGGGCACGCACGAGTTCCTCGAGGAAGCGACGCCGGAACAGGCGCGACAGGACGCGCACCGAAAGGAAGAACCCCGGCCTGCATGGCACCCAGCGATCGGCGTCGGGGGTGAGGCCGCCGCCGGGGACGATGCCGTGCACGTGCGGATGATGGGTGAGGGCCGAACCCCAGGTGTGCAGCACCAGGGTGGTGCCGATCCGAGCACCCAAGTGCTTCGGATCGGCGGCGATCGTGCGCAGAGTCTCGGCAGCGATGTCAAACAGCAAGCCATAGATAATCTCCTTGTTGGTGTAGGCGATGGCACTGATGGGCGCGGGCAACGTGAAGACCACGTGGTAATACTCCACGGGCAAGAGGTCGGCCCGACGCGCCTCGAGCCAGCGCTGCGCGGCGCTGCCCTGGCACTTCGGACAGTGTCGGTTGCGGCACGAGTTATAGGCGATCTGGGGTTCCGAGCACGCAGAACACCGCAGCGCATGGCCGCCCAAGGCGGCGCTGCGACACTGTTCGATGGCCGACATGACCTTCAGTTGCCCGAGGCTGAAGTGGCCTCGTGCAGAGTCCCGCCACATCGGCCCATGGGCGCGGAAGATATCCGCGACCTCCAGGCGCGACACGAACGCGCTCTACTGGGGTCGGGGTGCTTCCAGTGGACTTAAGACCTTGCGCAAGGTCTCTGTAGCCACCTGAGTGTAAAGTGCGGTGGTCTCGAGCTTCTTGTGTCCGAGCAGGACTTGGATGGTGCGAATGTTCTCGCCCTGTTCGAGCAGATGCGTGGCGAACGAATGTCGCAGCGTATGCATGGTCACGCGCTTATCGATGTGGGCGCCCTGCGCGGCTTCGTGGACGGCGCGGTTCAGCTGCCGGGTACTCAATGAATCCATCGGATCGAGACCTGGAAATAGATACCCGCCGGGCAGCACCTTGCCCTCAGCCCGCGCATAGCGCCACCAGGCGCGCAGCCGTTCCAGCAGAATCGGTGGCAGCAGCGCGTAGCGATCTTTCTGCCCTTTGCCTTTCTCGATGCGCAGGAGCATCCGCTGGCTGTCGATGTCCCCCACCTTCAAAGCTACCACTTCGCTCACGCGCAATCCCGCACCATACGCCACCGACAGAGCAGTGCGATGCTTGAGAGTGCGAGCACTCTCGATCAGGCGGCTCGCCTCCTCGCGGCTCAGCACCACCGGCAGCGTACGGGCCACGCGCACGTGGCTCATCTTGTTCATCAACTCGGGGCGCTTCAGCGTGACCTCGAAGAAAAACCGAAGCCCGGTGATCGTTGCGTTTAGGGTGATCGGTGACACACCGCGGTCAACACAGTGAAGTTGGTATCGGCGCAGGTCCTCGTCCTTCGCCGTGTCCGGCGAGCGGCCCAGGTATCCAGCGAAGTGCCGCACGGCACGGATATACATGGTCTGAGTCTTCGGCGACATCTTGCGCATCTGCATGTCTTCGATCATGCGACGACGCAGTGGCGAGATCTTCTCGGATGAATCCTTCATGGTCCTGCTCCAGTTGCGATACGAGGCGGAATGCCTCACATCGAAACTTACGAAACAGAACTGTCCAGGTCAGCCTTCTCGCCAACGCCGGCCGAAGCCACCCCTACCGCGCTAGCGGTTTAGTCCATCGAGCCTTTGCCGGCATTCGCCAACGTCCGCTATCGGGTAGCCGTGTGCCGCAATC
>CAZZYH010000283.1:0-2946 GCA_964658225.1 Vulcanimicrobiota bacterium | reverse complement strand
GCGACTTCATTGAAGATCGCCAGGCGGTTTCTCCATCCGATGCAGTGATCAGCGTGAACTTGAAAGAATATACGTCGCAGGTGCTGCGCACCTTGACCCCGCGCGAAGAGCGCGTGATCAAGATGCGCTTCGGTCTCGAAGACGGCTCCGAACATACGCTGGAAGAAGTCGGGCAGAGCTTCCAGGTGACCCGGGAGCGCATCCGCCAGATAGAAGCCAAGGCGTTGCGCAAGCTCCGCCATCCGTCGCGTTCGCGCAAGTTGAAGGCTTTTGTCGACACCACCAGAGATTGAGAGATGGAAGGGGTGAGCGGCTCGGTTGCAAGCCGCTTCGTTTCTCCGGAAGGTCGCTCCGGCCTGTTTTTCGCAGGGCCCTGTAGCAAGGTAGCTTCATGCCGGAAAGGCCGCTCGAGAAGCGGCCTTTCCTTTTGCGCGCACCGCGCTTTAAGAAACCAGGCGCACCCGCCGGGGCCCCGCGGGCGGCCGACGCACCGGAGCGTTGCTCAACAAGGCTGCGGCCGACATGTGTGCGTGCCCGCTCCACGAGGGCACGTTGAACGCCTGGCTGGGGTGGGCCGAAGCCGTCAGATCCTGCGCGTGGTGCGCAACCAGGGTGGCGCGTACTGCGTCCAGGGCTGTCTCGCACTCCGAAGTAAAGGGCCGGGAGTAGTAGACGGCGTATTTCTGGCCGCACGTCGGGCAGAGGACGTCGGCCTCATCGCTGCTCGAAGCCATGCACAAAACTTGCATCTGGGAAACTCCTTCTAAAAGAACTAAGGTCAGGCAGAGACGGAACGGGAGTCTGAGAGGCTCCTTGCTTCTTGCACTATAGCGCGTCTTGATAGCAGAGAGGCAAATCTTCACGCCCTGGCAAAGCCCCTTTACGGCTCTTAATTGAGATGCAAGGGAAAGAGATGGCCCGGCGCCTAAGCATGCGAATCGGATGCTTTCGTCTGGTTGCATCGTTTTCGCTGCACCCGTGCGCCGCCCGCGGTGTGATCGCAGTCGCCGCACGAGCATCCGCACCTTTCACCCTTATCGGCAAAGGCCCCGCTTGCTTGATGCAAGAAAACGAATAGACATCACGCACTGTTACGAATTGCCTCTTCGAGAGCAGCGTCCTCGCCGGCGCGCGAGCACCGTGGTTCCGTCGCCGCGGTCAGAACGTGCGCCAGTCTTGCTTTTTTCTCGATGCATGTTTCATTCCGGGACATGCGAGACGCGCCCTTCCGGCTATGAAACGGAGCCTGGAAACGCCGATGCTTTGCGCGCAAGCAGTGACCCAGAACGAGGCATGATGCCCATGAGGAGATTGACTCATGGCCCTGCAAACTGTTCCTTTCGCCGCCACCAACCGCAACCAGACAGACACCCGGCGCGTGCTTGCACGCTGTGCGGCGCTGCTGCTTCTGCTTTGTTTTGCACTCTATTTTCCGCTCGGCTGCGCGGTCAGCGCGAGCAGCAGTGTGGCATCCACACAGCAGGCGAACCAGGCGGCTACCAGCACGGGCGTGGTCGCCTCGGAGTTCTTTGGCATGGTCGTCAAGAACGCTGCCCACCAGCCGAGCGTCACCACCGGCTCGCGCCGCTTGTGGGATGCGGGCGTGACCTGGGCAGCGCTGGAGCCCGCGCCGGGCAGCTACAACTGGAGCACGCTCGATGCTGAGGTCGCACAGGCCCAGGCCGCCGGAGCCGAGGTGACGCTGACCCTGGGCATGACCCCGGCCTGGGCCACGAGCCGGCCCAGCCTGGCCTCGACCTACGGGCCTGGCGCGACCGCGATGCCGGCCCACATCGCCGATTGGGATGCTTATGTGACGGCGGTGGCCACCCGCTACCAGGGCCGCATCGCGAACTACGAGGTGTGGAATCATCCTTCGGATGCGACCTTCTGGAGCGGTGCAGCCGCCCAGCTGGGTAGCGATATGGCGCTGCTCAGCGCGCATGCCGCAGCGGCAGTGCATGCCAGCGACGCGAATGCCAAGGTTGTAGCGCCGGCACTCGATGCGGCTGGACTGGGGCTGTTTCTCGCGGCCGGCGGCAGCAGCTCGGTCGATGTATTCAGCGCCGCCCTCTCGCTTGCCGGCGGCGCGCCGGAGGCGGTGGTTGGGGAGATCTCGGCGATCCGGGCCGTGATGCTGAACACCTCGGCCGAGACCAAGCCGCTGTGGGACGATCAGCCCTCGTGGACCCTGCCCGCGGGCGGGCTCAGCGAAGCGGACCAGGCGGCGTATACGGCGCGGGCCCTGATCCTCAATGCTTCGTTCGGCATCAGCCGCGTGGCCTGGTACGCCTGGGACGACAATGAGAGCACGGCGCTGCGGCTCAGCGACAGCAATGCGCAGCCGACGGCGGCGGCGGCGGCTTACGGGGTGATGGAAGGCTGGCTGAGCGGGGCCGCGATCAACGGCTGCTCAGAGAACGCGCAGCAGCTGTGGAGCTGCCAACTGGTCCGCGGCAGCCAGCCGGTCTGGGTGCTCTGGAGTGCAGCGGGCACCTTGCAGGCGAGCGGGCTGGGCATGACCACGGTGACGGATCTCGAGGGCAATGAGCAGGCGATCGGCGCAGCTGGATCGGTGACGGTGGGCTCGGCGCCCGTGTTGCTGCAGTAGTGTTTCGATGCACCCGAGATCGCCGGTCCATGGCGAGCGCGCAAGCAGGGGCGCCGAGATTAGGAGAGCAGGGTCCACAGCTGGCCGCGCCGCCTGCGGTCGAGGCGGCTCTCGGAGAGCCGCAGATCAGAGGCGCAGGGGGAGACAGCAGGGCCACCCCTCGCCCCCGCTCCCTTAGAAGAACGGCGCTCTTTGCAAGCCGGGCTTCGAGGCGTAGAGAGAACACGGCCGGAGCAAAAAAGCCTGGAGGTCCGGAGGCACAGCGAGAGAACACGGCCGAAGAAAAGAGCCTGGAGGTCCGGAGGCACAGCGGCGGTCTTTGTTCCGCGCCCCTG
>CAZZYH010000282.1:0-2950 GCA_964658225.1 Vulcanimicrobiota bacterium | reverse complement strand
GGCGAGCCGTGCTGCGGCGAAGCCGCGGTACGTGGATGCGCCGCGCCGGGCGCGGGAGTCGGCTGAAGCTGGGTCAACAGGCCATCGTGCACAGCGATCTGCCCGGCAAGTTTTGGATCGTTCAAGAGCGAAAGGGTAGGAAGGGTCTGCATGGCTGCGTTCTCCGTTCTTGACTCTACCGAGACCGGGCGCGGATCCGGCGAGAGAGTGCACGGCCAAATGCAAGCAGGTCCCAAACTGAAACCCGGCTTCCAATGCTTTCCCGTTCTGGTCGGGCGCCGACCCCCTGAGCAGGGCGCCGGGCTTGCCCTTCGAGCAGGATCGAGCACACCAACAGCCATGCTCGCCGGTGTCTTGACGCAGGGGTAGCTTGACTCTAGATTGGTTGAAGAACCATAGGGGGTTGGCCCCGGCTTATGCACGCTGCGCACTACTATTGGAACTACCTGCCGCTGCTGATCCAGATCCTGGTCGCGACCGGCATGGGCTGCTCCATGGCCGCCGGCTCCTGGTTCATCGGCAAGCATAAACAATCCAAGGCAAAGCTCGCCGCCTATGAGTGCGGCATTCCGGCCGAGGGCGACGCACGCGGGCGCTTCTCGGTGCGCTTCTATATGGTGGCGATGCTCTTTATCCTCTTTGACGTCGAGGCCGTGTTCATGTTGCCCTGGGCGGTCATCTATCGCCAGCTCCCGGCGCTGACCGGCTCGCGCATGTTCGGCTTCTGGGAGATCCTGGTGTACCTGGGCTTTGTGGTTGTCGGGCTGTTCTACATCTGGAAGAAGGGCATCCTGGACTGGTCCTCAGATAAGGCGGACCTCTAAACCATGGCTTCCCCCACGCTTGAAAAAGACGCCATTCTCGCCGAGATGGCCAGCCACCCGGCCGTCGCCGCACTGCTCGCCCACGGGCCCGAGTTTCTCCGCGATGCCCGTTTTGACCGCAAGGAGCTGAGCCTGACGGTTGCGCCCGCCAACATCCGCGCTGCGGCGGCGGCCCTGCAGGCGGCCGGCTATAACTTTCTAGAAGATGTGACCGCGGTGGACTGGCTGCCCGCCGAACCGCGCTTCCAGATCAGCTACCACATCCTCTCGCACCGGCTGAAGGAACGCATCCGCCTGCGCGCCTTCGTTGGGTCGATCGACCCGACGATCGACTCGATCGTCCCCGTCTGGGTTTCGGCCGACTTCTACGAGCGCGAGGTCTTCGATCTGTTCGGCGTACGCTTTGAGGGCCACCCGAACCTGCGCCGCATCATGATGCCGGATGAGTTTGCCGGGCACCCGCTGCGCAAGGACTATCCGGTCGAGGGGTATCGCTAATGAGCCAGTTCGTCGAGACCAACACGCTGATCGCCCCGCGCCCCGAGGATCCGACCAAAGACAGGACGATGATCCTGAATATGGGTCCGCAGCACCCCTCCACGCACGGGGTGCTGCGGCTGGTCATCGAGATCGATGGCGAGACGGTGCTGCGCGTGGTGCCCGATATCGGCTACCTACACACCGGCATCGAGAAGACCTGCGAGGCCAAGTTCTACCAGCAGGTCGTCCCGCTGACCGACCGCATCGACTATCTTTCGCCGATGTCGAACAACCTCTGCTACTGCCTGGCGGTCGAGAAGCTGCTCGAGCTCGAGGTGCCGGAGAGGGCGCAGTGGATGCGGGTGCTCTGCAATGAGCTGACCCGCCTGCAGTCCCACCTGGTGTGGCTGGGGACGCACGCCATGGATATCGGCGCGCTGACCGTTTTTCTTTACACCTTCAGGGAACGCGAGGAGATCCTGCGCCTGTTCGAGCACATCGCCGGGCAGCGCATGATGACCTCCTACTTCCGGGTCGGCGGGCTTTCGCTCGAGCCGCCGCTGGACTTCTTCGAGCGGGTGCAGAAGCTGATGCTGCGCATGCCCTCCAAGATCGACGAGTACCAGAACCTGCTCACCGGCAACCCCATCTGGGTCGACCGTCTGAAGGGTGTCGGGTACCTGAGCCCGGAGGATGGCATCCGCATGGGCGTCACCGGTCCCCCGCTTCGCGCCTCCGGCGTGGACTGGGACCTGCGCCGGGATATGCCCTACTCCTCCTACGAGAAGTTCCAGTTCAAGGTCCCGATCGCGCACGAGGGCGACGTCTGGGCGCGCTACGTGATTCGTCTCGAAGAGATGCGGGAGTCGGTCAAGATCATCCAGCAGGCGCTTGACGGGATGCCCGAAGGCGCAATTACGGCAGACGCGCCGAAGATTGTGCTGCCGGAGCGCGAGAAGATGAAGACGCAGATGGAATCCTTAATCTATCACTTTAAGATTGTGACAGAAGGCTTTCCCGTCCCTGCAGGCGAGGTCTTCCAGGCCATCGAGTCGCCGCGCGGCGAGATGGGCTACTACGTCGTCTCCGACGGCACCTCGAAGCCCTACCGGGTGCACATGCGCAACCCATCGTTTGCAACCCTGCAGGCGCTCGACACGATGTGCAGGGGCCGTCTGCTGGCGGACGTGGTCGCGGTGATCGGCTCGATCGACATCGTGCTCGGCGAGATCGACCGCTAGTGGCCGCTGCGGCTCTGGCGATGCTCAGCGAAGAGGCGGCCCGGCGCGAGCTGTGGATCTCGTTCTGTGCGTTGATCCGCGCCTATGTCGCGGCGGCGCAGATGGGCAGCGAGCCCGCCCTGGTCCTGGTCTCGCAGCCGAGCGAAACGGAGCTGGAGCTGGTAGGGGGCGCGCGGAGCATCCGGCTGAGCCTGGAGCCGGCGGCCGGTTACTGGGTGATGCACCAGGCGCCTGGGGCCGGCGAGGCTGCTCTGCTGGCCGAGGGCGCCTTCCGGATCGGCATGGATAGCCTGGTGGAGTGGACGGGTTTGCCGGGACGGCAGCCGATGGATGCTGTTGCGGAGGCGCTGGCTACGCTGATCCTGGAGTGATACGGCTCCTGGAGTGATGCTGCGAGTGATGCTG
>CAZZYH010000281.1:0-2986 GCA_964658225.1 Vulcanimicrobiota bacterium | reverse complement strand
GCACATTCTGGCCGCACATTGTGGTCGCATGAAAAGCACCCGCCACGCGATCGAGGCCAGCTTCGGCAGCAACTCCGCCCGCTTGGCCCTCCGGCCCTGTCGGGAGAGCAGGAATCGGAATCCAATGGGGCATGGTTCGGGCAAGAAAGCATCTTCTCCTCTCTGTATATGCCCTCGCAACGGTGCAGTTTGCCTGGTGCTATCTATGGCTGACGCGGCCTTACATCAACACGCTGCAGTATGAGCAGGGCGTAGCGCGCATGCCGTTTCAAGGCCGCTGCCTGATGATGCTTCCCATGCGCTGGGCGCACGGCAGCCTGCTCCTGGCCCGGCTCACCAAGCCCTTCGCGCTGTCCCACTTCTGGTTTCCGCGCCCGGTGCAGGCCGAAGTCCTCATGCAGGCCCTGATCAACATCGCCTGCCTGCTGATCGCAGGCGTTGCGACCACCAGGATCTACCAGGCCAGCTCCCGCACGCGCCTGCTGACGCCGCTGGTCTATCCCCTGCTGCTGGTACTCTGCGGCGCGACCTACGTGATGCACACGGTGCAGAACTTCCGCTTCATCTACGACCTGCCCAGCCTCGCCTTCTTTTCCGTCGCCATGTACCTGCTCTACTTCCGGCGCCACCGGCTGCTCTTCGCGGCGCTGTTCCTGGTCGCGACCATCAATCGGGAGACGACCCTGCTCCTGCTTCCGCTCGCCATGATCAATGACGCGGTGATCGACGGACGCTTCCGCTGGCAGCAGATGTTGCGCGCGCGCACCCTGCTTCTGGTGGTGCCGCTGGCCGCGCTGTGGCTGGCCTGGCAGATCCTGGTACGCCGCCACTTCGCCCACAATCTCTCCGAGTTTTATCCCCGGTTCGATTGGAACTTCAAGTCCCTGCTCGTGCCGCAGGCCTGGCCGCAGCTGCTGAGCGCCTGCGGCTACCTTCTGCCCCTGGTCGTGCGCCGGCGCATCGCCGACCCGAAGCTGCAGGCCTGGCTCTGGCTGCTGCCGCTCTGGCTGCTGTTCATGTTCTGCTTCGGCATCCTGATCGAGACCAGGATCTATGGGGAGCTGATCCCGCTGGTGGTGTGCGCGAGCATGCTGATCCTGGAAGAGACCCTGGTGCGCAGGATGGAGGAGCAGAGCCTCGATGAGCCAGGCTCCGCGCTGTTTGTCGAGAGCCGGCCGCGCCGCACCGGGCAGGCCGCCTAGCCCGGCTCGCCCGCTCTCGCCCGCCGCGGCCGCCTTCACGGCCGCCTTGTTGACCCCATCAGCAACAGCCCCGGGGCGCGCTCTCCCCGGGGCAGGTCGGCTTGCATCGATAGAGAAGAGTCACATGCGTACCCAGCCCCGCCCCCCATCCCGGTGGCGAGGGGGGGCGAAAGGAAGATTCATGGGAAACGAAACCGAGTGGAGCCGCCGGGCGGTGCTGGTCAAGGGCGCGGCGGCCATGGCGGCAGCAGGCACCCTGCCGGCGACCCTGGCCCAATCGAGCGGCAGGCCGCCGGTCGCCGATACGGGAGCTACCAGCGGGAACACGGTCAGCTTCCTCGACGCCGATGCGCCCACGGAGAAGCCGGCCGGCGACCCAGCGAACCCGCAGCCCCCTGACCAGCGTGTCGGCTTTGCCGTCGTCGGCCTGGGCCGGCTTTCGCTCGACCAGATCCTGCCCGCCTTTGCCGCGTGCAGGCATGCGCGCCTGGCGGCGTTGGTCAGCGGCACTCCCGACAAGGCGCAGACGATTGCCCGGCAGTACGGCCTGGCCGCGTCGAGCGTCTACAGCTACGAGCGTTTTGAAGATCTGGCCCGGCGCAAGGACGTGCAGGCGGTCTACATCGTGCTGCCCAACGCGCTGCACCGGCCCTGGGTGGAGCGGGCGGCCAAGATCGGCAAGCATGTCCTCTGCGAGAAGCCGATGTCGGTCTCGTCGAAAGATGCCGCAGCGATGACAGAGGCCTGCCGGCGGGCGAACGTCCGGCTGATGATCGCCTATCGCTGCCAGTACGAGATCACCAACCGCTATCTCGACGACCAGGTGCGCGCGGGCAAGCTCGGCGCCATTCGCTCCATCCACGCGGTCAACGTGCAGAACATGGCGCAGGCCGGGGAGGGCCTCGAGCAGTGGCGCTTCAAGCAAGCGCTCGCCGGCGGCGGATCCTTGCCCGATGTCGGGCTCTACTGCCTGAACGGCTCCCGCGCGCTGCTGGGCGAGGAGCCGGTCGAGATCACCGCGCAGATCCAGTCCCCGCCCAACGACCCGCGCTTTCGCGAGGTCGAAGACCTGGTGGACTTCACGCTGCGGTTTCCATCCGGGGCGGTGGCCAGCTGCACCTCGGCCTACAGCGCGCACCAGATGCGCTCGCTCATCGTGACCGGCGCCGAGGCCTGGGCGCGCATGGACAAGGCCTTTGACTACCGCGGACAAATGCTGCATCTCTCCCGCCTGGACGGCAAGGCAGAGAGCACGAGCACGCTGGAGCTGGGCTACAAGAACCAGTTCTCGCTCGAGATCGACCACATGGCCGAGTGCGTCACCCACGGTCGCGCGCCGCGCACCCCGGGCGAAGAAGGGGTGCAGGACCACAGGCTCATGGAAGCCATCTACGAGGCCGCGCAGACCGGCCGCGCGGTGCGGCTGCCGGCGGCCGAAAAGCCAGACGCGACGCGCGGGCCTGCGCTCCCGCCGCTCGAGCTTTGAAAGGGCGGGGCCGCTTTACGCTGGCGGCGCGTGCGGGGTCACTCAAACCCTGATCAGCAGGGTGGAAACACCCCGGGTGGACTGTCTGCCGGCGGTGATCGGGTAGCGTGACGACCGCTTCGCCCGCGCATTCGCCGCGCCCGCGTCCCAGCGATACGCGGACACGGCGCCGCCGCCGTGCTCCCGGCGGACCCCCACTCCTGCGTCGTAGATGCCGCAGCAGGACGCGACCGTGCGCATCGGCAACAGCGGGCATCAGTCTGCCGGTGTATGCATACTGCCGGCCTGCTCCTGAAGA
>CAZZYH010000280.1:0-3022 GCA_964658225.1 Vulcanimicrobiota bacterium | reverse complement strand
AGCAGTTCGACCGAGACATCCTGGCCCGCCGCCAGCTTCTTCTCAAAGCCGCTCTGCCAGGTGTCAAAATGATCGATGCCCGCAGCCAGCGTATACACGTAGCGGCCCTCGGACTCGACCGTAAACGCGCCCGCCCAGCGATCATTGCCGAGAGGTTGCATCGGCGTCTGCTGCCAGGCCTTGGCGCCGGCCTTGCGGTAGAGCAGCCGCGCGGCCACGTGGTCATGCCCATCGCCGAAGATGTTCGCTTCAACCACCACGCGGTCGCCCACGATTCGCTTGGCAGGGAAGCGGCCCGCATCGATCTCAGGCTGGACGCCTTCGATGACCACCCGCAGCCTGCCCTGCGCCGGCTTGGGAATACCCTTTGTCTTTGCAGCCAAACTCGACCTGCTCTTTCCGGCGAGGCCAGCTCGCCGCCCGTTGCTTCACTCAGTCATCGCTCCACGCCTCTACCCTCGGAGAGATGCAAAAAGCACCCACCGCGTTTTCGCTCTGGAGCCCTTGCGTACAGTGGCCCGCCGGCTGCGCAGCGTCCTAGTCGGCCGATGCGACTGCCGGCTCTTCCCAGTGCGAGAAGATCGTATTGAGCGCCTCGGCCCAGCCGGGGTGCGAAAAGACAGCGTCGCGCAGGGCGGTGTAGGGCAGCTTCCCGGCGATCGCGATCTGCAGCATCGAGGCCAGTTCGCCGCCCTCTGCGGTCAGCACGGCTGCACCCAGGATCTGCTCGGTCTCCGCGTCGACGATCACCTTCATCACGCCGCGCTTCTCGCCTGTCTCGTAGGCGCGGGCAATCGAGGCGGCCGGCATCTTGGCGACCCGGATCTTGCGGCCGGCTTGGCGGGCCTCGGTCTCGGTCATGCCGATGCGGCCGAGCTCCGGATCGGTAAAGACCGTGTAGGGCACCGGCCGGTCGCTTACCGTGCGCTGGCCGCCCTCGAGTAGGTTAGCCGCCACGATCCTGAAGTCGTCATAGGAGATGTGCGTAAACGCAGGGCCGCCCTTCACGTCGCCCAGCGCATAGATGCCCGGCACGTTGGTCTCCAGCCTGTCATTGACCTGGATGTAGCCGTGGGCATCCATCGTGACTCCGGCCGCGGCCAGGTTCAGCGCGAAGGTGTTCGGCTTGCGTCCCACCGCGAGCAGCAGGTGGGTGCCCGTCAGCTGGCGATCCATGTTGTTATCCACATTCACGTTGAGCACCACCGTGCCGTCCTCAACATGAGCGACCTTCGCGCTCGCGCCCAGCACAAAGACCACCCCGTCCTCGACCAGGATTTGCTTGAGCTCATCTGCGATATCGGGATCTTCTCGCGGCAGCAGCTGCTCGGCGGTGCTCACGATCGTCACCCGGCTGCCGAAGCGGCGAAACATCTGCGCGAACTCGACTGCGATGTAGCTGCCTCCCAGCACCAGCAGGTGTCCGGGCACCTCGTCCAGTTCCATCACGCTCTCGTTGGTCAGGTAGTGCACGGTCTCGATGCCTTCCACATCGGGAGTGATCGAGGAGAGCCCCGTGTTGATGAAGATCCACCCCGCCTGAAAGGTGCACGTACCGCCCTCCGCCAGCCGTACCTCGACCGTGTTCGGCGAAGTGAAACGGCCGAGGCCTCGCACCAGTTGCACGTGCTCGGCCTCCTCGAGCCGCTTTTCGCTGCCCGACCGCCAGGTATCGACGGTTGCGCGTTTGCGCGCGCGCACCTCGGCCATCTCGACCGTAACGTCGCCAGAGTGCACGCCGAACTCGAGGCCGCGGCGTGCCTGCTCCGCGGCCTTGGCCGAAGCGATCATGGTCTTGGTCGGGGTGCAGCCGGTATTGACGCACGTGCCCCCGACATACCTGTTCTCAATCAGGACGGTCTTTTTGCCGGCCTTGGAGAGTGCAACCGCAAGCGGATTGCCTGCCTGGCCAGAGCCGATGATGATGGCGTCCACCTGCTCGGCGGCCTGATGGGTGGTGACTGCAGTGCTCATGCAACTCCATTTCGTTCGGGTTCGATAAGGCAGAGTGTCTCGAGCTTAGAAGCTAGAAGCGAGAGACCAGGAAGAAGCCGCCGCCGATTGCGACCAGATCTTCAAACAGCGCGACGGGCAGGTCGGCGAGCCCTGCATTTCTGGTCAGCGCTCGCCGTACATGGTACCCGGCGAAGGTTCCGATCACTGCGCCGAGCGCACCGACGACGATCCCGCTCAGCAGCCACGCGCCCGCGGTGATCACGAGTGCGGCGCCCCCAAGCGCGCCTGCGACCGCACGCGCGAGGACCGGGAAGACCTCTGTCCGGTTGGGAGTCATCGGCAGCTTGTCGCCGATCAGCTCGCCCAGGGCCAGCAGCGTGAAGACGACGAGCGAGATCCTGGAGCTTAGGAAGAACAGAGGCGAGTGGGTAAGGCTGAGCCAGCCAAAGTGGACCCCCCAGCAGACCACGGCCGGAGCCATCATCGAGCGTAGCCCGGTGACAACGCCCAGCAGCAGGACCAGTACCAGCAAGAGAGTAATCGGCATACACGGGTTGTGATGCAGCAAGCGGTCGAGGGATGTGTTAAGTGAAAGATTCGTCGGGGGTAAGGCTGCACACGCGCCCGTCGGACGGGAGTAGGAATGGCACAAAGAGATGCGCTCTGCCCGGGGCCGGCCGGGGTCCTTGGCGGGAGCCCAGCCCGTGGCTCTGCGGGAAAGCGTCGATGGGGGGATGGGAGCCGGAACGGGAAGAGCAGCAGGAGCAGCAGAAGCAGGTTGCTCGCCTCGCTCGGCAGCAAACCGCCTGGTTGCAGGTCCTTCTGGTTCGGTGACGACAGTGCCATCCTCGCAGCATCGTCTCCGGGGCGGGAAGCGGGGAGCGAAACCCAGGGGAAACTGTCGCCGCTCCCTTACATCTCCCGCAGCATGCTCGGCTCTTCGGGCGTGCGCAGCCGCACCAACCGGTCGATGGCGTAGGGAGCGCGCTGGCCGCCATGGTGATAGTGCCGCACCTGCAGCTCGCCCAGCAGGCCGATGGCCAGCATCTGGATGCCGGCCAGGATC
>CAZZYH010000279.1:0-3114 GCA_964658225.1 Vulcanimicrobiota bacterium | reverse complement strand
CTATTTCCATCTCTCGCCCGAGGGGTGTTTCTTCGCCGCAGGCTTCTACCGGCCCGACCCCATTCAGCTCGCGCGGCTGCGGGCGGCCTGGAACCGCCGCGCGCGGCGAAAACGCCCGCGGCGAGCGGCCAGCCCTTCCCGCATGGATGCAATGGTTTGAAGGGGCTCGGCACCAGCGCCGGCGGGGTGGTTGCGCACGGTCGCTGCTCTCAAAACGCTGCCCGAGCGTGCCATGCATCTGCAGGTGGATGGCGGGCGGGTAGCAGCGCGAGCGGGGGCCCGTGGCGACCGTGCCGGGCAACGCGCAGATTGAAGAGATGGCGGGCGGAGTCGAGAGGCATCCGGCTGAGCGAAGCAGAGCAGGTGCCGTCGATTTTGCTCGGGAGCGGAAATCAACGCTGCTGTCCTTCGCTTTGCCTGACACCGAACCATTCCTTGGCCGGCCGGATGAGGCGGCCGGTCGCCTCCTGCAGGAAGGGGAAACTAGGCTGCCGAGAACGCGGAAATCGCGGCTGCCTCATCGTCCTTGACGTCGAACACCGTGTACAACTTCGTGATCTGCAACAGGTCGTGAACCTTCTTGGTCAGGTTGAGCAGCTTCAGTTCGCCGCCCTGGTTGCGCACCGTGGTGTACGCGCTGACCAGCTCGCCGAGGCCGGAGCTGTCCAGGTAGTTCACATCGCCCAGGTTCAGCAGGATGTGCTTCTGTCCCTTGGCCAGTAGTTCCTTGACCGAGTCGCGCAACTGGATGCTGCCCTCGCCGAGTACGATGCGGCCGCTGAGGTCCAGGATCGTGACGCCGTCTACCTGCCGCGTGCTGAGCTTCATGCTGGTGCTCATCGAGAATTTCCCCCTTTTTTGTACGAAGCCTAAAAGAAATCTGGGTAAATCAAAACTACTGGGTCGAACCCAGGTGCTTGATCAGCGTGAGTTCCGTACCTGGATCAAGCTGCCTGAAATGTACCTCATCCATGAACGAACGGATAAGAAATATGCCGCGTCCGGAGCCGCGCAGCAGGTTCTCCGGCGCGAGCGGGTCGGGCAACGTGTCCGGATCGAGGCCCTTGCCCTGGTCGGAAACAGTAAAGACGAGCGAGGAGCCGGTGTTCTCAAAGGTCGCGACAATCTGCTTGCTGGCGTCGTTGCCATTGCCGTGCACGACGGCATTGACGGCAGCCTCGCGCACGGCCATGGTGATGCCGAAGAGCTGCTCCTCGTCTACCCCTGCCTGCTGCGCTACCTCGCCCGCCGTATGCTCCACCTTGTCCACGCTGCTGAGCGAGGACTCGAGCTTATAAACAATCCGGCTGTCTGGTCCGGTCAATGGCTCATCCTCGGGCCTCGCCCTGACCTCGAGCCGGGCGCCTCGCTATGCGTGCTGAATCTGGCCTGTCCCCGCAGTTTGCTTGCTGGGTCCGGCGTTGTCAAGGGCAACGAGCAGGCGGCTCGGTCCCCGCTCCGTCGAGAAACCCGGCCACCGCCAGCGCTGCCCTCGGGATGACAAATCTGGCGAATTGGCTCGGCCGGGAGCATGGCGGCCCTGGTTACGGCGACGACTTCGTCCGCGCCGAACGCGGCCGAGACGGCACCCCCTGCGCTATGCTCGAAAAACGATGCAGTCCCATCCCCCGCAGCCCAGCCTGAGCTCTCTGCTCCGCACCCGCATTCTGGGCGCCGATGTCCAAACCGCGTGGCCTGCGCGGCCACCTTGTTTCTCCATGGCCATGGCTAGGGCATCACGGTGCCGGGCGACGCAGCCGAGGCCATGAAGCCGCTGGCCGGCCCTTACGCCTTTCTGCTCTTTTCCTTCGGGCTCTTCAACGCATCGTTCTTCGCGGCCTCGGTGCTCCCGCTCTCGACCGCCTACACGGTCTGCGAAGGGCTGGGGTTTGAGTCCGGCGTGGACCAGACTTTTCAGGAGGCCCCGTTCTTCTACTGGCTCTACACGCTGCTCATCCTCGGGGGCGCGGCGGCGGTGCTTCTGCCGAACTTTCCGCTGATCCGCATCACCATCCTGTCCCAGGTGCTCAATGGTGTGCTGCTGCCCATCGTCGTCGTGCTGATGCTGCTGCTGATCAATCGCCGGGACCTGATGGGCGATTACGTGAACTCGCGCGTCTTCAACCTGGTCGCGTGGGCGACCGCGGCGGCGGTCATTCTGCTGTCCCTGTGGATGATGGTGCAGGGTCTGCGCGGCTAGCCTCAACTGCTGTCGATCGCGGGCGCCCAGCCCTAGAGCAGCTTGCCTGCCGCCAGGTCGCGCACCAGGTCACGGTCTGCGGCGAGGAAGTCAAAGCTCGGCAGATCGCGCAGGGCGCACCAGTGCATGGCCTGGAAGATGACGTTCGTCAGCTCCCCCTCAAACTGGTGTACGGCGAAAAATTGCAGATCCACCGCCCCGCCGCTGCGGTAGGTGTGGCGGATGCGGGCGACATGGCTGCCGATGCGGGCGTGGATGCCAAGCTCCTCCTGGAGCTCCCGCACCAGGGCCTGCTCAGCCGTCTCCCCCGGCTCGATCTTGCCGCCCGGAAACTCCCACTTGTGGGCCATAGGCTGGTCGGCACGGCGCTGGCAGATGAGCACCTCGCCTCCGCGCAGGATGAGCGCGGCGACCACGTAGCGCACTGTCCTGGTCTCGGGCAGGCCCGGCTGGTGGCGGCGCTCCTGGGGATTGGCGAGCTGTGGATCCGGCGCTCTCATACCTCCTTGAGATGTTGAGGGGCGTCAGGAAGGATGACTCTTCTCTGTGATCGATGTGACCGCCTGCAACCCGATCCACACAGGGCCTCCATCCGAATCGGCCTGAACGACGTAGCCGCCGGCCACCCCTGGAAAGCCTTGCTGCCGCCGGCCGCTCTAGGCGCGCTCTTTGGGCTCAAAAAGGCGCCAGCCCCTGGAGCGCGCAAATGCCCGCAGCGCCGGGTTGGCGTTGACCGGAAAGGGGTGGCGGGCGATCGCGAGCATGGCGGCATCGTGGATGGAGTTGCCGAAGACCGCATCGGGGTGGGGGAGCCCTGCCTTGCGGAGTGCCTCGGCCTTCGCCTCGTCGGTGGGCACGGCGAGCAGCCGGTCGGTGATCAGGCCGGTGTCCGGCTTGCCCTCGGCCTCGACTGC
>CAZZYH010000278.1:0-3122 GCA_964658225.1 Vulcanimicrobiota bacterium | reverse complement strand
CGGACCTGACCAGACCCCGGACCCCCGAACCCGGACTTGCTCTGAACCAGACCCCGACCCCGGACCCCGACCGGACACCCACCCGGCACGGCGCAAGGAGCCGGCCTCAGTGGCCCGCATGCTGCAGCAAGGCAACCGTTGCCCGGGGATCGATCCGGTGCAGCCGGCCGTCCGCGCTCGTGTCGGCGCCCTTCTTCATGAGGGCGATGGTCTGCTCCGGGGTCAACCCCGGGTCGAGGGCGATCAGCTTAGCGGCCAGGTTGACCACGTTGGGCGAAGCCATCGAGGTCCCGGAAAACCTGATGCGCGTGCCGCCGGGGATGTAGCTTTCCACCTGGTAGCCATCCGCGTGCAGCACCACGGTCGCGCCGTAGCTGGTAAACGAGGTCTCTGTGCCCGCCTGGTCGACCGCGCCGACCGTGATCAGGTTGGCCAGATGGAGCGATGCCGGCACGTCGCCCACAAATCCCGCATCGCTGTCCGAGTTTCCCGCCGCGCACACAAAAAGCGTACCCGGGGCCGCGCGGATCGCCCCTTCCACCGCCTCTCTCCAGATGGCGTAGATCTGCCCGGCGAGCTGCTTGCGCACCGACACATCCTTCTCCTCGCTCGTCTTGGCCAGCCACGCCTCCACCTCGCTCTGGCTATCCCCCCAGCTCATGTTCACCACCCGGACGTCCTGCTCGCGAAAGTAGGCGCCGAGCTCGGCAAAGTCCGCCTTGAAGCGGTTGGCCCACTCGACGGTGGGGGCAAAGGGCAGATCCGGCAACCCATCGTAGAACTGCGCGACCACCAGCCGCGCTGCCGGGTTGCCGCGTACTGCGATCCCGGCCACGTGCGTGCCATGCATCCACTGCCCGAGAAAGTCTAGCTGCGCCAGGAACGGGGCCATCTTGTCGGGCGGCGTCGTGGCCATGTACTTGCGCGCCCTCTCCGCTGCCGCAGAGTCGATGTTGTTCTGGAGGTCGTTCAAGCCCTGCTCGAGATCGATGACCGAGGGGTAAAGCTGTCGCTGCTCGGGGGTGAGCGGCTGCAGGTCGCCGTTGTAGAGTCGCCCCTGTGTGTCCCAGGCCAGCCCGTGCGGGCTGTGCGCGCCCGGGTGCGGGTCGGTGAACAGCTGCTCAGGGTAGAGCGCCGTATCGACCCCCGAGTCCCAGATGCCGATGCGCACCGGCGTCAGCTTGGCGTCGGCGCCCAGGGTTACCTCGCGCGGGGCCCATATGTCCGGCTTGGGCTTGTCGTGCGCGCGGATGTAGGCGGTAAGCACGGGCGTGATCGCACCTTGCTCAGGAATCAGGAACTTGCCCAGCGCCCGGTAGTCGAGCAGGGTCTTGGCCGCCGTGAAGTCGACCGCCTGGGTCTTCAGCGTCTGCGGGTCGATGCTCTCCTGCACGCTTCCGAGGAGCAGGGCCGGGGTCAGCAGCTGGGTCTCGCTCTTCATGCCCTTGACCGCATCCTGGACCGCCTCCCAGGGGAGCGTGTCGACCGCGCTCTCGAACTCCTTGGCGAAGACGCGATCAAAGGCCGGGCCGCGCGCCCCGCCTGTCTGCTCGAAGGCGAGCAGATAGGCCCTGGCGATGAGCCCGGAGGTGGCGCGCGCTTCCGGCTTCTCCTGGAGATCGCGGAGCTCGGCGAGCGTGGCGAGCGCACCCCGGGCGTCGCCCATGAGCAGCCGCACGTCCATCTGCGCGCCCAGCAGATCCCGCAGCGTCGCCTTGTCCGTGATCGCGTAGGAGGCCAGCACCGCGTCGACGTCCGCGCCCACCTTGCGCGCGAATGCGTCGAAGGTCGCCTCGTCGGCCCCCAGCAACTGGCTCGCCGAGCCGGCGACCGGGTAGCTGAACCGGGGCAGATCGGCCGCACTCCGGACCGTCTTTTTTGCGGGGACGGTTTGGGCCGGCGCCGGAAGCGCGCCCGACCCCAGCAGCAGCAACAGGACCGCGATCGAGAACCTTGGTTGCCCAGCCATTGAACGTCCTTCCTCCGGAATCCCCACAAGGAAAGCACACTTGGCCAGGGCGCGCGAGCTATTTTTTTTGAGCCGCGCCGGGTCGGGGTGATCCCGATGCCCCTGCTCCCCGGCGCTCTGCTGCGCGGCGGAGGTGCGCAGCAGGGCGCCGGTAGGGCACACGGAGAGGCGGATCGCACGGGCTTCTGTATAGGCGGGAGAGCCCCCCGGAGCTACGCGGCCTCACGCGGCTGCCGCGAAGATCCCGTCCCCCTCTGTAAGCTACGGATGCTTCCGCATCGATTCCCGGGCTTACGCAAAGATGCGTCAAGATACGTCGCCGGCGCACAACGACATCGCAGAGATTGCGCGCGCCTGTGCAACGAGACGGTGTCCTGCGCAGGCTTCTGCAAACAGGCCGGCGCCTGCGAAAAGACAACCCAGGCGGATGCAGGGATGCTTACGCTGCGCGAACATATGCGGAGCGTACGGACAGAGACATGGCGCCGGTG
This sequence comes from Vulcanimicrobiota bacterium, assembly GCA_964658225.1. GTDB lineage: Bacteria > Acidobacteriota > Terriglobia > Terriglobales > Acidobacteriaceae > EB88. The sequence goes on along the minus strand of CAZZYH010000278.1, from coordinate 662 downwards.
CGCGCAACTCCCCCGGCGCTTACGCGAGGAGGCCCGTGCGCCAGCCTAGCTTCGCTTACGCGGGCTTACGCCATCCGAAACAGGCTTACGCGACCTTCCGCGGAGTGCGATTGCGGAGCTCCCGCTCGATGACCCGCGCCTGGCTGAGGGCCATGCCGGTGAGGTAGGTCGGGGCCGGGGTCATCATGGCGACCAGCGCCCAGGCCAGCAGCGAAAGCAGCAACCCGGCAATGGCCAGGTCCTGGAGGGTGACCGCGATGTAGCTCTGGTGCAGGTGCATCTCGACCACGTACTTTTCGCTCAGGTGCAGCTCGGCGACAGCCCAGTAGCGCAGCGGCTCGACGTGGTGGATGATGGCGACGGCCAGCAGGAAGGCGAGCGTGGACAGGGTCGTGATGCCCACCAGGACCACGTCGATGGTGCGGTGCAGACGCTGCCGGGTCCGGCAGCCGGAGCACTCGTCCAGATGCTGCTCATAATCGACGCGCATCTCGGGCGAGATACCGGAGATGTCGTAGCGCCAGCTCGAGAGAATGTCTCCGATGATCTGGTCGGTGCACATGGCCATCAGGTTCGCTGCTCTCTTTCTTGAAGGTTCCTTAAAGCTTCGTTGAAGCTTCAAGGGGAGCTTCCGGGGAGGTTCCTTGCGGCTACCTAGATCG
>CAZZYH010000277.1:0-3130 GCA_964658225.1 Vulcanimicrobiota bacterium | reverse complement strand
AGCACGACTCGCCGGATGGGGCGGACGCAGACAACGAGGGGCTCAGCCCACCGCAACCTCTGGAAGAAGATGGGGTTGGTACTGGCATGGCAACCTCGGCGTGGCAGGGGACAGCGGGAGCGATCAGGCCAGGCTTCGCCAGCCCGGTAGAGACGCCGGTTCGGGCCTCGCATCCACGCGGCGAGTTGAGCGATGCGGAGATCATGCTGCGCGCGCGCGACGGCGACGATTCCGCGTTCACCTACCTGATCGAGAAGTACCAGCGGCCGATCGTACACTTTATGTTCCGCATGGTGCACAACCAGGCAGTCGCCGAGGAGCTGGCCCAGGAGGTCTTCCTTCGCGTCTATCGCTCTCGCGCCAGCTACCGAGCCGAGGCCAAATTTACCACCTGGCTCTATCGCATCGCGACCAACCTGGGGGTGAACTATGCGCGCGACAACAAGCACGAGCGCGCCGCCCAGAACATCTATCTCGACCAGCCCGATGCGGATACCGGCACCACGCCGGATGTGGCGGACAGCCGTTCCAACGTCGAGCAGGAGTTGGTGCGCGATGAACGCCTGCAGGCCATCCGCCAGCGGGTGATGGCCTTGCCCGAGCGCCAACGCAATGCCGTGTTCATGCACAAGTTCCAGGAGATGGATTACAAACAGATTGGCGAGGTGCTCAAGCTGAGCGAATCTGCCACCAAGTCGCTCCTCTTTCGCGCCTACCAGACGCTGCGCGAAAGCCTGAAGGAGTATGTCTGAACAGGAGGTTGAGAGACATGGACAGCCGGACAACACGAACCATGGACTGCAAGGAGCTCAAGGCAAAACTGCCTGCGCTGCTGCCGGACCTGCTGCTCGATCCGGGCGCTGTGCCCGCCTCGACCAGGCAGCACGTGGAAGACTGCGCCGGGTGCCGCTCGGTGGTCGAGAGCGAGCTTGCGCCGCACCGCGCTACCATGAGTCTGCTGGATCGCTGGGATGCCCCCGAGATCAGCCCCTACTTTGCCTCGCGCATGACAGCGCGGCTGCGCGAGGAACAGCAACGCCCGCGCGCCGGGCTGCTCGAGCGCATAGGCAATTGGCTCCTGCTCACCGACCTGCACATGAAGCCGATGGCGGGCGCGGCCGCGCTCGGTCTGCTGCTGGCCATCGGCGGCGGCACCTACCTGGACCTGACGCTGAGTCAGCCGGCGCCTCCGGCGTCAGCCACGGTGCGTGACCTGCAGTCGATCGATGAAAATGCGCAGGTCTTTCAGCAGATGAGCTCGCTGGACGCGGGTGACAGCGATACGGGCAGCAGCCTGTAGTCCGGGCGCCCCCGGGGCGAACAGCGCGGCTAATGAGCGCGGGCCGATACGGGTGGGCAAGCGGGCGTGGAGCGATCGCTCCGCGCCCGCTTGCTCGATTGTGAACCAGACAAGCGGAAGCGAGATGCAGGGTGAGAAAGAACGGGCAGCGGCGTGCAGGTGGGCCAGGAAGCTGGGCAGCGACTGCTTGCCTGGCTTTGCTGCTCGCTGCTCCCCCGTGCCCGGGCCAGCGCCCCGCGCCTGCCCCTCGTCCGAACAGCGCTCCACCCCAGGCCGGCCGCCCGGCGCAGGGCTACCAGGCGGGGCAGAATTACAACGCATCCCGGACCGTGCCCGCCCGGCCCGGCCAGTCCCAGCCGCCGGCGCAACATCTGCCGGAGTGGATGGAGCATCATCAAAACCTGAACTCCAACCAGAAGGAGAGCGCCCTTCGCCAGGAGCAGGGTTTCAACCGGCTCAGCGAGCCGCAGCAGCAACAGCTGATCAACCGACTGCACAAGCTCGAGAACGCTCCGCCGCAGGTACGGCAGCGCATTCTTGCGCGCAACGAAATGTTCGAGCACCTGCCGCCCGAGCGCCAGCAGGCCATCCGCGGAGCCAGCCAGTCGCTTGCCCAGCTGCCCCCCGAACGCAACCAAGCGGTTCGGCATGCCTTTCGCGACCTGCGCGGGCTACCTCCCGACCAGCGCCGGAGCGTGCTGAACTCTGCCCGCTTCCAGGCTGAGTTCTCTCCCCAGGAGCGCACCGTGCTGGGGAACCTGCTCTCGATCGAACCGTACCAACCGTAGGTACGGGGACCCCAACGCCGGGCGGACCCCTGACAGGGACGCCGCGGCGCAGGTACAGCGCCCAGCCTGGCCCGATCGCTGCCGCGGGTGGCTAATTCTTGAAGAAGTTTTTCGCCAGGAAGAGCACGTTCGCGGGGCGCTCCGCGAGCCGGCGCATGAAGTATGGGTACCATTCTGTGCCGAACGGCACATACACACGCACTCCATAGCCTTGCTCGACCAGCTGCCGCTGCAGGTCCCGTCGCACCCCGTAGAGCATCTGGAACTCAAACGAGGAGCGCGCGATGCCCTGCTCGGCGGCAAACTCTTTCGTCGCCCTGATCATCGCCTCGTCATGGGTCGCGATGCCATGGAAGACGCCGCTCCCGAGCAGGGTCTGCATGAGCCGCACATAGTTCGCGTCGACGTCCTTCTTCTCGGGATAGGCGATCTCGGGTGGCTCCTGGTACGCACCCTTGCAGAGCCGCACCCGGATCCGCTCCGCCATCAACTGTTCGATGTCGGCCTGGCTGCGGTACAGATAGGCCTGGATCACCACGCCTACCCGCCCCGGCCACTGCGTGTGCAGGCGGCGTACCAGGTCAAGCGTCGCCTGGGTGTAAGGCGAACCTTCCATATCCACACGCAGGAAGGTATCGACCTCGGCGGCATGCTGCACCAGCTCGGCGACGATCTCCTCGGCAAGCGCCGGACTCAGGTCCATCCCCATCTGGGTCAGCTTCACGCTCGCATTGGCCTGGAGCGCGCGCGCGCCGATCGCATCGAGCAACTGGTGATAGATCCCCGCCGCGCGCCGCGCCTCCTCCGGCTTCGAAATATTTTCGCCGAGCGAGTCGAGCGTGGCTGCGATCCCGGCCCGGTTCAGCGACTCGGTAGCCCGCAGCACCTCGTCAATCTCCATCCCGGCGACGAACCGGGAAGAGACCCGCCTGCCCACCGTCGACCCTTCAGAGAAGCGCCGCAAGGGCTGATTCTGCGAAAGCGAGATGAAGGTAGACCGCAGCATCGTCATATGGTGATCCTAGTGGTGATCCGAGTGGTG
>CAZZYH010000276.1:458-3194 GCA_964658225.1 Vulcanimicrobiota bacterium | reverse complement strand
TCCCCAGCATGCCATCTGCGTGGTAGGCGTACAGGGTACGTTCGCCGCGATCGTCTTCGGCTTTCACGATGCGCGCCTGCGCGTCGTCCAGCCGGATCGAAGGGCCATGCGGTTTCAGTCTTTCCTTGAGGTTGCGCTCCCGGTCATGGTGCAGTTCGCGTTTGCGCCGGGATGGGTTGCGCAGCTCTGTCCCCGCCCCGAGGGGGGTGGTACAAAGCTGCTGTGCGGCGAACTCTCTCCCGCAGCAAGTTACAAGGTCGGCGCGTCGGCGCCTACGCGCCGTGCGTACCTGCGAGAAGCGGTAGCATGGAGGGATGTGCGGGGAGGGCCGATGACGACAAGGCAGCCAAGGAACGACGCAGGACGCGGAAGCGGCGCAGCGTGGCTTTCGGGAGCAGGGCCTTTCCAGCACGGCGTGCTTGCTGGCGGCCTGCTTTCTCGTGGCCTCGCCGCAGGCGCAGCTTTGCTGCTGCTTGCCAGCCTCGGGGTGCGCGCGCGCGCTCAGGCCGCTGCGGCGCCTGCGACCTCGACGCTGCTGCAGCCCAGCCTGAGCGAGCTTCGTTCGACGATCACCGGGTTGCATATCGCGAAGTGGAAGGCCCCCGGGCCGGTGAAGGAGGAGGCTGTCGGCAACGCGGGTTCGATCGACCGCGATCTCGCAGGCACCCTGCCGGGGCTGGTCGCGCAGGCGGATGCGGCTCCTCAGTCGGCCGCCAACGCCTTCGCTGTCTATCGCAATCTCGACGCGCTCTACGAGGTGCTGCTGCGGATCTCAGGCACGGCAGAGCTGGCCGCGCCCGATGTTGAGGCGGCGAACCTGGCGCACTCGCTGCTGACCCTCGACGCAGCCCGACGCGCGCTGGCCGATTCGATCCTGACCGTAAGCCATGCGCAGGAAGCAGCGCTGCAGCAGCCCCGTGCCGCCCAGCCCCCACCCGCCGCCGCGCTCGCGCCCGCGCCAACCTCGGTGGTGAGCGACGGACCGGCCGCTACCCCGGCGCACCGCAAGCCCAAGGCGAAGCCCAAGGCCGCCCCGCCTGCAGCGCCTGCGGCCACACCGCAGAGCTAGCGCGCCGGCCCACCCCACACTTCGGTAACGTGGGAGCCGGGAACCCGGCCCCCGGCGCCGGTGTCTGTAGGAGAACAGGCAGGCAGACCCGCGGTGACAAGCGGCGCTCCGGTGCGCTGCGCGAGCGCAGACAAATGCACCGCCCCGGGACACCTTCGCTTCCGGGCTTTCTCGTCGCCGGGCAGCCTGTTATGGTTGGAGGGTTCCTTCACGTGCAAGCGGGAATCGCGGTGAGCAACCTGGCAAGTATCGTTGGCGTTCGGCCTGAAGAAGCGGCCATCCTCACCGAGCTGAAAGCGGGCTCGGAGGACGCGTTCGCGTGGTTGATCGCGCAGTACCACCAGCCGATCTACTCGCTGGTCGCGCGCACCGTTCAGAACCCGGGCGACGCGCCCGACGTCACCCAGGACATCTTCCTCAAGGTCTTCCGCGGCATCTCCGGCTTCCACGGCGACTCCAGCCTGCGGACCTGGATCTACCGCATCGCGCTGCACGAGGCGTCCAACCAGCGCCGCTGGTGGTCGCGCCACCGCCGCCAGGAGGTGACGATGGAGACCGAGATCGGGCAAACGGCAGCCGGCCGGCCCATCTGCATCAAGGACACCTTGGCCGACGAACACGAGTCCCCGTTTGACTTTGCCGCGCATGAGCAGATCCGGGCCCGGGTCGAGGCGGAGCTGCGCGAGATCCCGGAGCCTTTTCGCTCGACCGTCGTACTGCGCGATATCGAAGGATTCGCCTACGAGGAGATCGCCGAGATCCTCAATGTGAACCTGGGCACGGTCAAGTCCCGCCTGATGCGGGGCCGGGCCCAGCTCAAGCACCGGCTCGCGCCCTATGTCGCGTCCGCGCAGCCGCGCGCTGCCGCCGCCGGCGCCAGGCCCGGTCCGCGGTACGCGGCCAAGCAGGAGGCCCGATGACCGCACTTACCTGCCAGCACAGCCGCGCCCGCTTCTCCGCGTATCTGGACGGGGCCCTGACCGGGGTCGAAATGCTCTCTCTGGGACGGCACCTGGAGAGCTGCGCGGGCTGCTCGGCCGAATTTGCCGCCTGGCGCACGGTCCAGTCGAGCGTGGCGGCTCTGGGCCCGGCTCGTCCGCCCGCGGACCTGGCCCTGCGGCTGCGCGTGGCCATCTCGCAGGAGCGTAACCGGACCCCGCGGCGCGTCTTTTCCCGCTTTTCGGTGCGCTGGGAGAACACCTTTGCGCCTCTCCTGCTGCGCGCCTCGGCCGGCTTTGCCTCGGCAGTGCTGCTGATCGGCACGGTCGGCCTGCTGGTCGGCACCTTCGCCGCGCCGGAGCCGCTGGCGGCCCGCGATGAACCGATCGGCATGGCGACCAACCCGCGCCTGCTCTACTCGCGCGTGCCGGCGGGCTCGGCGGATGCGGATCCGCCGCAAAGCTCGATCGAGGGCTCGGTGGTGGTGCGTGCGTTTGTCGATCAGAGCGGCCGCGTGTACGACTTCCGCGTGATCTCCGGCGCAACCGACGGGCGCACCCACGACGCGCTCGAGAACAAGCTGCTCTTCAGCACGTTTGAGCCCGCGCGGGTCTTCGGTCAGCCTGTCCCCGGCTCGGTAGTGCTCTCGTTTGCGGATGTTTCGGTGCAGGGTTAGCCTTCCCGGCAAGCCGGGGCAGGCAACGGAGCGGCGGCAGGGCGAGGCGCTC
>CAZZYH010000276.1:0-448 GCA_964658225.1 Vulcanimicrobiota bacterium | reverse complement strand
GCGACGCTGCGGCGAGGCCGAGTGCGCTGCGGCGAGGCTTGGTGCTGAAAGCGGCTTCCCCGTTGTCGGGAGCGATCGCACTCGAAGGTGCACGGGAACGCGTACCGGACTGTGCCGGACTCGCGCCGGGACTCGCGCTGCACGCGAACGGACCTGCGCCGGACTCGCGCCGGAACCCGGAAAATCCGTCCGGCTCCCGGCAGAAATCCTGCCTGCTCCCCAGGGTTGCCGAGAACACCGGAGAGCGATGCTTCGCGAACCTGCTTCGCCATGCAGCCCGGCCACGGCCCTGGCGAACGTGCTCCCTCGGGGTCCCTTGAGGAGAACAAGGGCACACCCGCCGCCCGCAGAGCGCGAAAGGCGTGACGCGTTCTGCACACCCGCCGTCCGGCGAACCTGGCCTGCCGGGGGACCGGTGCGCTCCGAAAGCCTGCACCCCCTCCCTCTG
>CAZZYH010000275.1:0-3202 GCA_964658225.1 Vulcanimicrobiota bacterium | reverse complement strand
GACGCGATGAGCGTCCCCTCTTCTGTTTCTAAGGTTCCCCATCTTACCCGTGCGCCGGAGCGACCGCTGCTTGCTCCCCCCGCCCAGCCCAACGCACAATCAGAAGATGACGCGACGGCGATGGATTGCAAACCGGTGGGATGCGGCATCGGCCACACTGACCGGGGACCAGGCACTCCACCTGGCGCGCGTGCTGCGCGCGCAGCCCGGCATGCGCTTTGATGTCGTTGCCGGTGAGCACCTGTGGCACGCAGAAGTAAGCAGCGCCAGCGAAGACGAAGTCCACTTTGCGCTGCTCACCGAACTCGACCGGGAACTGCCGCTGCCACTTACCCTTCTGCTCGCCGTCTTCAAGTTCGACCGTCTCGAATGGGCGATCGAGAAAGCAACCGAACTGGGCGTGGCGCGCATGGTTCCGGTGCTGGCGCGCCGCACAGAAAAACACCTCGCCCAGGCCGCACCGGCGCGCGTGGAGCGTTGGCGGCGCATCGCGCAGGAGGCCGCAAAGCAGAGCCGACGCTCCGATCTACCCGCGATCGCGGACCCGTTGGGCATCAAAGACGCGGTCCGGCTTCATCCGGACGCTCTGCGATTGCTGCTGGCCGAACAGGGCAAGCGCCTGGCTCTGCGCGTGGCGCTCGATGCAGACCACGATCGCGAAATCGCCGTGGCCATCGGACCGGAAGGCGGATGGGCCGAGGATGAACTCGCTCTCTTTGCCAAAGAGGGATGGGTTGCGACCAGCCTCGGTCCCCGCATCCTTCGTGCCGAAACAGCGGCCATTGCCGCCGCTGCCAGTGTTGCCACCTGGCTGAGCTAGCCAAGCCACGGTCGGCCGGGCGGAAGAGAGTCAACCGGGCACCCTTAGCTTAGCCATGCCCGTGTCATGCTGGGCGAAGGATGTTGCAGCTGCTTGCAAACACACGCCGAACTCCGGGCCAAGCGCACCATCGCGCAACCCTCGCACCCGGCAACAAGCCTGCTCAGCCACGGTCCGCTGGTTCTAGCTGAAGATCTCCTTCACCTTGGCAAACAAGCTGCGCGACGTCGGCTTATTTTCAACAGTCACGCTCTCGCCCAGCTGACGCAGCAATTCCTTCTGCTCACGCGTCAGCTTCTTCGGCGTCTGCACTGCGATCTCGACGATCAGATCGCCGCGTCCGCGTTCGTTCAGATAGGGCACCCCTTTGGACCGCATGCGGAACTCCTTGCCGCTCTGCGTGCCCTCCGGGATCTTCATCTTCACATCGCCTTCGAGCGTGGTGATCGTAAGCTCATCGCCCAGAGCAGCCTGCGTAAACGAGATTGGCACCACGCAGTGCAGGTCATTGCCGTCCCGCTCGAAGTAATCGTGCGGCTTGACGGTGAGCACGATATAAAGATCACCGGCAGGTCCGCCGAAGCGCCCCGCATCGCCTCCACCGCCGTAACGAATGCGGGTGCCCTCTTCAACCCCGGCCGGAATGCTTACCTGGATCGTGTGAACCCGCTGTACCCGCCCGTCCCCCCGGCAGCTCGGGCAGGGATCGATGATGAGCTGACCGGTACCGCTGCAGACCGCGCAGGTTCGCGCCACGGAGAAGAAACCCTGCTGGTAGCGCACCTGTCCCCGGCCGCCGCACTGCTGGCAGGTCTGCGGACCCTTGGCCGACCGCGTGCCCGTCCCGCTGCAATCGCCGCACGGCTCCATGCGCTTGACCGAGACCTCGACCTCCTTGCCGAAGACCGCGTCAGTGAATTCGATCGTCTGGTCAAAGCGCAGGTCGTTCCCGCGCTGCGCACGCGAGCCGCGCCGCTGCCCGCCGGTTGCGCCTGAGAACATCTCGCCGAAGATATCGCCGAAGATGTCGCCAATGTCCTGGGCGCCCGCAAAGGGATTTCCCTGCTGCGCCGCGCCGCTCACCCCGGCATGTCCATAGCGGTCATAGGCGGCACGCTTGTCCGCGTCGGAGAGCACCTGGTAGGCCTCCGAGCACTGCTTGAACCGCTCTTCGGCGGCCGCGTCCCCGGGATTGCGGTCGGGATGATACTGCATGGCGAGCTTGCGATAGGCAGCCTTCAACTCCTGGTCGCTGGCATCGCGAGAGACACTGAGAACTTCATAAAAATCGAGTTTGGCCACGTTCAAACATCTCTCCTTCAATGTCGAGGGACCAGCCAGGCCGAGCGACCAGCCGAGAGCTTCCGCTCACTCGCACGCGAGCAGGGGCCGCGCCGGCAAAGCTCATCGCTGTCGGGCGGCGGAGCCCGGCTCGACCTGTCTAGGCTATGCCTGTGTCTGGTGCGGGTTGCTGACGATGCGCACCAGCGCCGGCCGCAACAGCCTTTCTTTGATCCGGTAGCCGCGACGCACTTCCTCAAACACCTGTCCATCCGGCAGGTCGAGGTTTTCGGCCGACTCCAGCGCCTCGTGCACGCGCGGGTCAAACTGCGCCCCGACGGCTTCGACGGCCTGCACATTCAGGTTGCGCAGCACCTCTTCCATCTGCTTGACGATCAGCTCAACCCCGCTGCGTAACTGGTCCGCCGAGCCGGTCGCCTTCAGCGCCAGGGTGAAGTTGTCGAGCACCGGCAGAAACTGCTCCACCGCACCCGCGACCGCGTACTCCCGGAACTCGGTGCGCTCGCGATCCGCCCGGCGTCGCGCATTCTCAAACTCCGCCTGCAGGCGGGCCAGCCGGTCGATCAGACCGTCACGCTCAGCGCGCAGCCGCTCTGTCTCCTCCAGCTGCGGAGCCCGTATCTCGACCGGCGGCGCAACGGTCTCCGCATCCTCGGCGCCGGTGGTCGGGTCGTCAATCGGATCCGAAACAGGGTCGGTATTCTGGATCGCTTCCAGCATGTCTTCGGTCACTTTTGGGCTGGTTTGGCTCATAGGGATTGGACTCTCTTTGCTTCCATTGGATTCCTGGGGCGCATCCGCATCCGCATGCCTGCCGGTGTCGCTGGCGGCGACGCCGGCCCGCGGGGTGCGCAGGCGGTCCAGGCTGTCCCGCAGACGGTTGAAGGATGCGCGCATGCTTCCAGTGTCCCATGCCTGGGGCCCGGGGGCGAGTGCCCGGAGCTCAGTTTCCGGTATGCGAAGTACCTTCGGGAAGGTTGACAGGCAGAACGAGCGCCCCGGAACCCGGAGCAGGCAATCGTCGCGAGGCCGGAGCGCCGGCCGCAAACAGAGCAGCCCCGGCGCGCGGCTTGAGACCGG
>CAZZYH010000274.1:0-3211 GCA_964658225.1 Vulcanimicrobiota bacterium | reverse complement strand
GCCCCGTCGGCGCCCAGCCCGTCGGCGCGCCTATCCGCGTGCGTCGCCGACTTGTCTGCGCCAAACCGTCCGCGCCCAGAGCCCCCGCTGCCCTCGACGCACTCGGGACAGGCACCTGCGGCGACATGCGCCGTTGCCATCGGTGTCGGACATCCGGCCAGTTTCGCCGCTGCTTCTTCGTCACGCCGGCTGCGTTCTCGACCCGTAGGGCTCGAGCAAGCGCCTCTACCGCGCAAAGCGAGCCGGCAAAAGGTCCCCGTCGCAACGACCCTTCCCGTGGAACACTCTACGCGCCGGGTGTCGCCGACGCTGCTCTGCGGCGCATAAGAATCCTCGCCCTCCTGCTCCTCCTGGCTCGCTCAGGAAGAAAGCGCGACCGCGTGTGCGGCAGGCGCCACACTTCCGGCCGGCTTCTTTCGATCGAGCTCGCGCACGTGCTCGGCCAGCTCATCGGCCACTTCCTTGGAGTAGGTGACAAAGTGGTGCGCGGAGAGCAGCACCAGGAAGGCCAGCCACAACTTCGCGTCATCGAGCGCCCATCGCCGCAGCACCTTGCCGAGAAACTTCCAGTAAGCGCTCTTGTAGTGCGAGCGCACCCCCTGGTGCCACAGGGAGGATGCAAACACCCGCAGGTTGTAGCTGAGCGGCATCGAAGGCGGCACCTGCGTCTGCCGCGGCTGCCAGTGCTCGAGAGAGCGCAAGGCCCGCGCAAAAAAAGCCTCCGGCGTGTACAGGTCAGCCAGCAACCCGCTCAATCCGTCCAGCAGCGTAGGCAGCGGCATCACGGTGCGAAAGTTGGGCGGCGAAAAGTTCGAGGTCGCCTGGCTGTCCTTGTACAGGCGGCCTTCGCGCTGCATCCGGTCGTAGAGCGCGGTGGTCGGCGGCGCCTGCAGCACACCGGCCATCGCCCAGGTGATCGCCGTCTTCTCGATAAAGAGCCGCTGCCGCTCAAAGATCGTCTCGTCATCGGAGTCAAAGCCGACGATGAAGCCGGCCAGCACCCACAGCCCGCTGGCGCGAATCTTGTTGACGTTGGTGACCAGGTCGCCGCGCAGGTTCTGGAACTTCGACGAGCCCTTGAGCGCCTCGGCGGACGGCGTCTCGATCCCCAGGAACACGTACATGAAGTTGGCCTCGACCATCGAGGCCAGGAGCTCGGGCCGGTCGGCCAGGTCAATCGAAGCCTCGGTGTAGAACGAGACAGGCCGCTTGTTGCGCTCCTGCCACAGCGCGAGCTCCTTGGTCAGCGCCAGTGCCAGCTTCGAGTTGCCGATGAAGTTGTCATCGACGATGAACACCTCGTTCCGCCAGCCCAGCTCGCGCAGACGGTCGAGCTCGGCGATCATCTGCACCGGGGTCTTTGCGCGGGGCTTGCGTCCGTAGATCGTGATGATGTCGCAGAACTCGCACTGGAACGGGCAGCCGCGCGAGAACTGGATGGGCATCGAGGTGTAGTTCGACATGCGCAGCAACTCGAAGCGCGGGACCGGACTTTCGGTCAGCGCCGGCTTGTCGACCACCCTGTAAAGCGCCTGCGCGGTCCCCTCTTCAAGCGCCGCAGCGATGCCGGCAAAGACTTCCTCGGCCTCGCCCACCATCACGTGATCGGCCTGCGTCAACAAGAACTCGGGCTCGCTCGAGGCCCAGGGGCCGCCGATGAAGGTCCGCCGCTCGAGCGCGCGTGCACGCCCCAGCACCGCCAGGGTACCGGTCCGCTGAGCGTGCATCGCGCTCACCATCACCAGGTCCGCCCAGAGCAGGTCTTCATCGCGCAGCTCGTCAAAGCACAGGTCGAGCAGCCGGATCTCCCAGTGCGCCGGGCAGAGCGCGGCCACCGTGACCAGGCCCAGCGGCGGGATCATCGACCGTTCGGGAATGATGTCCAGCACGCCTTCAAAGCCCCAGAACGAGGGGGGAAAGCGCGGCCAGATCATCAACGCTTTCAAGTTCGGCCCGAGCGGCGGGAAGGTCTTGGTCATCTCCGGCAGGGGACGGGCAGCGAACTGCTGCAGCAGGCCGGGCTCGGCTGGCGGTGCGGCGGGTGGCATGACTGCAGGCATCGCGTACTCTCCGGCAGAGCGTGGCGAGCCAGGCGTGCGCCGCTCTCAGGCTGAGCGATCATCCTGCCGCTCCTTGGAGCACGGGACTTTCACCTGCCGAAGCTGTGGATGGAAGCGGAGAGACGAGGGCGGGCTGAGTGCTCTTTGTCCCGATTATGCGCCTCGGTCGGGCAACGCGCACATGAATAATGCGCGCCGGCGCACAATCCTGCGAGCCGGGGTGCGGGCTCTCGCGCGCGGGCGCGAGCGGCCGGTGGCTCGCCTACGCGCCAGGGTCAGGCGCCGCCGCGGCAGCCCGGGCGGCAGTTACGAAGGCGCGCACCCGCTCGGCATCCTTGCGGCCGGGTGTGCTTTCCACGCCCGAGACCGCGTCCACTCCCCAGGGTGCAAGCGTGCGGATGGCCTCGGCGACATTGCCCGGCTCGAGGCCGCCCGCGGCGAGCAGGCGCAGGTGCGGGGCCGTCTTGCGAAAGGCCCCGCGGGCGGCCGCCCAGTCAAAGCTCCGCCCCGTACCGCCCACGGCGGTCGCCGTGCGGGAGTCGACAAGTACCGCATCCACGGCGTGGTCCCGGCGCAGGGTTGCGAGTTCCGCTTCGAGCCCGGCCGCGGTGCTAAAGTGCAGCACCTGCAGGATGCCCAGCCGCGGCCGCCCGGGAATCCCGGCAAAGTGGGTGCGCAGGCGCATCGGCAGAGCGGGGTCCGGCGCGAAGTGAAGCTGTACCCCGGTGAGCCCGGATGCCTTGACGGTCGAGACGATCTCGTCAAAGCCTGCGTCCACGAAGACGCCGTACTTCTCGATCGTGCGTGGAAGCCGCGCGGTGATGGCCGCAACCTGCTCGATCGTCACGCGCCGCGGGCTCGGAGCAAAGATGAAGCCGAGCGCGTTCGCGCCCGCCTGGACGGCAAGCCGGGCATCGTCGAGATGGGTGGTGCCGCAGATCTTGACCCACATGGAAGCAACTCTCCGCTGTGCCCCGGGTTTGTCCCGCTCCTCGAGCCCAAGCCCGCGCCGGTAACCGCTACCTGTTGCGCGGGCGGCCGGTTGACCCGGGCGACCTCTCGCGAGCAGGAGATCGGCCCTCCCTGAGGATGCTTCTCCGGGCATCATTCACCGGGCATGCTTCTGCGAGTATGCCGCTCCGAGTATGCCG
>CAZZYH010000273.1:0-3220 GCA_964658225.1 Vulcanimicrobiota bacterium | reverse complement strand
GTCGCCCGCGCCCCGTCCCGGAAGCATGTTCCGAGCAGCAGCCCCGTGGCTTGTGGCTTACTGCTTGGCCTGCTCGAAGCGCTTGTTCACCTCCGCCCAGTTGACCGTGTTCCACCATGCCGCAAGGTAGTCGGGCCGGCGATTGTTGTACTTCAGGTAGTAGGCGTGTTCCCAGACATCGTTGCCGAGGATCGGGAATTTGCCCTGCGAGATGGGATTGTCCTGGTTCGGGGTGGTGACGATCTTGAGCTTGCCGCCGCCCGCACCTTGTTCCGTACCTCGTTCATAGATCAGCCACCCCCAGCCCGAGCCGAACTGCTTGGCGGTGGTCTCATTGAAGAGCTTCTTAAACTCCTCGAAGGAGCCGAAGTCTTTCCGAATCTGCTCACCGATCGCGCCCGTGGGCTCGCCGCCGCCATTCGGCCCCATGATCGTCCAAAACATGGTGTGGTTGACGTGGCCGCCGCCGTTGTTGCGGATGGGCGCTTTTACGTCGTCCGGCAGGGTGTCGAGATTTTTCAGCAGGTCTTCCGGGCTGTGCGCGGCCAGTTCCGGGTGCTTCTCGATGGCGGCATTGAGGTTGGTGACGTAGGTCTGGTGGTGCTTGTCGTGGTGCAGCTTCATCGTGGCTTCGTCGATATGGGGCTCAAGCGCGGCGTAGTCGTAGGGCAGAGCGGGAAGTTCGTGGGCCAATGGAGTTCTCCTTCGGGTTGCGCGCGACTACCCTTTAGCCGCGCGGTCTTTCCAAGTATAGGGATGCGCGTGGCGGGTCGATGGACGCGGCAGGTGGCTTCCGCTTGCTGGAAAGGTTGCCGCGGGGTCTTTCGCTACGCTGAGGAGGATGGGGCGTTGCTGGCGGGCAAGGTCAGGCGAGCGGGCGGGAACACGGATGGGACGTCCCATGTCCCGTTTTGACTCACTCGTCCCGACTCCGGATCTGAGCAGTCGGGACGACCTGCTGGTCCCCGGTGCGGAGGTTTGGATTGATTACACTCGAACTCAGACGGTCGCCCCGAGCAGGGCAAGCACACCTCCTCTTCGCAAAGGATTTTCTTGGCTGAACCCCACATTACGCGCAGGCAACTGCTTCGCACCGCTGGAGCCTCCGGCGCGCTTGCCCTTGGCAGCCCCGCGCTGGCGCTGGCCGCGATGCAGAATCAGGTTGCTCCGCCGGTGACCAAGCCCGGGCAGCAGCCGCAACCCGAGTCCTCCGCCGAGGGCAAGTACACGCACCCGCCGGGCAGTTTTATCAACCGGCCGCTGACCCAGGTTTCCAAGCAGGCCGATGCGCTGCTGGACGAGATGGAGGAGCGCGGCTGCCAGTTCTTTTACAACGAGGCCAGCCCCAAGACAGGGTTGGTGCGCGACCGGGCGCATGCGGAAGGGCGCTCGCTGAGCCGGGTGGCGTCGATTGCGGCAACCGGCTTCGGTTTGTCGGCGCTGTGCATCGCGGCCAAGCGGGGGTACCTGCGCCAGCCGGACTGCGAGGCGCGGGTGGAGAAGACGCTGGCCTTCCTGCTCGAGGACTGCCCCCACGAGCACGGCTTCCTCTACCACTTCATCGATATCGAGAGCGGCCAGCGCATGTTCTCGAGCGAGCTGAGCTCGATCGACACAGCGCTGCTGCTCTGCGGTGTCCTGCTCTGCCGGCAGTACTTTGCCGGCAACCCGAGGATCGCCGCGCTCGCGACCACGTTTTACCGCCGCGTGGACTGGCAGTGGATGCTCAACGGCGGCACCACGCTGTCGATGGGCTGGCTGCCGGACGAAGGCTTCCTCAAGCATCGCTGGGACATCTACGCGGAGCTGATGACGATGTACCTGCTGGCCATCGGCTCGCCCACCCACCCCATCCCGGTCGATACCTGGAACGCGCTGCAGCGGCCGCTGGTGCAGTTCGGCGGCATCCAGTACATCTCCGGACTCGCGCCGCTGTTCATCCACCAGTATGCGCATGCCTGGTGCGATTATCGCGACCAGCGCGACCTGCATGCGAACTACTTCACCAACTCGATCGCGGCCACGCGGACCCACCAGCTCTGGTGCATCGGGCAGGGGCAGAAGTTTAGCTGGATCGACCAGGATATGTGGGGCATCAGCGCATCGGACGCGCGTAACGGCTACCGGGTGTGGGGCGGCCCTCCGACCATGGGCGAACCGGATGGCACGCTGGTGCCGTGCGCGGCCGCCGGGTCGCTGCCGTTTCTGCCGGCCGAGTGCTCCCACGTGCTGCTCAGCATGCGGGAGAAGATGGGGTCCCGGGTGTGGACCCGCTACGGCTTTGTGGACGCCTTTCACCCCAAGGCCAACTGGTTTGCCGAAGACATCCTGGGCATTGACCAGGGGATCAGCGTGATGATGGCGGAGAATCTGCGCACCGGTTTCGTGTGGGAGTACTTCATGAAGAATCGCGAGTTGGCCCATGCGATGAGCGAGGTGCAGTTTCATCCCGACCCGGAGGCGAATTCGCAGGTGTTGTGAGCCGGGCAGGGAAGAGCGGGCACCATGGTGCGGAGATTCCTCTCGGAAGAGACTTCTCATCGTGAGCGCAGCGGCAGCGAAGGACCTGCGGGTCCCTCTCCCGGAGAGCAACGAGCCAACGCAGGTGCGTCGCTGCGCACCGGACCAGACAACGATCGGGAGCGGTTTCTCGGAGTCCGACGCAGCGGGCCGCAGGTTTCTGAAGTAGCGGTTGTTTTGGAGACGATACTTGCTGAGGTTTCGCTTCAATCCACGGACCTGGCTTCTCCAAAAGCCGGTCGGGATCTAGACGTACCGGCGACCCGGCAGGCGGAACCGGGGATGGCCCCCCCCCCCGCACAGGCGGCCCGGCTTCGCCCAGCAGGCGCTCGGCTGTCCCTCGCTGCAGCATCGACGAGCCAGCGTTTTCGCAGCCCAGGCTTCCGGGTCGCGGGCGCGGCCTTTCCGGTCCGCCGAGCTTTCGCTCTTGGACAGGACCTCGACGACGGGTGCTTTGCGTAGCGATGCGCCGGCGGCGGGAACGATCACGTCGGGCAGGCGCACGGCGTGTTGGCTGACCTCTGTGCGGGTCTCAACCGGCGTCTGCACGCTCCACCGCTCTGCCAGCCTACCGCACCGGATCACCAGCGGGAGACCGGCAGGCGTCCGTGTGCCGGACCGGCCTTGAGGCCTCTCCCTAACTACCGCAACCCACGGCAACGCGCCGTCGACACACTCGGGATGCGGCCTCGGCATGCGG
>CAZZYH010000272.1:0-3236 GCA_964658225.1 Vulcanimicrobiota bacterium | reverse complement strand
CGATCGAGGCTTCGCAGCTAGGGGAGCTGCCCCATGCGCGCGTCGGCAACACGCCCTTGCTGCGCCTGGACCGGCTGACCGCGCATCTCGGCGGGGGGCGCGTCCAGATCCTGGGCAAGGCCGAGTGGGCCAATCCCGGCGGCTCGGTCAAGGACCGTGCTGCCACCGCGATCGTGGCTGCGGCGAAAGCGCGCGGACTGCTTGCGCCGGGGCCGCGCGACCGGGCTCAGCACCTGCTCGACGCCACCAGCGGGAACACGGGCATCGCCTACGCCATGCTGGGCGCGGCCCTGGGCTTCCCGGTCACGCTCTGCATGCCGAGCAATGTTTCCCCGGAGCGCAAGCAGATCGTGCTGGCCTATGGGGCGCACATCGTCTGGACCGACCCGGCCGACGGGTCCGACGGTGCGATTCGCAAAGCACGCGCGCTGGCCGCGAGCGATCCGGCGCGCTACTTCTACGCCGACCAGTACTCGAACGAGGCGAACTGGCAGGCGCACTACCACGGCACCGCCAACGAAATCTGGCAGCAGACCCGGGGGCGTATCACGCACTTTGTCGCGGGGCTCGGCACCAGTGGCACATTTATGGGGGTCACGCGCCGGCTGCGCGAACTCAATCCCCGGGTGCAGTGCATCTCCATGCAGCCCGACTCCCCCTTCAACGGGCTGGAAGGCCTGAAGCACATGGCGACCGCGATTGTGCCCGGCATCTATGACGAGCGGCTGGCCGATCGCAACATCGAAATGGAGACCGAGACGGCGCACGCGATGGCCCTGCGCCTGGCGCGGACCCAGGGCCTGCTGGTAGGCGTCTCGGCGGCGGCCGCGGTGGCTGCGTCGCTGCGCGTGGCCGAAGAAGAGGCGGAGGCGGGGCGCGCGGCGGTCATCGTGACCATCCTCTGTGATGCGGCGGACAAGTACCTGAGCGAACGCTTCTGGACCGAGAGCGGCGCGGCGGGAGGGCGTGGATGCTGAAGCTGCCCGGAGCGGTTTACACGGCGATCCGCCGGCATGGCGAAGCGACCTATCCCCACGAGTGCTGTGGCATCCTGCTGGGGGTGGCCGCGGACGGGGTAAACGAGGTGCGCGAGGCGGTCGAGGCGGGGAACACGCGGATGGACTCGGCGCACAACCGCTACCAGATCGCGCCGCAGGAGTTGATCCGGGTGCAGCGACAGGGCCGCGCGCAAGGTCTCGAGATCGTGGGCTTTTATCACTCCCATCCGGACCACCCGGCGCAATGGTCGGCTACCGACTTTGCCGAAGCGCACTGGCTGGGCTGCTCTTATGTAATCACCGCAGTGACACAAGGAACGGCGCAGCAGACCAATGCGTTTCTCCTGGCCGGCACGAGCGAGGAAGATAAGTCGTTTGTGGATCAGCAGATCTCGGTCGACGCCGTCCCGGGGGCGATCGACGCCGCTGCGGCTCGATGTTGAGCCGGCCGACCTCTCCGCTTGAAAATCCCATCAGCGAAGCTCAGCACGCACTCCGACCTGTTCGTCAAAGAAAAGGACAAGCATGCAGATACATATTCCCACGCCGCTCCGTGTCTACACCGGTCAGCAGGCCACCGTCAGCGTAGAAGCAGCTACTGTGCATCAGGCGCTCGGCGCGCTCACCAGCCGGCACCCGGAGCTCCGCAAGCATTTGTATGCCGAAGACGGCAAGCTGCGCTCGTTTGTCAATCTCTATCTCAACGACGAAGATGTGCGCTACCTGCCTCAAAAGGAAGAGACCGAGGTCGCCCCGGGCGACGACCTGTCGATCATCCCGTCGATTGCGGGCGGATAGAAGTGCGTTCGTCATCCTGAGCTGAAAGCCGTCGGCCCGACGGGCGGTTCTGCTTGCTTTTGTTCGCGACCAGAAAACCCCTGCATCGAGTGCACCGGCGAGCCCGCTTTCGCTTTCGCCGTCGAGCTGTTGATCCACTGATTCATTGAGCCATCGAGGACATACGCCATGCCTACGGTTACAGAAACACATTTGCCCGAGCTGACTACCAGCGATTACACACGCTACGCGCGCCATCTGATCCTGCCCGAGGTCGGCGTCGAAGGCCAGCAGAAGCTGAAAGCCGCCAAGGTGCTCTGCGTCGGCACCGGAGGGCTGGGCGCGCCGCTGGCCCTTTACCTGACCGCGGCCGGCATCGGTACGCTGGGCCTGGTTGATTTCGACGTGGTCGACGAGAGCAACCTGCAGCGGCAGATCATCCACGCCACGCCTGACGTGGGCCGCCTCAAGGTGGACTCGGCTGCCGAGAAACTCGCCGCGCTGAACCCCCACACCAGCATCGTCAAGCACAACGCCATGCTCACGAGTGCGAACGCGCTCGAGATCTTCCGCGAGTACGATGTGATCGCCGATGGTACGGACAACTTCCAGACGCGCTACCTGGTCAATGACGCCTGTGTGCTCACGGGCAAGCCGAATGCCTATGGATCGATCTTTCGCTTTGAGGGCCAGGCCAGTGTCTTTGCGACCGAACACGGCCCCTGCTATCGCTGCCTGTATCCGGAGCCGCCGCCGCCGGGCCTGGTGCCTTCGTGTGCCGAGGGCGGGGTGCTCGGCATTCTGCCCGGGCTGATCGGTGTGATCCAGGCCACGGAGGTGATCAAGCTGATCCTCGGCAAGGGCGAGCCGCTCATCGGCAGGCTACTGCTGGCGGACGCGCTCAACATGAAGTTCAAAGAGCTGAAGCTGCGCAAGAATCCAGACTGTCCGGTGTGCGGTACGCATCCCACGGTGACCGAGCTGATCGATTACAACCAGTTCTGCGGTGTCGCGGGGGCGTCTGAATCTGTTACCGAGACTGCGACAAAAGCCGCCCTGCCTGCGCAGAACGGGATTGCGCAGATCAGCGTCGCGGAGCTGAAGCGGCGTCGCGATGCAGGCCAGGCGCCCTTTGTGCTGGATGTGCGGGAGCCGTGGGAGTACCAGGTCGCCAACATCGGAGGCTATCTGATCCCGCAGGGCGAGCTGTCCAGGCGGCTGGGAGAGTTGGATCGAGCGCAGCCGATCGTGGTGCAGTGCAAGTCGGGTGGGCGGAGCCAGAACGCGGCGGAGTTGCTGCAGAAGCAGGGATTCCAGGTCGAAAATCTGGCCGGCGGGATCCTGGCCTGGGGCAAGGAAATCGATCCCTCCCTGCCCAAGTACTAGCAGGCGTTCCCCTTGCGCTGATGTGCGGCGGGCCGAGGAGTGCTCCCGGACTATTCGCCGGCCCCCGGCCCGTGC
>CAZZYH010000271.1:0-3266 GCA_964658225.1 Vulcanimicrobiota bacterium | reverse complement strand
ACGTCGAGCGACCTCGGTCGCCGCTGGTGACCTTCGAGGGCCCGTTGCCGGCGGGTGCAGGTCCGGTGGCGGGCCTGGCGCGCAACGCGGTTTGGGCGTGCTGCGCACTCGAAGCTTCTCCTGCCGCCCTCCTGTACCCTAGGTTTTATGGGCCGCATCCGCATCCTGACCGATCAGGTCGCCAACCAGATCGCTGCCGGCGAGGTGGTCGACCGGCCTGCATCGGTGGTCAAGGAGCTGCTCGAAAACGCGCTCGACGCGGGCGCGACCCGCATCCGGGTGGAGGTCGAAGCAGGCGGCCGCAAGCTCATCCGCATCACCGACAACGGGCATGGCATGGGCCGAGACGACGCGATGCTGGCCTTTGAACGCCACGCCACTTCAAAGATCCGCTCCTCGGACGATCTGCTCTCCATCGCCACCCTCGGCTTCCGCGGCGAAGCACTGCCCTCGATCGCGTCGATCTCGCGGCTCGAACTCGAAACCCGCGCCGACCAGGAGATCTCAGGCACGCGCATCGAGATCGTGGGCGGCAGGCTGGTCCGGGTGGAGGAGGCGGGGCTGGCCGTCGGCACCACGCTCACCGTCCGCGACCTGTTCTTCAACACCCCGGCCCGGCGCAAGTTCTTGAAGGCCGAGGCCACCGAATTAGCTCATGTAACCGCGCTCGTTACCCATTACGCGCTCGCCCATCCAGGCAAACATCTCGAGCTGCTCTCCCCGACCCACACCCTGCTGAACGCTCCCCCTGTCACCCGGTCCGATGAGCGCATCTACCAGATCTTCGGCAAGGACACGCTCAACCAGCTGCTGCCCATGGCCGCCGAGCGCGCGCTGGACCACTCCGGGCTGCCCGAGCCCCCGCCCTGGCGCCGCAATGCCGACTACCGGCCGCCTACGCCCGGGCACCTGCGCCTGAGCGGCTTTACCTCCAAGCCCGAGCTGCAGAAGCTCAACCGCAACTCCATCTACGTCTTTGTCAACAAGCGCCTGATCCGCGACCGACTGGTGCTGCACGCGGTCTCTGAGGCCTATCGCAATGTGCTGCCGCCGACCTCCTTCCCGGTCACGCTCATGTTTCTCGAGCTGCCGCCCGAGGAGGTGGACGTCAATGTGCATCCCTCGAAGACTGAGGTCCGCTTTCGCCAGCCCACCCTGGTCCACGACTTTGTGCGCGACTCGATCCGCTACACGCTGATGAAAGCGCGTCCCGCGGCGAGTTTTCTGGCCGCACTCGGCGCCTCGGCCCACATGACCCCGTCCATGATGGCCGCCACCAGCCCCCTGCCCGGGGAGCCCTCCGCGTCCACGCCCGCTTCCTACTACCAGGACTCCGAGCCGCCGGTGGCTGCCGACGCCGCAAGTTTTACCCTGACGCCGCCCTCGCTGCCGCCCGAACCCGGCTCCCTGCCCTTTGCAGCCACGGCGGTGGCCGAGGCCGTCATGCTTGCCCCCGGGCCGGCGGCCGGCAACGGAAACCACTCCGCACAGCAAGAGCCCGCTGCGGAAGAGAACCTGAACGCGCTCGCCTCGCTCAAGCCTCTCGGCCAGCTGCGGGAGTCCTTCATCCTGGCCACCAATGACGAGGGTCTGTGGATCATCGACCAGCACGTCGCCCACGAGCGCGTGCTCTTTGAGAAACTGCTGCGCGAGCGCGCCCTTGAAAAGGTCCAGCGCCAGCAGCTGCTCATGCCCATGCTCGTCGACCTGCAGCCGCAGCAGATGATCCTGTTTGCCGCCATCGCCGCCGAGCTCGAACGCAACGGCTTTGAGGTCGAACCGTTCGGCCCGCGCACGATCGCCATCAAGGCTGCGCCCGTCGGGCTCGAAGGCCGGGAGCTCGAGCGCATGCTCCAAGAGGTGCTCGAACAGCACGAGCGCGAGACCCAGGCCGAGAACCTGGAGGCCGCGCGCGGCCGCATCGCCGCCTCGGTCGCCTGTCACGCGGCGATCAAGATCAATATGCCGCTTGACCCGGCGCGCATGAGCTGGCTGCTGTCCGAACTTGGAAAAACCAGCCATCCCACCAGCTGCCCGCATGGCCGGCCCATTGCCTTGCGGTATTCTTGGAAGGACATCGAAAAGGCATTCCACCGGATCTAGCTTCGCGCGGCTGGAGGGATCCAAGTCTCGCAGGGCTGCGCTTCAGCCGAGCGAGTTCGAGCATGCGCTTCGCCCTGCGCTTGCCTGGCTTGCGACTTTCGAGCCCGCGGGGGCGACCGCGTCGGGCGTTTCCGGGTTACGGACTTACGGGTTTACGCTCAGCAGGAACGCGCCTTCGCGTTGCGGACCGACCCGAGGGTGCGCCCGCTTCCGGCATGAAAGACAGGAACAACCGGCGCATCTGCACTCGAGCAGGCGCACCACCCCGCACACTCGCGCCCTGCCCGAGTTGCAGAAAAAGGAATCTCTCTTTGACAACCGAACAACTCAACCAGGCACGCGCCGAGGTATGGCACCAGACTGGCAACCCGCTGCTGACCGAAGACGATGCGGCCGCATGGCTGCGCGAGACCGGCCTGTGCCTCTTTGCCCCCCGCAAGCAGCAGTTCGCAACCGCCGCACCCAGCTTCGTCGAGGCGGTGCTGGGCGCCTCCGACGCGACCCCACCCTTTGAGGCGATCGAGACCGCCACCCGCCTGCTCGAACGGCTCCTGGCCTCGGGCGAAGCGGTTGCGCTTCATCTGCTGGCCACCCCGGGCGAGCAGCCCGACTTCCTCGCGACCCCCGAGACGCTCCCCTTTCTCTTCGCCCTGGTCGGCGACAAGGAGTGGAAGCGCGGGCCGCGCGGCAAGAGCTCGCCGCTGGTCATCGAGGTCTGGAAGCTGCTCGATCGCGAAGGCCCGCTCACGGCGATCGAAGTGAAGGAAAAGCTCGGCCGCCAGCTGACCGAGGCCGCGGCCCTGCGCGCCCTCACCGAGCTCTGGTCGCACCTGCGCATCGAGCCCGTTCTCGAGCAAGGCGAGCCGGCTCGCTGGCAGCTGCTCGAGCGCCAGCGCGAGCAGCAGATGAAGGCCGGCAGCACCATGTCCCAGGCCGTGGCCCTCTCGGCCTTGGTCTCGCTCTACCTGCAGGCCTCGGTCGCGGCGAGCGAGGCGGAGATCGAGATCTTTCTCTCGCCCTTCGCCTCCCGCTCCAAGCTCCGCGATGTGGTGCGCGGACTGACCGCCACCCGCCAGCTGAGCGCGCTCCACCTGGGACCGCTCGAGATGTTTCACGTCGAGGGCAGCCTGCCGGAGTTCGCCGAGGTCGAGCGCGCCGAGTTG
>CAZZYH010000270.1:0-3275 GCA_964658225.1 Vulcanimicrobiota bacterium | reverse complement strand
GATGACGGATCAGAATGGTGACGGATCGTGCGCAAGCGAGCGACGCTAGCATTGCCGTCATCTCCAGCCGCACACCGAGACGCCCATTGATGAAGCTTCCGAACTCGATCTACCTGGCTCCCGCCCTTGCCCTGCTCGCGCTTACCGCCGCCGGACGGGCCCAGTCCGTGAGCAATCTTGGCGATAAGACGGCCAAGGCCAACGCCAAGGCCGGCGCTCCCCCGCAGCAGTCTCCCTACGAAGGCACCGTCGTTGCCGACATCATTGCGCGCGTCAATGACGGCATCATCTCGCAGGCTGACTACGCGCGCTCCGAGCAGGAGCTGGAGGCGCAGGCCAAGCAGCGCAACTGGAGCCAGGCCGAGACCGACGAGCAGCGCAAGCAGTTGCTGCGGGACCTGATCGATAACCAGCTGCTTCTGTCCAAGGGCAAGGAGCTCGGCATCTCGGGCGAGACCGAGACCGTGCGCCAGCTCGACGAGCTGCGCAAGCAGAACCATCTGGAGTCCATGGAAGACCTGCAGAAGGCGGCCGAGCAGCAGGGTGTTTCCTTTGAGGACTTCAAGGCCAGCATCCGCAATCGCGTGATCACCTCGCAGGTGATCCGCGAAGAGGTGGGCCGGCGCATCAATATCACCCAGGCCGACGAGCAGGCCTACTACGATGCCCATAAGGCCGACTTCACCCGCGAGGAGCAGGTGCGGCTGAGCGAGATCCTGGTGCCCACCGCCCACCCGGAGGACGCGGCCCAGGTGGCAGCAGCCGAGGCCAAGGCCAACGATCTCGAGAAGGAACTGAAGAGCGGCAAGGACTTCGCCGCGGTCTCGAAGGCCAGCTCGGGCGGGCCGACCGCGGCCACCGGCGGGGTGATCGGCGACTTCAAGCGCGGACAGCTGGCCAAGGTGCTCGAGGATCAGACCTTCGGCCTGAAGGTGGGTGAGTACACTGCGCCCATCCGTACCAAGCAGGGCTACGTGATCCTCAAGGTGGATGCCCACCAGCCGGGCGGTTTGATGTCCTTCGCCGAGGCAGAACCCGAGCTGCAGGACCAGGTCGGCATGCAGAAGATGAACCCGGCGCTGCGCGCCTATCTGGAGCGGCTGCGCGAAGAGGCCTACATCGATATCAAGCCCGGGTACGTGGACACGGGCGCAAGTAAGAACCAGGTCAAGCCGATCTTCAGCGCCTACACGCCGCCGGTGCCGAAGAAGAAAAAGAAGCTCGAGCGCACCCGCTTCGGCGGCCGCGGGCGAACGGTCACGCACGCGGCTCCGCAGCAGGCAAAGGCTGCCGCGCCGGCCGCGGTGCCCTCGCTCGCGGATGTGCCCCAGGGCGCAACAGAGCAGTCTGCGTCGGCTGCCGGAAGCTCCCCGACGACCACGGCCGCTGCCCCGAGCCCCGCCGCATCGGCCAAGGCCGCCAAGGCCCTGCAGGCGGCAAACACCATGAAGCCGGGCAAGAAGGAGAAGATCCGCTACGGTCAGGCTCCGCGGGAGACCCTGCCTGCCGGCGCGTCGCAGAACGAGGATGCCGGAGCGACGGCGGCCAACGGCAATGGCTCGAACACCGAGCAGCAGGTGGCGGCCGAGCAGTCCCCGCCCAACCCGGGCCTCGCGCCCGCCCCCGGACAGTCCGGTGCGGCTCCGGCGGGCGCGCGGTACAGCAACGGCGAGAGCGCCGGCGAAGATGCCGCGGCGGCTCCGGAGCAGAAGAAGACGCGTTTCTCGGACCGGGCTTCGCTGCCGAAGGTGAAAAAGATCAAGAAGAAGGACAGGGTAGACCCCTTCGCGCCTGCCGCGGCCGATGCGGAAGAAGTCGCGACCAAGCAGACCCAGGCAGCGCCGCTGGGGCTCAACGGGGATACTTCGAAGAAGCCGGCCAAGGTCAAGGTGTCCGGGCAGAAGACGCGCTACTCGGATGAGACCAAGGACGAGCTGAAGAGCAAGAAGGAAGACCAGCAGGCCGAGCCGGCCAACGGTACCCCGGCGCTGAGCACGCCTGCGGCTGCGCCCGGCCAGCCCGCCGCGCCTGCCGCGCAGGATACGCCGGCCAGCCCGGCCGGCCCCAGTGCGAACCCCGATGCGCACACCCCGACGGGCACACCGGAGCCTGCGCCTGCGCAGACCACTCCAAACGGGACCGGCGATCCGCTGGGGCCGGCGGTGCCCACGCCCGAGCAGCCTCACTAGGATGTCGGGCGGCAGGGCGGCGGTCCCGCGTAGGGTGAGGGCAGAAGCAGGGTGAAAGAGCTCTATATCGAGGCGCTGGCCGGCCTGGAAAACCAGACCGTGACCGGCTTCTTTGTCGCCGGCACCCGCCAGTTGCGCACCAAGGCGGACGGCTCTGCCTACCTCGCGGTGACCCTCTGCGACCGCACCGGACAGCTCGAAGGGCGAATGTGGGAGGCAGCCGAGGCGGGCGACTTTGCCGCCGGCGACATCGTCAAGCTGCGTGGACAGGTGTGCCGCTACCAGGAAAAGCTGCAGA
The DNA here is from genome assembly GCA_964658225.1 of Vulcanimicrobiota bacterium. GTDB lineage: Bacteria > Acidobacteriota > Terriglobia > Terriglobales > Acidobacteriaceae > EB88. The sequence goes on along the minus strand of CAZZYH010000270.1, from coordinate 788 downwards.
TCAAGGTCGACAAGCTGCGTCGCGCCGACGAGGCCGCCGATGCGGGTCTCTACGAGCTGGGCGACTTTGTTCCGAAGACCGCCTACGACATTGATGCGCTCTGGGCCACGCTCGAGGGCTACGTGGCCAGCCTGGGCGACGCTCACCTGCGGCAGTTGCTGCGCCTCTTTCTTGACGACCCGGCCCTGGCCTCGGCCCTGCGCGAAGCGCCCGCGGCCAAGACCCTGCACCATGCCTGGATCGGCGGCCTGCTCGAGCATGTCGTCTCCTTGCTGCATCTCTGTTCGCTCGCTGCCGGGCACTACCCGGAGGTGAACCGCGACCTGCTGCTCGCGGGCGCGATGCTGCATGACATCGGCAAGCTGGCCGAGCTGCGCTGGGGCACGAGCTTTGAGTACACGCTCGAGGGGCAACTGCTGGGGCACATCTCGATCGGCATGGCGATGGTCGAGCAGAAGGTCGCGCTGGTGGAGGGGTTTCCGCCTCGGCTGAAGCTGCTGGTTCAGCACATGATCCTGTCCCACCATGGACGGCTGGAGTTCGGGTCGCCGAAGCTGCCCATGATTCCGGAAGCGATGCTGCTGCACTACCTGGACGACCTGGAGGCGAAGATGCAGACGATGCGCAGCGAGCTGGCGCGGTCGGCTGCCGGAGGGCGCGCGCCCGGGGCGATGACGGAGTGGGTGCGGGCGCTGGAGCGGCCGATCCTCGATACGCGGAGCTTTCTCGCCGGCGAGTAGACCGCTCCCCGCGCCACGGACTCCGCGCCACCGACCGGCGCTACAGAC
>CAZZYH010000269.1:0-3301 GCA_964658225.1 Vulcanimicrobiota bacterium | reverse complement strand
GTCCAAGATGGCTCCGGCGCGGGTCCAAGATGGCTCCAAGATGGGTCCGGCGTGAGTCCGGGATGCTCGTGCTACCCCGGTCGGCTCCGAAAGAGAGGCCCGCGGCTGAAGACGCCGCCGCGGAAGGTGGTCTCCGGGCAGGGCGGCCGTTGCGTGGCGTTCGCGCCGGGCCATTCGCGATCCCGTACCTTCGAGCCGGCGCCGTCGCACCGGTCCATTCGCACCGGTACAAAGGTACCGGCAATTTCTCTTTTGACCGCCTCCTTCCCAATGCGGCATCGCGCGCTTCACCCGCCGGCGATCTGCATCCGTCGGCACGCCTGCTCCGTCCTATACTCCAGCCATGCGACCCCACTGCCGCCTGCTCGCCTTCTTCTGCTGGGTCGCCCTATGCACCCTGCCGCCTGGACCGGTGCCGGGTGCCGCGGCTGCTCCTCGCGACGCGCACCCGCATGCACCTACGCCCGCCTCGGCGAGGCGGCGGGTGGTGGGTTATCTGCCGCAGTGGGCGCTCTACAGCACGCCGCCGTGGCTGGCGCGGGATTTGGTCGCGAGCGGCGCAGCCGCGCTGCTGGACCAGGTGAACTATGCCCAGGCCAATATCCGCAACGGGCAGTGCGTCATTGCTGATCCCGAGGCCGACCTGAATCGCGCCTACACCGCAACGATGAGCGTTGATGGCAAAGCAGACCTGCCCGCGGCGGCGTTTCGAGGCGGTCTGCACCAGCTGGCCCTGCTCAAACAGCGGTACCCTCACCTGCGCACCGTCATCTCGATTGAGGGCAAGGCGTCCGCGTTCGCGCAGGCCGCGCAACCTGACGCGCGCGTCGCCTTTGTGACCTCCTGCATGGACATGTTTGTGCGCGGGCACCTGGCTCCGGGAGTGGACGCGCCCGGGCTCTTTGAGGGCATCGATCTGGATTGGGAGTTTCCCCAGACCGCAACCGATGGAGCCAACTACATGGCCCTGCTGGCCGAGTTTCGTCGGCAGATGGACCTCGAGCAGTCCAGCGGAGGCAACGGGGAGACGCGTAAGCTGCTGCTCAGCGTCGCCGCCGGACCGGGGCTCGGTCGCTACCCGGGTGTGGACTGGGCCGAGGCCGGGCGCCTGGTCGACGAAGTCGGGCTGATGAACTACGACTACAGCGGCCCCTGGCAGCAGCAGACCGGCATGATCGCGCCGCTCTACCCCATCGATGGCGGCCCCCCCGCGCAGGGAACGGTCAGGGGGACGGTCGAGGAGTACCAGGCAGCCGGGGTACCGGCGGGCAAACTGCTGCTCGGCGTGCCGTTCTACGGCTATAGCTGGCAGGGTGTGACGGCTGTCAATCATGGGCTCTTTCAGCCCGGGCAGTCGGTACGGGAGGACAGTCCCTACCACGCTATCGCCAGCCTGGTCCCGCAATCGACCGTCTACCGGGATCCGCAATCGCAGACTCCTTGGCTCTTTGACGGCCACACCTTCTGGACCTTCGACGACCCCGTCTCGGCACGAACCAAGGCAGCCTACGCTGCCAGCCAGGGTCTCGGCGGAGTCATGGTCTGGGAGCTGAGCGGCGACACCGACGATGCCCAGCTGCTGCACGCGATCACCGCAGGGCTCGCCGTGAGCGCGACGCGGTAAGGGCACACACGCCCTGCGCGGCTGAGGGCCCTCCGGTAGACAAGTGAGGCGCGGTGAGGCGCGGGCCCTTCTTGGGCGCATCCCCGTCGAGACGCCCCCGGAAAGGTCCTCGGCCGCGCCGCCGCTGCCGCTCCCGGCGTCGGGGGCCCGGCAGGCGTTCTAGAGAGCTGTCGCGCTCTGCCAGAGCAGCATCACGTTCAGCGCGATGATGACGCCGGCCGTGAGCCAGCCCATGCGGCCGATCCAGGGCTTGTTGACGAAGCGGCCCATCACGGCGGCGCGGCCGGTGAGCAGCAGCAGGGGGATCAGCGCAAAGGGTAGGGCAAAGCTGAGGACCACCTGGGAGAGCAAGAGGATCTTGAGGGGATCAAGCCCGCCCGCGATGACCACCAGCGCGGGGACCAGGGTAAGCAGCCGGCGTAGAAAGATGCTGAAGCGAATCTCGAGAAAGCCTTCGAGCACCACCTGGCCGGCCATGGTGCCGACCGTGGCAGAAGAAAGCCCGGAGCAGAGCAGGGCCACGGCAAAGATGGTCGCCGAGGCCGGCCCGAGCAGGGGGCCGAGCGTCTGGTGCGCATCTTCAATCGAGAGCCCGTGAGGCCAGCTACGCCCGGCAAAGGCGGCCGCGGCCACGATCACCATCGCGGAGTTGACCAGCCATGCCGCGTTCATTGCCACCAGAATGTCGATCTTCTCGTAGAAGAGCATCTGGAATCGCGAGAGCTCATGCTCGCGCGGCGAGGCGCCCGCCAGCTGCCGGCGCAGACGCGGCTGCACCAGCGCCGAGTGAAGATAGACCACGTGCGGCATCACGGTCGCGCCAAGCATACTCACCGCAGCGTAGATGCTGCTGCGGTCCACGCTGGGCACGAGCGTATGCAGGGCGGCGCGCGGCCAGTTCGGGTGAATGAAGCCTAACTCCAGCGCGTAGCACACCCCGATGACCGCGACGAAGCCGACGATGACGACTTCAAAGCGGCGGAAGCCCCGCGACTCCAGACCCAGCAGCGCAAAGACCAGCAGCGTGACCACGAGCGAGGCGGCGATCAGGATGCCCGTCTTGCTCATACCGCGGGCCAGCAGGGCCGGGCCAAACAGCAGGTAGAGCCCCAGCGCCGCGCCCAGGAACTCGGCCAGGTCGGTAGCCAGCGCAGCGATCTCGGCCGCGACCCAGAGCAGAATCGTGACAGGGCGGGAGAAGTGCGTCCGGCAGTTCTGCGGCAGGGTGCGCCCGGTCGCGATGCCGAGCTTGGCCGAAAGGTATTGGATCAGCACGGCCATGGCGTTGGACCAGAGCAGCACCCAGAGCAGCCGGTAGCCGAAGCGCGCGCCGGCGTCGAAATTCGTCGCGAAGTTGCCCGGATCGATGTACGCAATGGAGGCGACAAAAGCCGGCCCGAAGTGCGCCAGAAGTTGGAGCCCCCGCAGCCGCAGGGAAGCGGCCGGCTCGACGGGGGCATCGGATTGGAGCGTGGGTGGGTTCATTGCCTTGCGTGCTCGGGCGGCTTGCCGGGAGCATTGGGCAGTGCACAAGCAGGATGCGAAATGTTCCTTATCTGCACAGTATAGGTGGGCCGGGTGCGCTGGCATGGTTCCGGTGGAAACGTGCAGCCGAGGAGCTCGCCGTCAAAGCCGTTGCAGGCGGCATCCGGCGGACCCTAGGCCCCCCTGAGTGAG
>CAZZYH010000268.1:0-3320 GCA_964658225.1 Vulcanimicrobiota bacterium | reverse complement strand
CAGGTGAGGGCAGACCGGAGTGATGATGTGCGCATCCACGCTGGGCTCGAGGATCGGTCCATTGGCCGCGAGCGAGTAAGCGGTCGAACCGGTCGGGGTCGAAACAATGACGCCGTCCGCTCGATAGGACGCAGCCAGTTTGCCATCCACCTCGACGCTGAACTGACCCATGCGCGCAATCGTTCCTTTTGAAACCACAAGGTCGTTCAACGCTTCATGCTGACAGAGTCGGACGCCCTCGCGCCAGAGCTCTGAGTGCAACATGGCGCGCTCGTCGAGCGAGCCGCAATCGAGGCACCACGCGTCCAAGGTTTCATAGAGTTCGCTCAAGCGCACTTCGGTGAGAAAACCGAGCGAGCCGAGGTTGACGCTGAGGATCGGCGTGCCCAGCTTGGCAAAGACGCGCGCCGCGGCCAGCAGCGTCCCGTCGCCACCCAGCACGACCACCAGGTCCGGCTGCGCCCCGCCCATTGCCTCCCGCGCGACCACGGGCGCGACGTCGGTATAGCTGCCGCTTACCGGGTCCAGGATCGGCGTAAAACCATGCGCGTGCAGCCACTCCACCAGCTCGGTCAGGATGTGCACGAGCTCAGGCTTCTGGGGCTTGGAGACGATGGCGATGGTGCGCATGAGTGCTAGTGTATCGGAGGGCCGCCCGGGATGCCTTTCAGGCTCGGCGCAGCAGGAGCCGGAGCAGGAACTCGCGATTGCCTTCAGCGCCGGTAATGGGCGAATCGATCGACTCGGTACGCGCACCGAGCGCTGCCGCACATGCGCGCACTCGTTCAATGGCCAGTGCGTGGGCCACCGGGTCGCGCACAATCCCGCCCCGGCCCACGTGCTCGCGGCCTGCCTCAAACTGCGGCTTGACCAGCACAACCGCTTCGCAGAGGCCCGGCGCCGCAGCCAGTACGGGCGGCAACACGAGCGTGGCCGAGATAAAGGAAACATCGATGGCCAGGAACCGCAGCGCCCCATAGCTTGCATTCGCCGCCTGCAACGCGCCCGGCGCAAGCTTGCGCGCATTCGTGCGCTCCAGCAGCGTCACCCGGGCATCGGACCGGAGCGCATGCGCAATCTGCCCGTAGCCCGTATCGACCGCCAGCACGTGCCCTGCGCCGTGCTGCAGCATGCAGTCGGTAAATCCCCCGGTCGAGGCGCCGATGTCCAGGCACGCAAGGCCGCCGAGATCGATCGACCAGTGGCAGAGCGCAGCCTCGAGCTTCAGCCCGCCACGGCTGACATAGCGCTGCTCTTCCCCCAGCATGCGCAGCACTGCGTCCTCGGCCACGGCATGGCCAGGCTTGGTGCATTTCTGTTCGTTGACAAGAATCCGCCCGGCCAGGATCAGCGCCTGCGCGCGCTCGCGGCTGGGCGCAAGGGCCCGGTCTACCACGAGCTTGTCGAGGCGCGTTTTCATAGGCGGGAGGATGTGTAACCACAGCAGGCACGATTGCGCGGAGAGTCTGCGCTCCCGGGTCCGTCTGCGCTCCCGGGTTTTAGAATGCCGGACCCGGGCCGCTCGCCGCCGAGCATACGCTGCGCGGTGCTCTTACGGTGCGCCCGAGCCCGGCGAATCGCTGGTCACAATCGTATTCGCAGGCGTGTTCGACGTTGTCCCGGTCGCGGCCGAGTACTGCGTGGTCGCGTGCACATCCACGCCCAATCCCTGCAGCGTGATCAATGCCGAAATAATATCGGTATCCGTGCGGATGATCGTCAGGATATTGCTATCCGGCGCGGTGACGTATACCTTGCCGGTCGGGTTGTTATAGGTCGAGCTGATCACGCGAGGATGATTGCCGACCGCAATCGTCTTCTCGACCGTAAAGCTGGTCATGCTGATCACCGACACCGTACCGTCGCCCTGGTTGGCAACGTAGGCGCGGCTGCCGTCCCCGAGAATGGTGATCGCCGTGGGATGCACGCCCACCGGCACGGTCGCCAGCACCTGCCCGAAGCCGGTCGCGTCATTGCCGTAGACATCAAGCGGAGCGCTGATAAAGCTGACCGTGTTCGAGTCGTAGTTCGCCGTCACCAGGATCTGCGACTGGGCAAAGAATGCGGCATAGACAGGCCCGGCGCTGGTTGCGCCGGTGGCCGCCGGCAAAGCGATGGTGCCCGACGCGTTCAGCGCAGTATCCAGTGTGTTGGTCTGTGTATTGATCACTGAGACCGTACCGCTGCCCCGGTTCAGCACGAAGGTCCGCAGCCCGTCCAAGCTGGTTACGCCAAAGACCGGGCAGACGCCGAGCGGCAGGTGGCTGGACACGCTGTTGGTCGTGGTTTCGATCGCGTCCGCCTCGCCCGTGGTGGTGACCGCGGACGGCGTATCGCAATCACCCCACTTGGCCGCCAACCCGGCCGCGCTGGTGGTGTTGCCCTGGCTGATGGCAAAGACACGTTGCGAGCTCGAAGTGGCGCTTGTGCCGGTAAACCCGGGGGAACCGGCCAGCGTCACAGGCGCCGGCGCCACGGCCACCTCCTGAAAGAGGGCGATCGACCCGGTCGTGGCAGTGGTCAGCGCACCCACCGTGCCACGCACCTGGTTGATCACATAAGGGCCGGCCGAGCGCACCAGGATGTTGCTCTGGATCGAAGCGCGGCCGGCGGTGGCCGGGAAGAGCGTGGTCGTCGACAGGCTGTTGTTCTGCAGCGTGGAGATGATGGGGATCGTGGTGATGGTGCCATCGCAGTTCAGCGCATAGGCGGTGCTGCCGGTGGAGTCGATCGCGGAAGTGATGGGGCCGGTACCGATGCTGGCCTGCGCAAGCAGGCTATCGCCGGAGAAGTCGATCACCGCCGCGACGCCGGGGCTGGTATAGGGCACCGCGGGGCAGGGATCGGTGGCGCTTCCTGCGATCTGGTTGGGCTGCGAAAGCACGATTGCATAGGAGGTCGCGGCGGGTGCTGGAGCGGTCGGCGACACGGGATTGATGACAGGACGGTACTTGTTCCCGCATCCTGTAGTAAGGGCTGCGACCACCAGGGTTCCGGCGACGAGCCACGCAATGCTTCGCACTCTTTGATACCTCACTGCAATTTCAGGGCTTTGGCTGATCAAGCCCGATTGTAAATCACCGGCTACGGAAGGTTAGACGGAGACGCAGCCAGGAGGCTGCCTTCGCCGATGCGGTCCACGTCTTTGATCACTCCAAACAACCCTGCTGCGGGACGGCTGCACTGGCAATCGAAACTGGTGCTGGTGCTGGTCTTGCCCGCAGCCTCTGTGTGGGTGGCGATCCTGCTGCTGCGCATGCCGCCCCTGCTTCCGGCAGCGGCCGGGCTGGCGGTAGGCGCCGCTCTGGCCATTATGGTTT
>CAZZYH010000267.1:0-3323 GCA_964658225.1 Vulcanimicrobiota bacterium | reverse complement strand
GCCAAATAGACCCGCAGTCCGGACGCCAGCGCGATCATCGGCCCTCGAGCGCGCCGAGCACCCGGCGCAGCGCGCGGCTATCGACATGAGCGTCGACGCGCACCGAAACTCCGCAGGGCAGCACGATCTCGATCAAGCCATCAGCATGGGCCGCAGACGGAGGAGCAACCGGGGTCGGCGGCTCTGGCGACATCGGGGACGGCAACGGCGGAGATGCCGCCGTCGCCAGTTCAACCGCAGCAAAATGCATCGGCGCGCGGGTGACGACGGAGCCCGGCAGGCTCACCAATTGCTGCCTCCACGTGTAGAGCTGACCCGAGCTGATACGGTATTTGCGGGCGACCTCGGTTGCGGTCAGATCCGAACCGAGGCTCTCGGCGACGATCTGGCGCTTTTGCTCGGCCGTCCACGAACGCCGCGGTTCCGCCCGGGTTAGAACCTCGACGCGAGCCGTACGAGTACTCCTATGATCACTCGTACGAGCGCTCTCAGCTTCCGCGACCAGGTCCGGCGACATCACATCCATACGCGAACCGAATCATAGTTCGCTCAGGAACCGCCAGATGTCGGCGCCGCGACGCTTACTGGTGGCGTCGTCGTAGCGCATCATGAGGGAAGCGTCCTTGTTCCTCGGGTCTCTTTCTGGGGAAGACGGGCACACGCCGGGCTTTTCTTTCCGGCTCTCGCAATGATCCGATAGACATGACCCGGAGCGCCTTGATAGCGATGGCCTTGCGGCCTACCCGGGATCGTCCCGAAGATTGGAGGCGACTAGCGCGCACCGCTTCCGGATCTCCTCGGCGAAGAGGTCCAGCATGGATTGCCCACCTGCGGGCATGGCCCGGACTTCCTCCACGGCCGCTTCCACTTCGGCGGATACTTTGGTGGACATCGCGGCGACCTCGCGCACGACGGCCGCCCCGCCCAGGCCGCAGCTCTCCGCCATGCGCCGCCAGTGCCGCGCGTGTACATGGCGACCGCGGGTCTGGTCGCCAATCACCTGCGCCATGTTCTCCGTCACGCCCTCCCAGGCAGCACCGCACATCAGGTCGTACAGTGGCGCCAGCCTCGTGCTTCCGGCGGAGAGCAAGATCGAGTGGTTCTTGGCATGCGCATCCACGTTCGTCAGCAAGACATTAAGGATAACCGCCCGCAGTAGGGCGAGCACGTCACCCGGTCCCATGTGGCTCCGCGCCAGGGCGAAGAAGTCCTGCAGCGACGGCCCCCTAGTGCCCGTCTGGTTACGCTCGTACTTGGAGCCTGGAGGCTTGCCGAGCGCCTGGCAGAAGTCCTCCTGGTGCTGCCGGAGCAACCTGCCGCCGCGGCGGACCCGGTCGTACCGCTTGACCAGCAGGTACGACCTCGTGCCTGCCACACCCGTGGACACCTCCGCGGCGGACAGCCCTGCACGCCGCGCCAGGACCATGCAGAGCGCCTCGTTCTGGACGCTGCCGTACAGCCTGTCATTGTCCGGCTTGAGGATGTGCGTCGACGGCGCCCCGTCGACCGGAATGGCGAACTCGCCGCGCGCATACGCCACCGGCAGCTTCTGCTGGACTCCCGCCAGGCTCATCGAGACCCCATCCTCGCCGGCCAGGAAAGGCTTGGCGGGAAGCTCGCGGATGATCCGTTCGAGCGCCGCATTGTCCGGCACAGGCCGGTAGCCCGGCGCCTTTCCAAGCCTGGGGACCCCGATGCTCAGCGCCCCGGCGGTATCGCGGCCGATCTGCTCGACCAGGCCGACGACATCCTGCGTCGAGGTACCCAGCGCCTGGCCGATCGTCAGTAGCGGAGCTCCCTCGGGAAGAAGGTTCATCAGCCAGGGCAGTAGCCTCTTAGGGGGCGCGACCGCCCCGATCGGGATTCGCAGGGATAGCGGAAAGGCGCCGCGCACGGATCCCCAGCTCGGGTCGTAAATGAATGTGGGACCCTCCGCGGAGACCTCGATCGTCCCGACAAGGGCGCTCTCGTAATGGACCGGGATGCCGCTCACGGTTGCCATCCTTCGAGTTCGGGAACCTCCACGTCGGGGGCGTCGGCTTCTCCGGGCTGCTGCCCGACGATCGCGGCACGGTCGCCGAGCTCGATGCCGAGCACTGCGGCGAGCACCAGTGCCTTGCCCAGTTGCGCCGTCGCCTTCCCGTTCTCGAGATCGACCACGAAACGCTCTCCCACCCCCGCGACCAAGGCCAGTTCCCTTTGGGTGAGTCCGTTAGCGAGCCTCTGGCGTCTAACAAGCGCCCCGAAATCCTCCGCATTTCGGATCACTAGCCACCTCCATCTTACCGATCGGTAAGATGAAGAATAAAAAGAACGTAGACAAGCAATTTCTTCCCGATCGGTAAGGCCGTGCCGTCGAACTCGCCCGGTGCGATGAACTTCAGCTCGGCCAGAGCGAGGATCCGGTTGCGGTCGAGCGAGGGCTGGAAGGCAAAGTCGAAGCCGGCGAGCGTCCTAATGTGGATAGCCTGGCCATGACCAGGGAGGTCTTGATGCGTCGGCTCTCGCGCAACGTGAACTCCTCGGCGAGCATGGCGTCGATTGCTTCGAGCGCCCTGACCTCGCCGCGCTCGAGTTGGCGCACGATAGCTTCGACGACGGCGCGAGGAACTGCTGCTGATTGCTGCTGCGCCGTATGGGCATTGGCGTACGATGACGTTCGTGGCCGGGCTGCGCAGGACCGGACTGGTGGGACCGCTCGTACTGGACGGTCCAAGGTACAAGGCGCAGAGCTTGAGGGGGGTCCTGTCCGACGATCCGCCGACGCCCGCCCATGTCGCCGCCGCTGCAGATGCGCGCCGAGCGCTCGACCTGGCCGGGAACGCGGTTGTTTGCTTTTGAGCATGCGATCGCCTCCTCCGCGTGCCGATAAGATCTCTCACCCAAGCGTAACCGTTGGTTAACCAACGACGCGCACACTTGCGGCTTCCAGAATGGAAGCTCGAAAGAATGTCGGTCGAAGCCATTAGCCTGACTGATCCCGGCGAGGACACCGAAGCTGCGATATGTCGCACCCTCGGAATCATTCTTCATCGCGGCACGTTCGCCACCGAGGAGGTCGAGACGATCGCGTCTGCTGCCGACAACCAGAGCATCGATGAAGCAGCGCGCTGGTTTGCTGACCGATCGCTTCTCTGGCTGGCGCAACAGTCGGCGATGATGACGACGCCAATTTGGCAGCAGAGCAGCGTTGCTCAGCACTGACGGTTTCCTTGCGGTGCTGCGTGCCGCCAGCCTCGAGGTGGACGGACATGCCGCTGACGAACTGAGAGTCCGTCTCGAATCGGTCCATCAACGTGCCAGCCGTCGTAGCAGCAGGATAG
>CAZZYH010000266.1:660-3364 GCA_964658225.1 Vulcanimicrobiota bacterium | reverse complement strand
CACCAGCCCACGTTTTTACCAGCTCACCAGCGTGAGGCATTTGCGCAAGATCGCACAGCCGGCGGCTTACTGGGGAGCCGGCTTGTCGCCGTTCTCTGGCTTGGTTTCATTTTCCGGGTGCTTCTCATAGATGGAGTACTGGCGGACCGGCGGCTTGAGCGAGACAGCGATGTCCTTGTTTGCGCCGTCGATCGTGTAATCCTCGCCGAAGGTCTGGTAGCCGCTCTTGATCACCTGCAGGCGAACCTGGTCCCCGATCGGGATCACGTCGATGACCGCGCGGCCTTCCTCGTTCGTCTTTACCTCCAGGTTGCCCTGGTCTTTTCCATTGCGCATGGTGTGGAAGATGATGGCTGCGCTCTCCACCGGTTTGTTGTTGGCGCCCTTGGTCACCGACACGGTGATGTGCGCGACCGGCGGCGGCGCGGTGTACTTGCGGCCGCGGTGATCGTCCTGGGCGTGGAGCAGGCACGCTGCCGGGCCAAGAGAGAGGGCGAGCCAGGCAGCCGGGCGGGGGAGACAAATTCGCATGGCCCTATTGTATCCAGTTCGATCCCGCCAAAACAGCCTGTGCCACCGGGCAGGCTGCTTTGAGCAAAGGTGCCGGCGGCAAACGGCACCGCGCCGCCCATACGCATCGTACCGTCTGTGAGCAACGATCGATGTTGCGAGATCGCCGAGAGCCAAGTTGGAAGCAGCGGCTGCGAATGCATTGCGAAAACCAAGTACGAAGAGGAAAACACCTATGCCACAAAGCTTGAAGGAAATGCCCACCAAGAAGTCGGAGAGCGCACCGGGACCGAAGACCAGCGTGGTCGACCGCATGTACAAGACGCGCATCGCCCTGCCGCCCGAGACGAAGGAAAAGGTCGTCGAGGTGATGCAGGAGCGGCTCGCCGAAGCGCTCGACATGTACTCACAGGCCAAGTTCGCCCACTGGAATGTGAAGGGCGTGAACTTCTACCAGCTGCACCTGCTCTTTGACAGCGTGGCCGAGGCGATCTTTCCGCAGATCGACTCGATTGCCGAGCGGCTGACGGAGCTTGGCGGCGTGGCGAACGGGACGGTACGGCAGTCGGCGGCCGCCTCGAGGCTTCCCGAGTACAACGTGGAACTGATCAGCGGCATGGACCACGTGTGTGCGCTGGCCGATGCGCTCGGACACTACTGCAAGGAGCTGCGCAAGGCATCGGACGAGATCGACGAGATCGGCGATGAGCCCAGTTCGGACTTCTTCAAGCAGCTGGTAGTCGAGGCCGAAAAGCAGCTCTACTTCCTCGAGTCGCACCTCGAGGCGGGCGACGTGCAGTAAGCAGCCGAGAAGGCGCGGCGGGTTGCGGCCGCCGCAGAGAGCACCGTCTTGCGTCGGATGGAAAGTCCCGGGCCCCGGCCCGGGACTTTTTCTTTGCGGCGCACACAGAGACCCGAGCGTCCGTTGCTGGACGACAGGCAGTGACGGCTCCCTGCTAGCATCGTTGCATGCAATCTGGAGCGAGCACCATCAAGACGGGGATTGTCGGTTTCGGGCTGGCGGGCCGTATCTTTCATGCTGCAGTGATCAATGAGACGCCGGGCCTGGCAGTGGCCGCGATCGTGCAGCGCTCGGGCGACGAGGCGGCAGCGGCCTATCCCTCGGCGCGGATCGCGCGATCGGTGGACGAGATGCTCGAAGATCCTTCGATCACCCTGTGCGTGGTGGCTACTCCGAACAAGGCGCATCGCAGCCTGGCCGAGCAATGCATCCGGGCCGGCCGCCACGTGGTCGTAGACAAGCCCCTGGCCCTCTCGAGCGAGGATGCCAAAGCCCTGGCGACGCTGGCCGCCGAGCACGGCGTCATCCTCTCCGCCTACCACAATCGCCGCTGGGATGGAGACTTCCAGACGGTGCGGGGCGTGCTTGCGAGCGGGCGGCTGGGCCGGCCGCTGCACCTTGTCTCGCACTTTGATCGGTACCGTTTGCAGCCGCGTCTCCATGCCTGGCGCGAGAGCGGCGAGGAGGGCGGCGGGGTGCTCTTTGATCTCGGACCGCACCTGATCGACCAGGCGCTGGCACTTTTCGGGCCGCCGGCCACTTTATGGGCCGATGTGCGCCTGTCACGCGATCACGCGACCGTGGACGACTCCTTCGACATCCTTCTGACCTACCCGAAGCAGGCACCGCCCGCCGGCCCTGCCGCCGGTCTGCAGCTGGGCGGCCTGCGCGTGTGGCTGTGCGCCACCCTGGCCGCCGCCAGCGCGGGCGCCCGTTTTACCCTGCATGGCACCCTCGGCAGCTACGAGAAGTGGGGCTTTGACCCGCAGGAAGCCGCGCTGTTGGCCGGCGATACCTTTTCCACCGCCGGGTTCGGCAGCGAGCCGAAGAGCGCCTGGGGCTTGCTGACCCTGCCCAAGGCCGCGCCTGAGCCCGTGCCTACCCTGGCCGGCGACTATCGCGAGTACTACTGCAACGTCCGCGATGCGATCCTGGGAGCGGCTCCCCTGCAGGTGACGGTGCGCGATGCCTGGTGCGTGGCGCGGCTGATCGAGCTGGCGCGCGAGAGCAGCGCCAGTGGCTGCCGGATTGCGGTCGATTTCACCGACGCTCCCTGAGGCCGGGCGCGAGGCTCCAGGTACGGCGAAGCAGCGGAGCGTTGCGCGCCGTCTCGACACCGGCGCCCTGCGCACGGCACAATCCTTGCGGGCTGGCCGTCGGGCGGGCTGGCTC
>CAZZYH010000266.1:0-650 GCA_964658225.1 Vulcanimicrobiota bacterium | reverse complement strand
AATGAAAGGGGGCTGCAGATGCGGGCTGGTGGGGAGCCTCGAGCGCAAACCTTGCTGGGCATGGCAGCCTTGTTTCTGCTGCTCGCCTGCGGCGTGCACGCCCAGCAGCATGGCGACCCGTTGAGCGAGGCGCAGGCGGACCAGGTGCGCGAGTACGGCGACCGACCCAACGAGCGTATCAAGCTCTATCTGAAGTTTGTGGAAGAGAGGGTGACGAGCATTCGGGAGCTCTCCGTGGACAGCCACGAGAACAACCGGCCGGCCGAGCTTCGCGCCAAGTACGAGGAATTCACCCGGCTCACCGATGAGCTGGCCGACAACCTGGACAGCTATGCCAGCGCGCATGCCGATGTGCGCAAGGCGCTGAAGGGAGTGCTTGAGGCCTGTCCCAAGTGGCCGGATGTGCTGCGCAAGGCGCCTGTCGATCCGGCCTACGAGTTTGTGCGCCGCACGGCCGTCGACGCCGCGACCAGCAGCATGGACGACGCAAAGCGGCTGCTTGCTGAGCAGGAGACCTACTTTGCCGCGCACAAGGATGAGGCGGGCAAGAATGGAAAGGCGCCCACGGGTCCGAGCACCAAGCCGTAGGGGCTCACGCGGATCGTCGTGGGGATTTCTGCGTTCGAGAAAGCTGTCGCGGAGCAGAGCAA
>CAZZYH010000265.1:0-3365 GCA_964658225.1 Vulcanimicrobiota bacterium | reverse complement strand
GACCGCGCTGGCGAGAGCCGTGCAGGCGCGGCGTGCAGCAGGCCTGCCGCTGATCGATCTCGCTGCGGCCAACCCCACCCACTGCGGCTTCCACTACGATCCGGCCCTGCTCGCCCCCTTGACCAGCGGGCGAGCGCTACAGTACGAGCCTGCGCCGCTGGGACTGCCCGAGGCGCGCGGGGCCGTCTGCGGCTACTACCGCGATCACAACGCCCCCGTCGAGCCGCACCAGATATGCCTGACCACCAGCACCAGCGAGGCCTACAGCTTTCTCTTTCGCCTGCTCTGCGACCCCGCGGACGAGGTGCTGATCGCGCGACCCAGCTACCCGCTCTTTGACTTTCTCTCCGACCTGGACGATGTACGGCTGATCAGCTATCCGCTCTTCTACGACCATGGCTGGCAAACCGAGCCGGGAGCGCTCGCAGCGCGCATTACCGCGCGCACCCGAGCGATCGTCCTCGTGCATCCCAACAATCCGACAGGACACTACTGCCCGGCTGCTGATCGACGAGAGCTTGAACGGCTCTGCGCCCGGCACGGGCTTGCGCTGATCGTCGACGAGGTCTTTCTCGACTATGCGCTGGATGAGCCTGAGCCAAGCTTTGCCTGCGGAGATCATCAGGCGTTGACCTTTGTGCTGAGCGGGCTGAGCAAGGTCGCCGCACTGCCGCAGATGAAAGCGTCCTGGATCGTGACGCTGGGGCCGGACGAACAAGCACAGGAAGCACTCGCCCGCCTGGACTTGATCGCAGACACCTTCCTCTCGATGAACGCTCCAGTGCAACATGCGCTGCCATCCTGGCTGGCTGGCCGCGGAGCGCTGCAAGGCCAGATCACAGAACGTACGCGCGCCAACCTGGCTCAGCTCGACGCGCTCCTCGCGCACTCCGCAACTGTCTCGCGGCTGCTGCTCGATGCAGGCTGGTATGCGATCCTACGCATCCCTGCTCTCGGCCCTGGCTCCGACGACGCGCTGGTGCTGGGTTTAGCCGAGCGCTGGGGCGTGCTCCTCCATCCCGGCCACTACTACGGCTTTCAAGGCGAAGGCTGGCTTGTCGTGAGCCTCTTGCCGCCGGCGTCCGAGTTCGAGCAGGGAATCAAGAGCCTCCTGGCGGCCTGCGCCGCGCGCACGCCGACAAGCTGAACCACCAAGTTATCGGATAGGCGCGCAGAAGCACAGACCATTGCCATCTGGATCGCACACCGAAAACTCACGCAATCCCCAGGTCTGATCTACCGGCGCGGTATGGACCGGGGACTCGGGGCGCTGGCTCGTATCCAGACCGCGGGCGCGCAAGGTCTCGTAACGCTGATCCACGTCGTCCACAAACACGCGATTGACCGAACCGAAGACGCCGTCGCCGGCATGGCGCGAAAGCTGCAGCTCGGCTCCGTCTCGAACCAGGTCCACGACTCCGTTTGCGGCTTCGCGATCCTCGTCTCCGGGCCACTTGCGCTCGAAGTCGAGAACTTTCGTGTAGAAGTGCACAGATCTCTCAAGATCCCCGGACTTGATCACAGGAACAATTTTCATGACATCCTCCCTGAGCGTCGAGCAGACAGGATACCCGGCCACTCCCGAAGCGGGTCATGGCCTCACCGTGGCTCACCCGACTTGCCCTGGAACTCGGTCTCGTCGTCCAATAAAGTGTATGGCAGCTAGAAAAGAATGGACGGAGTGGCACCTGACCCCGGCCGGGTGGCAGAGGGGCGCGACGCGTGTGCAGGGCAAGGGCAACACCTGGGTCGATGATCCGGAGGATCGCGTCCTGAGCTTTGTGTACCAGGAGATCGAGACCGGTGCCGCGCCTGCGCCGCGCATCTCGTCAGAAGAGACGTGGCGGTCGAAGACCGCGAAGGGGATTGACGAACTGCTCAGCCAGCATGGAGGCTGCCCGCAAAAGCTGTGACGGGGACCAGCAACGAAAAAGGAGGCCCCGCGGCCTCCTTTTTGGTTTCTCTGCCTTTCGCCCGCAGCGCGGCGTGCAGTGCGCCCGGCTTAATGCTTCTTCGGAGCAGCAGCGCTGTGCGTGGTCTTGGTTCCTTCGAGCACCGAGTGGCCGCCCGCGTGACGCTGCATCAGGATGGTGAGCCCGATGGAGGTGACCATGAAGGTGATCGCGCACCAGGTCGTTACCTTGGTCAGAACATTCCCCGCGGTGCGCGGCCCGAAAGCGGTCTGGGAGCCTTGGCCGCCGAAGGCGCCGGCCAGGTCGGCGCTCTTACCCTGCTGCAGCAGGATGACTCCGATAAGGAACAGGCAGACGAAGACGTGGATGATGGTAAAGAGGATGATGAGCATGGGTTCTTTGATCGTCTACAAGCCGGCAACAGCCCAGCTACTTTCCTAGGAGCTTCGCAGCCATGGCCGACCGCGGGTGCCGGTGACGGCAAGCGCCATTTGGTGCGGAAGGGGGGACTTGAACCCCCACGCCTTGCGGCGCCACCCCCTCAAGATGGTGTGTCTGCCATTTCACCACTTCCGCTTGCCTTGCGCTGCACTTGAGTATAGCAAAGCGGGAGCGGCCGGCAAAAGCGGGACCCGCATGCCTCGCGCGCTAGTCGAGCAGGTGGGCGGCAGCCTCGGAAAAGTTGTTGCAGATGAGCAGCCGCTGGCCTGGCGGCGGTGTGCTCAACTCCTCTTCTTCCAGCACCCAGGTGTTGTGGTAGCGCACATAGGCCGCGTGGAAGCCGGCGCCGAGCGCCGGGTTGACGTCCGAGCGCGGACTGTTGCCGATCATCCAGGTGGAGGGCGGGCTGAGCGCCAGCCGTTCGGCCAGCTCGCGGTAAGCCGCGGTATGTTTCTCCCGCAGGATCTCGAC
This sequence comes from Vulcanimicrobiota bacterium, assembly GCA_964658225.1. Classification (GTDB taxonomy): domain Bacteria; phylum Acidobacteriota; class Terriglobia; order Terriglobales; family Acidobacteriaceae; genus EB88. The sequence goes on along the minus strand of CAZZYH010000265.1, from coordinate 540 downwards.
GGCGGTAAAGTGTTTCTCCAGGCCCGAGCGGCGCAGCTTGTCGGTCTGCTCGGCATAGTCGCCCTTGGTCACAAGCAACAGCCGGTGCCGCGCCGCCAGCCGGGGCAGCTCCTGCTCGACGCCGGGCAGCAGGTTGATCTCCGCCTCGGCAATCGATCGGGCAAAGCCGTGAATGCGCTCCCGGTCCACCGCATCGAGAGGCTTGCGGCTCAGCTCCTCATAGCAGCGCAGCAGCGAGCGGTGGAAAGAGGGCGTGCCGTAGCCATGCTGCTGGGTCGTCTCATGCTCGATGATGTTGAGCCGGTCGCGCACCTGGACAGGGGTATGCGGGGCGTGATCGAGCAGGCTCAAAAAGCTGGCGATGGCCTGCTCAAAGTAGATGTTGTTCTCCCATAGGGTGTCGTCCGCGTCGAGCAGCAGGGTCTGTGCGGTAAGCATGTCGAGAACAGGCTAGCAGACCTGGCCGGGTGGCGCGTGCTTGCTCAAGCCCGCTCTGGATTACGGCCGGGCCGCGGGCAACGCCGCCTGGCCCAGCGCCTG
>CAZZYH010000264.1:0-3370 GCA_964658225.1 Vulcanimicrobiota bacterium | reverse complement strand
GCCCCTCTAGAACACCCGCAACATGCGATTCAGATTCCCCGCCGTCCCCACCCCCGCCAGGGTAAAGCTGAACAGGTATTGCGTGTCATCGCGCACCGTTCCCAGCGAGTAGCGTCGCAGCTCGAAGGTCAACCCGCAACAGTCCCGGTTGTAGCCGGCCTGGGCGCTGGCATACTGCGTCTCCCCCAGCTTGAAGTCCCGGCCCAGATTGAAGCCCGCGCTCAGGCCATGCCGGGTAGGGCTGCCGTAGATGGCCGCCAGGCGCAGCTGGTTGAAGTCCGAGATGATGCTCGGCGCGGTCGTCGGCGTGACCACGGTCAGATCGCCCGAGTTGGCGCCCACCGTGCGCAGCAGGTAGTTGCCGATGCTTAAGAACGCCGGCCCGTAACGGTAGCTGGCCGAGACGTTGCTCGACTGCAGGCGGCCGCGCCGGGTGTCGTAATCCAGATCCCACTCGAAATCAGTTGCCGTGCTTGTGCGCAGCCGCAGCCGCGAGATGACCGGCGAGCTGCTGCGCGCGCGGGTGAGAAACGCCACTCCCGAGAAGTCGAGCGTGGTTTCGAGCACGTTTCGGGTACCCGCCACCAGCGCGCCGCCAAAGGTGGGGTCGAAGAAGTGCTTCTGCGCGACCGTCCAGCTCAGCCAGTCCGTGGTGCCGCCGCCACACAGGTTGGCCGGGCCGAGCGCCTCGTCCCCCGTGCAGGGGTGCGGGTGCAGGTGGCGTAGAAATAGGTGCTGGGTCAGCCCGTACTCGAGCTCGTTCGTGTTAGACAGCACATCGGTCTCGTCAAAGCGGAGGATGGACTGGAAGTTGTTGATGCCGGTGACGAAGCGGTAGCGAAGCTCCGGCTCGATCGAGTGCTTCACCTCGCCGCCCAACCACTGGCGCAGCCAGGGCGCTTGAAAGGTCCGGGTAAGCGGCGGGGGGCGCAGGTTGATCTCGCTCGTAAAGGCGGTCCGGTTCAGGCTGGCATCGCGCTGCGTCGGCACCGCGCCCAGGACCCCGGGGTTCTGGCTGCGGCCATAGTAGGTCTCGCGCACCCCGACCTCGGAGCGCAGCGTCCACCCGGCGGCGCTCAGCGGTAGGGCCAGGTGCGGCTTCAGATCGACGCGCGGGATGACGCTGGTGGTCTGGAAACCCGGCTCGGAGCGCGACATCGCGGCTGCCGTCGCCTCGCCGCCCCACAGCAGACGGGTCCGGGCGACCGGCCGATCGAGCGCGTCCAGGTGCAGCTCCGGGGTGTGCAGCACGCGGATCTCATCGCCTGCCGCGTCGGAGCGAAAGCTCTGGTAGCGTTCAAAGCGCGCCGTCTTGGCGAGCCCGTCGTGCTGATGGGTGAGGAAGGCCTGCGATCGCACCTCGGAGTTGATCGCGGCGCTGTAATTCTCTTCAAACGCCTGCCGGTAGGTGTAGGAGCTGAGGTACTCGAGATCGGCGACCGCATGGAGGGCCGGGCCGATCTGCCGCCGGCCATCCGCGATGATATCGACCCCGCCCTGGTTTTCCGCCGCGGGCAGCCGGTCCAGCAGCGAGCGCAGGCGCACGAAGCCGAAGTCGTCCCCCCCGCCCCGGTAGCGGAACTGCCCCAGCGGCGCAAAGCCGCGCCGGGAGTAATACTGCGCGCCGAAGGTAAGGTCCGCGTTGCGTTGCAAGGCCAGGTATACCTCTTCGCCCACGATCAAGCCCTTGGTGGTGCTGTTGCCGAAGATGGGCAGCAGGAACCCGCTCTGGCGCTGGTTCCGCTCGGTCGGGTGCGAGACGTAGGGTAGGTAGAGCACCGGGATGTTGCGCAGCGCAAAGAGGCTGTTGCGCGCCCTGGCCTCGCCGTGGTCGATCAGGATGGTTTCCGAGAGCAGCTTCCAGTCCGGGTTCGGCAGCCGGCAGCTGGTCATGGTGCCGCGGATCACCTGGTAGTTGCCCGGCCCCAGCTGCAGCAACTCGTCGCCGGTGATCGAGAAGGGATTGGGAGCGGTAAAGACGTAGCGGTCGTGGGTGACGGCGCGCACGCCCAGGGTTCCGCGGACGGCCCAGTAATGGGCGGTGTGGGCCTCCAGGTTCATGGTGCCGTGATCGGCGACCAGGTGCTCGTCGGAGGGCCCGCCATCGACGCTCAGGTGACCTCTCGCGTCGACCTGGGCTGCCGCGCGATCGTAGACGACGTGGTCGGCCTGGACCACATAGTGCTTGTAGTCGATCTCGACCTGGCCGTCGAGGGTAAACGTGTCGCCCTGCATGGTCTGCGTGTCCGCCTTGATGCGGACCGGCACCCCGGCGTCGGGAGGGCGAACGGGGTGCGCCAGGGCCGGGTCCGCGGGATCGTCCGGCTGGCCGTTGTCAGGCGCTGCTGTCTCCGGCGTCGCGGCGGCCAGAGGAGTACCCGGGGGCAGCCGCGACGCAGAACCCGGGTCCGGCGACGATTCCGGCGCGGCGGAAGGATCAGGCGCCGGGGCGAAGGCCGGATCGGCGGAGAGCCCGAGGCCGTTCGGCAGGGTGAAGGGCGTGCTCTGCGGGGCATCCTCGGGCTCGGCAGACGCTGGGTCGCCGGCAGGGAACCGGGGATCAGTCTGGCCCGCTTGCGGCACAGGAAGCTGCTTCGTTACTGCCTGCGACCAAAGAAACTGGTGGCAGAGCAGGAGCAGCGTGGTACACCAAATTGTGCGTGCTTTCATTCGCTTCGGGCTTCCCCAGCATAGCAAACGCCGGTGGCTGTTAGACGAAGGAACAGCGACGCCGCTCTGGCTGAAAACCCGGACCGCCGCTGCTCTGCACCCCTGTGCCGAGCAGACACCCGGGGTGTCTTCGCTGCCTTCTCCTTTCCCGCGGCACGCCGCAAACGCTTCAGGAAAGAGGATCCACGCTTGAGCACAGCCAATCCCCGCTACCAGTCCAACTTCGCGAACGAGCCCGAGCCCGCCGCCTGGAAGGCAGAGCTGAACGCTAAACTCGCCGCGCACCGGCAGCGGCGGCCCGGGTCCGCCCCTCAGGAGCGCCCGGACCGGGACGCCGCGCGAGACCGGGGTGCGGTCGATGGGCCCCGCCTGGCGCGCGCCCGGCAGGCGCCTGGGGCCGAGCGCATCGCTGAGGAGCGAGCTGCCGACGCCTCTTTGATGGCCGCCCGGGTAGCCGCTCGGGTGGCCGCGCGCTACGCCCAGGCGCCCAGCTACAGCCAGGTTCTGGCGGAGAGCGCGGCTGCTGCCGCGGCGGCTGCCGAGACGGCGGCGCTGGCCGCAAGCCAGGCCCAGGATGCGGCCGATTCCCTCGCCCGGCTCGCCTCCGTCGAGGCCGCGCACGCCCGGGCATCCACCCCGTCCGGCGCGCGTGCATCCGGGCTGGAACCCGCCCGGCCGGGTCTCCAGGAAGAACTCCAGG
>CAZZYH010000263.1:0-3383 GCA_964658225.1 Vulcanimicrobiota bacterium | reverse complement strand
CTAGGCCGCAGGCGCCCTATGAGCCGCAGGCGTCTCACCTTCCGCAGTCGCCGCACGGCACAGCGCCGGCCCCTCGTGTGAACGCGCCGCCTGCGATGCCGGCGCCGGCTCCGCACATCGCCGCGCCGGCCGCGCCTGCAGGCGGTCGAGCCCATTGAGGGCGGGGCACGCTGTTCTCGATCGCCCGGGAGCTTGAGGCCCCCCCGGCTTATCGGCGAGACAGGGGGCGTGCGCCGCCGTTCTTGCCCGCGCGGAGCAGAACACTGGTCTCGACCCGGTTGCGCCCTCCCTGCTTGGCCTTGTAGAGGGCCGAGTCGGCGGCCCTGAGCAGGTTGGCAGAGGTGGCGGATTCAAGACCGGACCGCATCATGGCGGTCGCCGCCCCGATGCTGACCGTGACGACGGATTCATGATCCGGATTGAGGACGTGGGGCAGCCGCAATTCACAGATGGCGAGTCGCAGCTGCTCGGCGACCTCGGCCGCACCCGCGGCGCCGGTTGCCGGCAGAATCAGGGCGAACTCCTCCCCGCCGTAGCGCGACACCATATCGGCAGGCCTGCGAACGCTGCTCGAGATGGTTTCCGCGATGACGCGCAGGTAGTCGTCGCCGGCCGGGTGCCCGTAGGTATCGTTGATCCCCTTGAAGGCGTCGACATCGATCATCAGCAAAGAGAGGGGGCTTTGCTCCCGGAGCGCGCGGCGCCACTCCTGATCGAGGGCCGAGTCAAAGGTGCGCCGGTTGCCGAGGCCGGTCAGAGGATCGGTCGCCGCAAGGGCCTCGAGCTGCACTTGCCGGGAGCGGTGCACGCTCACATCCCGCATGTTCAGCAGGACCTGCCAGGGCGCTTTGCTGACAGGATCGTGCATGATGCAGGCATGGACTTCGAGCAGAGCGTAGCTTCCATCCTTCTTGCGCAGCCGCATCGAATCGGGAACAGAATTTGTCTCGTTGCCTACGTAGCGCGCGTGCGCTTGCTGCACAGCCGCTACCTCTTCGGGATGGATCAGGTCCTCAGGGAAGCGATGGAGCATCTCCTCCGGCGTCCAGCCCAGTACCCGCAGCGCCGAAGGCGAACAGTAGGTACATCGCATCTCTACCAAGGTCACGCGACACAGCACGTCCAGGCTGCTATCCGCCATCAGCCGAAAGCCTTCGTCTTCTAGCCGCTTGTCCAATATGCATGTCTCAAGAAGGGTAGGGCTCATGCCTGGAGGGCCTTCCGCCGCTGCCCGTCCCCGGTACCCGCTTGGGACGCATGAACGCTTTGTCGTTACCATTCGCCACCTATCCGATGAAAGGCGACTTACCCATGGATTTCAGGCCCCGTGCATGGCCATCACTCATTCAGAACGGGCCATGCCGATGTTACAACCCTACAACTTACGACCCTACAGATGCAGCGCCTTTCTCCGCGGCACATGAGTGCATCGGTGAGACCGCCGCAAGCTCGGCATAAAGGGCTCACGCATCCCTTGGCCACGCGCTGGGCGGCACGTACCGTGATCCAGACACCCCCCGGCACCTCGGATCCAAGGGCTCCGAGTCGCGATCGCGACGCTCGACATCGAGAGGACACGCACCTCGCCGGCAGCCATGGCAATTGACCCTCGAAACTACGGCCTGTAGACTTAGCCTTGTCACCCGGGGAGGGTAAGTCCAGCTTACTCTCTTAAAAGCAAGGAATTACAAGGAAAATAGTGGATACCCAGATACAGCAGCCCGCCCGGCCGTCCAGCTTCGTCAAAGCGGGGGGCTCGGCCCCAGGTCCGGCACTCTCCTGGTTTGAGGCCAATCGCGCCTTGGTCCTGCGCGGTTCGATTCTTGTCGTGGCACTCATCCTCGTGGGGCTGGCTGTGGGCGTATTCGTATCGAGCCAGTCCGCCAAGGCGGAAAGTGCTTTCTCGGATGCGATGGATATCTACGATACGCAGCTGCGCCAGCCTGGCCAGCCCGTCGATCCCAATTCCCCGAGCTATGCAACGGCGGCAGAGCGGGCCAGGGCCGCCAACCCGCTCTTCGAGCAGGCCGCGGATCACTTTGGCTTCTTCCAGGCGGGGGCGAATGCCCGCTACTTTGCCGGTCTGACTGCGAACGATATGGGGCAGACAGGGCAGGCCGAGGCGGACCTGAAAAAAGCAGCCGCCTCGCACGACGCGGCGCTGAGCTCGCTCGCCAAGCTGGCGCTGGCCAGCCTCTACCGCAAGACCAACCGCCAGCAGCAGGCCATCGATCTCTACCAGCAGCTGATCGCGCATCCCACCCTGACGGTGCCGGTAAGCACGGCCCGCCTGCAACTGGCCGAGATCTACGAAGGCACCCGGCCGGACGAAGCGCGCCGCCTGTATGCCCAGATCAAGGACGGGGATAAGACCTCTGCGGCTGCGCAGATCGCCTCGCAGAAGCTGGATGGAAAGAAGTAGCCCGGTTCCGGGCCGAGCATGATGGACCGAGGGGCCAGCCCCAGGTCGGCCCCTTCTTCCTGGCCTGGATGCCTTGGCCGGAGGTGCGGCCAGACCGAGCAGAAGCACGCCGGCTTCGCCGCGGAGGTCCTTTCGTCTCGACGCCGACCTGCGCATCCTAAGAAACGATGAGTCCCCTGGCCGACAAGGCTCCCGAGCCCTGGCTGCGCGGCACTCTCACCGATGTGCCCGCCCTACCCCGCGCCGTGCTCCACGCACTGGCGCTGGCTGAGGAAGACCTGGCCCGGTGGGGCGCGACACTCACAGACGCCGAGATCCACGCGCGCCCCTATGGCCTCACGCCCTACGCCTATCACGTACGTCACATCGCGCACTCCCTCGATCGCCTGCTGACCTACGCCGAGGGCCGGGCGCTCGATCTGGTCCAGCAAGCCGCCCTTGCGGTTGAGCTCGAAGCCGGGATGAGCCACGTCGCGCTGCGGGCAGAGTGCACTGCCGCGCTCGCCGAAGCGCAGACCCGGATCCGGCTTCTGCCCCTCGAGCAGATGGAGCATGCCCGCCAGGTGGGCAGCAAGGGCTTGCCTACCACCCTGGGCGGCCTGCTCGTTCATCTCGCCGACCACACCCAGCGCCATGCCGGGCAGGCGGTAGTGACGGCCAAGCTGCTGCTTGCACTGCGCTAAGCGGGCAGCTCGGGCCCGGGGGGCGGGTCGGTCGCCGCAGCCGAACACAGCGCCTGTTCCCCGCCCCTGCGATAATGGCTCTGCCGATGCCCTATGCCCACGACTGGAAGCCCTCGCACAATCCCTGGGCCGTAGCACTGGTTGTCACCCTAGCCACCTTTATGGAGGTGCTCGACACCTCGATCGCCAACGTCGCGCTGCCGCACATCGCCGGCTCGCTCGGGGCGAGCCAGGAAGAGGCGACCTGGGTGCTGACCAGCTACCTGGTCTCGAGCGCG
>CAZZYH010000262.1:0-3403 GCA_964658225.1 Vulcanimicrobiota bacterium | reverse complement strand
GAGATCGCCCCGACGCGAGCTCGCCTCGACGCTTTATGCGCACCATAGATGTAGAAGCCTCTCGATCGCTCGCACATCTGCGCCCCGCTCAACCGGCGACCTCCAAGCGCTGAGCCTACCCTCGAATGGTAAGATCATCCCTGCAGCCCCTTCCTCATGGACTCAAAGCTCATCCGCAACTTCGCGATCATCGCGCACATCGACCACGGCAAGTCCACGCTCTCTGACCGGCTGCTCGAGCTGACCGGCTCGCTTACCGCGCGCGAGATGCAGGCGCAGGTGCTCGACGCGATGGACCTTGAACGCGAGCGCGGCATCACCATCAAGGCGCACTCGGTCCGCATGATGTACCCCGCCAAGGATGGCCAGGTCTACCAGCTCAATCTGATCGATACACCAGGGCACGTAGATTTCTCCTATGAGGTCTCGCGCTCGCTGGCCTCCTGCGAAGGGGCGCTGCTGGTAGTCGACGCCTCGCAGGGGGTCGAAGCGCAGACGCTTGCCAACGCCTATCTGGCCATCTCCAATGGCCTCGAGATCATCCCGGTCATCAACAAGATTGACCTCCCGAGCGCCGATATCTCCCGCACCCAGGAGATGATTGAGCAGGCAGTCGGCCTGGACGCAACCGACGCGATCCCGGTGAGCGCGAAGACCGGGCTCGGCGTGCCGGATATCCTCGAAGCGGTCGTCACGCGCCTGCCCCATCCGGTCGGCCACATCGACGCTCCACTGCAGGCCTTGATCTTCGACTCCTGGTTTGATCCCTACCGCGGCGTGATTGTGCTCGCGCGCATCATCCACGGCCGCCTGCGCAAAGGCATGAAGATTCGCCTGATGTCCAATGGCAAGACCTTCGATGTGGAGTCGCTCGGCGTGCTCACGCCTAAGCCCATCGAGATCGCCGAGCTCTCCGCCGGCGAGGTCGGCTTCTTCGTCGCGACCATCAAGAACGTTGCCGACACCAAGATCGGCGACACCATTACCGAAGACGCGCGCCCTGCTGCCGAGGCGCTGCCCGGCTTTGAAGACATCAAGTCCATGGTCTTCGCCGGACTGTATACGGTCGACGCGCACGAGCACACCATGCTGCGCGACGCCCTGGAGAAACTCCGGCTGAACGACTCCTCCTTCTTCTTCGAACCCGAAAGCTCCGCCGCCCTGGGTTTCGGGTTTCGCTGCGGCTTTCTCGGCCTGCTGCACATGGAGATCATCCAGGAGCGCCTGGAGCGCGAGTTTGATCTCGACCTGATCACCACCGCGCCCGGTGTGCGCTACCGCATCACCAGGACCGATGGCAGCCTCATCGAGGTCGACAATCCCTCCCGCTGGCCCGACCCAAGCGAGATCGCGAAGATCGAGGAGCCGGTCATCACGGCAACCATTCTGACCAACGAAGAATATGTGGGCGGCATCCTGAAGTTGGTCGAGGAAAAGCGCGGCCGTCAGAAAAACTTCGAGTACGTCAGCGCGACACGCGTCAAGCTGACCTACGAGCTGCCGCTCAACGAAATCGTGCTGGACTTCTATGACCGGCTCAAGTCTGTCTCGCGCGGGTACGCTTCGCTCGATTACGTGCTCTCCGACCTCTGGGAGTCTCCCATGTCCAAGCTGGACATCCTGGTCTCGGGTGAGCCCGTGGACGCGCTCTCGATCATTGTGCACCGCGACTTCGCCTACGAGCGTGGCCGGGCGCTGGTCTCAAAGATGCGCGAGTTGATCCCCCGGCAGATGTTCGAGGTCGCAATCCAGGCCGCCATCGGTTCCAAGATCGTCGCGCGCGAAACCGTCTCGGCCATCAAGAAGAATGTGCTGGCCAAGTGTTACGGGGGCGACATCTCGCGCAAGCGCAAGCTGCTCGATAAGCAGAAGGAAGGCAAGAAGCGCATGAAGCGGATCGGCAAGGTCGATATTCCGCAGGAGGCGTTCCTGGCGGTGCTCAAACTGGGCGACGACAGCAGTTCCCGCTAGTTCCTCTGGCGACCGAAGCACACCCCAGCCAGAACAAAACCAACCCACGCAATCCTGTTGCTGCGCGCCCGACTGGCCGCCTAGTTACCTTCTGTTCATCTGTCTTGTGGAAAGCTCGTCCCAGGCGTGCGCTGGCGCACCCTAGAACGCTGCTAGAGATACTTCTGTCAAGAGAGAAGATAGAGCGCACAGAATGAACGAGTTACAAGACCGGTAGAACTCCACAGGGGAGCGGCGCGTGTCAGGTAAGAAGCGATTTTCCAGCTCGGCCTGAAGATTTGCACAAAATCTTCCACAAGGAGAGCGAGGGGCACGGAGCGGAAGCTCGCCCGGAACAGGATTGCAATCTCTGCAACCCGAAACAGCCTCACCTGAGGTAAGGCTGTCTCCGGAGGGAAGCTCGATCCTAGTGCGGGGTGGTGGCGCGCGGACGCGGGGTCGCCGAAGGGGCAGAAGGCGTCGCGGGAGCAGCAGACCCGGCAGCCGGCGCGGGAACGCCCGACTTCAGATTGTAGGCCTGCACCACAGCCGCCGAGATGTCGGTTGCAGGGTTCGCCCAAAGCACCGGGCTCTGCTGCTGCGAGGCATCGACCACCAGGGTGTAGCCGTTCTGCGTCGCATAGGTTTGCACGGAACCGAAGACCTTCTCGGCCAGGGTCGCGTAGGTCTGCTGGATCTCCTGCTGGAAATCGTTCTGAGCGTCTTCGCCGGTGCGCTGCAGCGCCTTTTCCTTCTGGTCGATGGTCTGGGTGCGGCTGGCGCGCTCGGCGTCACTGAGGGTAGCGCCGGCGGTCTGCAACTGCTTCTTCAGGGTGTCGATCTCGTCACTCTGCGCCTTGATCTGGGCCTGCTTGGGCTCGTACTTCTTGCGGATCTCGGCGAAGTTGCGCTGCCCTTCATTGGTCTGCGCAACCACGCCCTGGAACATGATCACGGCCACCTTCGAGGGGCCGGCCGGCGCGGCCGCGACAGCGCCGCCGGCCGAGGGGGCGTTAGGAACCGTGGACATGGCGGACTGGGCCAGTGCGCTGGCGCAGACGCCGGACGCAAGCAGGCATACGAGAGAGAAAGAACGCTTCATGGAAATTGGGAACTCCTTCGGGATGCACTCAAAATGATTCGCCCACATGCTTCGAGCGGTTTCTGGGGCGGCTCGGAACTCACCCGGCAGAAGAGAGACACGGGGCATTCCCGGTGGCCTGTGCGAATTATAAGTGCGTCAGGGTGGTGACCGTCAAACCAGATGTGCCGAACCGGGGCATGGCCGGGGCCCTCAACGCGCCTGTTTGCCAACCCGTCGGGGTTGGACGGGACCGCAGTCGCCGGGGTGAGCAGCTCCAGGAAAAAGGCGGATTTTCGGAGAAGACTCGGCACCGCTCCACGTTCATGCTCCCGGGCAATCCGCCTGGGGCGCTCCGTTCTCGGCGATCCG
>CAZZYH010000261.1:0-3478 GCA_964658225.1 Vulcanimicrobiota bacterium | reverse complement strand
GAAGCGAGTCTCGAAATGAGTCCCGAAATGAGGAAGCGCGAGGCGATCCTCGAAGCGCGCGCCGCCGCAGAGGCGGGCGAGGTTCCGGTCGGCGCAGTCCTCTACTACGAAGGGCGGCTGATCGCGCGTGGGCAGAACCGCGTCCTGCGGGACCTTGATCCGACCGCGCATGCCGAAGTAGTGGCCATGCGTGCGGCCGCTCTCGCACTGGGCAACTATCGGCTGACCGGCTGCGCACTCTACGCCACGCTCGAGCCCTGCGCGATGTGCGCAGGAGCGATGATCCATGCGCGGCTCGGCAGCCTGAGTTTCGCGGCGCTCGACCCCAAGGCGGGCGCGGCAGGCTCCATTCTCTCCGTGCTGAATCACCCGCAGCTCAACCACCGGATGCTGTTGCAAACAGGCATGCTGGCCGAGGAGGCCGGCGAGCTGCTGCGCGAGTTCTTTCGCAAGAAGCGCGAAAGCGGCAGGGGCGCGGTGGACTACGAGCATCCCGACACGCGCCTCCTGTGAGAGTCCTGTGGCGCGCCTCGTATGGCGCCTCGGGGGGAAGGAAAAATAATGCGGTCCGAGTTCGGCGCGCGCCGCGCTATCATTGCAGACGTATGCAGCTACTTCTCTACTCCGCAACCTGGTGCCGCGACTGCCGGGAGGCGAAACGCTTCCTGGAAAGAAACGGGATCGCCTACACCGAGATCGATATCGAGACCACGCCTGGCGCCTCGGAAGAGGTGATGCGCCACGTCGGCAAGCGGGCCATTCCCCAATTTGTCATCGACGGCGAATGGGTGCAGCCCTACCGCCCCGGGCAGGGCTTTCTGCATGAGGAGATGAGCGCCCGGTTTGGGGTCACAGGGTAGCGGGGGGCGCGCCTAGCCCTGATCCGTGCCGCTCGAGCCGACGAGCCCGTCGCCCGGGTCAGCCAGCACCGCGCGCGCGTCGGCCTCATCGGCGGCGGCCACTTGCAGGCGCAGATCGCCGAGACCGGGCTCGAGAATCCGTGCATGTTCGCCGGCCAGGAAGACCTCGATCCCGGCTGACTGCAGGCGCAGCCTCGCCATGTCTGCCTCGAGCGGTTCAGTAAAGCTCGCCACGGTCACCACTGCCTCGTCCATCCTGTGCTCCTTCAGCCACTTAGGCTCGCCCCTACTAGGATGCAACACCGGCGCGACGCGGAACCTCTACAATGGCGCTTGGGCCTGGCAGAGGCGCGCCGGCGCCGGCACGGAGGATGAACTCTCTTGATCGCACGCTACACCCGCCCCGCCATGGGGCACATCTGGAGCGAGGAAAACAAGTACCGCATGTGGCTGGCTGTCGAGACAGCGGCATCCGAGGCGCTGGCCGAGGCCGGCGTCGTGCCGACAGAAGCCGCGCAGGCGATCCGCGAACGCGGCGGCCTCGAGTTTGCCCACACGGTCGAGCGGATCGCGGCGATCGAGGCCGAGGTCAAGCACGACGTGATCGCCTTCACCACCGCGGTCGCCGAAAAGATCGGCCCGGAGTCACGCTGGCTGCACTGGGGCCTGACCTCGAACGATATCGTCGACACGGCGCAATCCCTGCAGGTCCAGGCCGCCTCCGTCCTGCTGCGCGAGGGGCTGGTCGGGCTGGCTGGCGTTCTCAAGCGGCGCGCGATCGAGTTCAAGCACACGCCCATCATCGGCCGCACCCACGGGGTGCACGCCGAGCCGACGACCTTCGGGCTCAAGCTGCTGGTCTGGTATGCCGAAGTCGAGCGCAACCTGGAACGCTTGGACGCAGGCGCCGAACAGATGCGCGTCGGCAAGCTCTCGGGCGCAGTCGGGACCTTCGGCCACCTCAAGCCTGAGCATGAAGAGGCGATCTGCGCGAAGCTCGGCCTGGAGCCGGCGCTGGTCGCCACGCAGGTGATCCAGCGCGATCGCCACGCGCAGTACATCTCGACCCTGGCCATCGTCACCTCCACGCTCGACAAGATCGCAACCGAGATCCGCCACCTGCAGCGCTCCGAGGTCCGGGAGGCCGAGGAGTTCTTCTCGGAGAAGCAAAAGGGCTCCTCGGCGATGCCGCACAAACGCAACCCGATTACCTGCGAGCAGATCTCGGGCCTGGCGCGGGTGGTACGCGCCAATGCGCAGGCGGCCTACGAGAACATCGCGCTGTGGCATGAGCGCGATATCTCGCACTCCTCGGTCGAGCGCGTGATCCTGCCCGACTCGACGATCCTGACCGACTACCTGCTGGCGAAGACCACCGCGCTGCTCGAGAAGCTGCTCGTCTATCCCAGGCGTATGCAGAAAAACCTGGACGCGACCGGTGGGCTGATCTTCAGCGGGCAGCTGCTGCTAGAACTCACAGAAGACGGCATGCTGCGCGAAGATGCCTATCGCCTTGTGCAAAAACACGCGATGGAGGCCTGGACCGCGGACCCGGAGAGCGGGCGCGCTCCGACCTTCCGCGAGCGGGTCTCTGCCGACCCCGCTATCGCGGACCGGCTAGGGCCGGAGAGGCTCTCGGCGGTCTTTGACATCGAGCGCCAGCTGGGCAACGTGGATGCCATCTTCGCGCGCGTGTTTGCCGCCTACGACCGGCACCTGGCGGAAGGCGAGACGGTCGAGCTCGTCGGCGGCAGGGTTCGGATTTGAACCTGACGGTTGCGATCACGGGAGCGAGCGGGGCGGTGTTTGCGCAGCAACTCCTGCTTGCCCTCGAGGCGGATGCGCGGGTGAGCCACGTGAACCTGGTGGCCTCTGAGAGCTCGTTGCGGGTGCTTGCCGAGGAGCTGGCGCTGAGCGGGCGCAACGCGCTGGTCGAAAAGCTGCTCGGCTCGGTCTCAACCAAAATCGTGCAGCTGGCCGAGACCGACATCGGGGCCAACATCGCCAGCGGGAGCTATGGCTCTTCCGGCATGATTGTGCTGCCCTGCAGCATGGGCACACTTGCCGGCATCGCCAACGGGCTGGCCGCCACACTGATCGGCCGGGCGGCCGACGTATGCCTTAAGGAACGGCGCCCGCTGGTGCTGTGCGTGCGCGAGACCCCTTTTAACAAGATTCACCTGCGCAATATGACGCTGGCCGCAGAGGCCGGCGCGACCATCTTCCCGGTCATCCCCGCCTTCTACAACCGGCCTGTCGACTCGACCGAGATGGCGCGCCAGTTCGCCTACCGGGTGCTCGCGCACCTCGGCCTCGAGCAGCCCGGCATGTACCGCTGGAAAGCCGAGTAGCGCGTCCGAGCGAGCCGCTCCGCGGCCTGGCGCGGGGCGAGACCCTCTGTGGCCGACCAAGGAGCGCGTTACTCGCGAGGAGGTTCGGGAGCCGCCTGTCCCTGGTGCATGCGCTGCAACTCTTCAAGCATCTGCTGCGGCGTCTTGGGCTGCCCGGGCGCCGGCGGTTGTATGTTCGTGGGCGGCTGCACGTTTGGGCTCGGCTGCTGGGGACCGGTATCCTCCGGCGTCTCGGCATCGTCGTCCTCGGAGTTTCGCGCCGGCGCC
>CAZZYH010000260.1:0-3486 GCA_964658225.1 Vulcanimicrobiota bacterium | reverse complement strand
AAGCGGTCTATAAAAGGTTCCCGCGCCCTGTCCTCGCATCGCAGTGGTCGCGTGCGCGCCATCGCCTACGGGTGACTTACGCTCTCGTGCCTACCCGCAAGGCTTGGCGCGAACTCGCGCTCGATCTGCTCGTTGATGCCCTTGTCCGCAAACTCTGCCGCCACGCGGATACAGTTCATGATGGCCCGATCGTTGGACGAGCCATGCCCGACAAAGCAGATGCCCCGCAGGCCCAGCAGCGGAGCACCGCCATACTCGGTCGGATCGATCATCTTCTTGAACGCGGTAAAGGCCTTGCGCGAGAGCAGTGCGCCGACCGAGGCGGTCACGGTGCTCTTGAGCGAGCTCTTGAGCATCTCGCGGACCAGCTTGGTCAGCCCTTCCGAGGTCTTCAGCGCCACGTTGCCGACAAAGCCGTCGCAGACGATCACGTCCGCCTGGCCGTTGTAGATATCGCGTCCCTCGACGTTGCCGACAAAGTTCAGCGGCAGTTTCCTGAGCAGCGGAAACGCCTCGCTGGTCAGCTCGTTGCCCTTGCTCTCTTCCTCACCGATCGAAAGCAGCCCCACCCGCGGCCGCGCCATCTTGAAGATCGAGCGCGAGTAAAGCTCGCCCATGACGGCGAACTGCTCGAGATTCTGCGCCTTGCAGTCTACATTTGCGCCCACGTCCAGCAGCACGCAGGGCTGGCCTTCGACCAGTGTCGGCAGCACCATCGCCAGCGCCGGCCGGTCCACGCCCGCCAGCGCACCGAGCACCATCTTGGCCGTGGCCATCGCCGCTCCGGTATTGCCGGCCGTCACAAACGCCGCCGCCCTGTGCTCACGGACCATGCGCAGGCCGACCCGCATGGAGCTGTCCTTCTTGTGCCGCACCGCGCTCGCCACCGCCTTCTCATCCATGCCGATGCGCTCGGATGCCTGCACGAGTGTGATCGGAAGATCGCCTTCCATCAGCCCGCGGGCTTCGAGCTCCTGCTTCAGCAAGGGGCGTAGCACGGCCTCCGGCCCCACGAGATGCACACGCACCGGGAGAGTCTGGCAGGCGAGAATCGCGCCGCAGATCTCAGGCGTGGGCGCCTTGTCAGAGCCCATGGCGTCAACAGCGATGTCCGTCAGCATGGAATGCGTAGCTAGCTTGCTTCTTTGACTTCCAGCACTGCGCGGCCCTTGTAGGTGCCGCACTTGGCGCAGGCATGATGCGACAGCTTGCGCTCATGGCAGTGCGGGCACTCGGAGGTGCCGGTCGGGGTCAGAAAGTCATGGGCACGACGCTTGGAGGAGCGCGCCTTGGAGTGGCGCCGCTTCGGGTTAGGCATGGCAAGAGTCCTTTCGATCGAGCCGGTGCGCGCGGCCGGCCCCGTTTCCGGTCTTCCTCACGGAGACCATACGGTATGGGCCTGCAGGCATCACGGGCTTTCCACAGAGCAGGTTCAGTTGGTTTTCATCCGGCTGCTCAGCTCCGAGAGCGCCGACCATCGCGGATCGGCCGGAGCCTCCTCGCAGGAGCAGGCTTCCGTGTTCTGGTTGCTCCCGCAGCGCGGGCAAAGTCCTTTGCAATCATCGCGGCAGAGCGTCCGCGCCGGCAGGGAAAGCAGCACCTGCTCGCGGAGAACGTCTTCCAGCGCGAGACCGCCGTTTTCATAGTATCCGATTTCCGTCTCGGACGCGCCGATCGAGTGCTCCGAGACCTCCGCATCGACCCCGATCGGGCGGAAGATCAGGTCGTACTCGCCCGCCAGCATGTGCTCGACCGGATCGATACAGCGCGCGCAAGGCACCGAGAACCGGCCCCGATAGCTGCCCCGCATGCGAATGTCCTGGACGATCTCGCGCGGGCCGCGGTGCTCCTCGAGCAGGTCCGCGCGGCCCTGCGCAGCAAGCGTGTCGAGCTGCGTGACATCGGCCGTGAAGTCGAGTTCGCCCGGTGCCAGCGAGACGGCATAGTCGAGCGGCTCGCGCTCGAGATCAAGGAGTGTGATCTGCATGGGTGCTGCCTCGCTGAAAAGGGTGGGTATGGCCTTAAGGGTAAGAGTCAGCGCCCGGTGGGTCAACTGCCTCGGGAGCCCCAAAGTTTAGACGTGGGGTTCGGGTGGAAGCGTCACCTGAGCCGATCGGCCCTTCGGGCCCCGCTTTCGCCCGCCACCTTCGGCCGCCATCCCGGGCCGGGCGAGAGGCGCCCGCTGCTGGGCACGCCCCATCCGCCATGCCGGCCACGCCCGCCTGCTCACCGGTTCCGCCCGCTCCACAGTTCCGCGGCATGCAACGGATTGTTTCCCTCGCCGCGCAGCGCGAATCTTGTCCCAGCGCCCACCAGCGATCGAGGCTGGGGCGATGTCGACCGACCCGGAGCAGTACGATGAACGAGTCCACAGCACCGCAGCAGATCATGGCGTCCACTCCTTCAAGCACGCAATCTACCGGAGCCCGGCCGGGAGCCGAAGCGCGAGAGCCGGTGGCCGATCGCCACGGGAGCATGTGGCAACAGGTACTCGCGCGTGACCCCCACGCAACCTTTGTCTACGCCGTCCGGACCACCGGCATCTTCTGCCGCCCCAGCTGCCCGAGCCGTCGCCCGGCAGCCGCCAACGTCCTGTTCTTCGCAGGTCCGGAGGCAGCAAGCCAAGCCGGCTTTCGCCCCTGCCTCCGCTGCCGGCCCGACCAGCACCCCGCAGCCCTGGTTCAGCTCCTGGTCGCCTATCTCGAGCGCAGACTCGACCGCGCCGTCCCGCTGGCCGAGCTGGCCCGGGTAGCCGGCCGCGCGCCCGGCACCGTGCAGCGCCTCTTCACCCGCGTAATGGGCCTCAGCCCTCGCGCCTGGGCCAACGCCCGGCGCGCCGACGCCTATCGTTCCCTGCTCACCCACTCCTCGTGCGCGGGAAAAGCGCCCATCACCGACGCCGTCTACGCGGCAGGCTTCTCCGGCCCGTCCCGCGCGCACAGCGCCGCGGCTCTCGGCATGCAGGCCAGGCGCTTCCGCGCCCAGGGTGCCGGCGAGCAGATCGGCTACGCGCTGGCGGATACGCCCCTGCCCTCGGGCAGCGGCCGGCCGGCGGCGCTCAGCCGCATCCTGGTCGCAGCGACCGCCCGCGGGGTCTGCGCGATCCTGCTTGGCGACGAGGACCTGGCCCTCACCGAGGACCTGGCCCGTCGCTTTCCGCGCGCGCTACTGGCTCCGGACCCGGCGCTTGCACCGCTGCTGTCTGCCGTCCTGGCGCAGCTCGAAGAGCACCCCAGCGCGCAGACCCTCGCGCTCGACCTCCGCGGCACCGCCTTCCAGGCCCGTGTCTGGGCGGCGCTCCGGGCGATCCCTCGCGGCCAGACCCGGTCTTACTCGCAACTGGCAGCAGCGATCGGCGCCCCCAGGGCCGTCCGCGCCGTGGCCGCGGCCTGCGGGCAAAACCCTGCCGCAATCCTGGTCCCCTGCCACCGGGTCGTCGGCTCGGATGGCAAACTGACCGGCTATCGCTGGGGGGTGGAGCGCAAA
>CAZZYH010000259.1:0-3490 GCA_964658225.1 Vulcanimicrobiota bacterium | reverse complement strand
CGGCCGCGATCGCCGTGCCGTTCGGGGAGCCGAGCCCCGTGCACGCATCCCAGCCCGGGCCCGCATGGTAGCTGCCGTTGCTGCCGCTGGTAATGTCGTGGAACGCGCCGGTGGACGTGTAGAGGGTGGGGTTCACGAAGCCGGACGCCGCCCCGCCCGAGCCCGCCTTCTGCTGATTGATGAGCGCGATCAGCCCGGCCCACAAGGGCGCCACGGCGCTGGTGCCGCCGACCACCGCCTTCTGGCCATCGATGAGCACGTTGTAGCCGGTGGCCGGGGCCGCATCGCCGGCAACGTCCGGCACGCCCCGGCCCGTGGTTCCCTTGGAGTTGGTCGGCACGCCGGCGCCTGCCTGCCAGCTCGGCAGGGCAAAGATCGTACTGACGCCGCCGCCCGTCGCTCCACCGCCGCTGGTCGCCTGATCGTTCCAGACCACCTCCGAGCTGATCGTGGTGCCGGAGCCCTCGAGCTGGGTGCCGCCGCAGGCCAGCACATGGGGGCTCGAAGCAGGGAAGTCTACGTTGTCGCCGGTGCCGCCGTCCGACGAGCCGTTGTCCCCGGAGGCGACCGTGATCGTGACCCCCAGCGCCGCTGCCGACTGGCAGGCATTATCGAGAGCCGTCACCGACGAGGCGGACCAGCTCGACTCCGGGCCGCCCCAGCTGATCGAGAGGACCGAAGGCTTGTTCGCGGTGTCGTGCACCGCGGTCGTGATCGCGTCAATAAAGCCCTGGTCCGTGTTCGGCGTGAAGTAGACCGCGATCTTGGCGCCGGGAGCAACCGAGCCCGCGACCTGGATGTCGAGCGCGACCTCGCCGTCGGCCCCGTTGGGGTCTCCGGGCGAGTTGGTGCCGCCATCGACCGAGACCGCGACCACGGTGGGCGGGGTGATGCCGAGGCCCCCGAAATACGACGTCACATCGCTCGCCGTGTAGCCGCCGCCCAGCTCGATGATGCCGATCGTCTGCCCGGCCCCGGTAAGGTTCGCGGGATAGTCGTAGAGCGCGGCCACCTGGGGCGGGTTGAAGCTGGCCGCAGAGGCCTTCTTGCCGGTGATGCGGCGCATGTGGGACTTGGCGATCGGCCGGGTGTCGAGCCCGAGCACCGCCTCGACGATCCCGGCGTGAGGAGCGCTCAGCTGGACGGCGCCTTCAAAGGCGTGAAAGCTGCAGCCGAGTTCCTTGTGTTCGTACTTGTTCAGCTTGACTCCGAAGACCGTTTCGACGGCAGAAGCCGGCCCGCGTACCACCATGGTCCGGCGCGCCAGGCTGCTGGCCGACTCATCCACGGCCAGCCCGCCCCGGTGGGCAAGCTCGCGGAGCGCATCGAAATCGCCGGGGTCTGCCGCATACTCGCGCTCAAACTCTTCCCGGGAGACGATTCGACCCTGGAGCTGCTGGAGTTGGAGCGGGTTCTTACGCCGGACGATGATGGAGAGAGTGATGAGTTGCTGGGGAGAAACGGGCCCGATCAACTTGGCATTCGGGGGTTTGGAGTGGTCGCTTTGCGCGAGCGACACACGGGCGTGACTCTTCTTCGGCATAGGGTTACCTCAGCGCAAAGCTTAGACGAAAAAGCGTGTCTGCGGCAGGGTACAGGCGTGGGAAACTTTGGCGCTCGATTTCAGGGATTTATGCACGAGCGGAGCGGCTTTGCCGAGGCAGAAAGGAAGTTCGCCGAGCAGGCAACCCGGGACGCTCCATCCCGTTCCCCGGGGCTTGATCAGCAGCGCACTTCAGTACACTTCGCGGTGGAAGAGTTCGTCTTTTTCCTCGCAAGGGGAGCAAACGCAGCTCGCCGCACTGCCGACCAGCAGGATCGCGGCGACGGTGATGACGATCTCTGGAAGGTCAGGGCTGAGGCGCGAGACGTGGGTAAGAAACTCGTGAAGATGTAAGAACCACATAAGCGCTCCTGCTACTGAGGGTCGCAATCTGCCATGACTTCTATAGAAGTCGGAATCCTTTTACGGGTTTCCTGCATCGCAGCCCTCCCCTTCATCCTTACACCCGGAGGGTAGAGATGAACAGGACAAAGTAGACCTGGAGCCGGGTGCGGATTCCCTCCGATTCCATTTTGGGTCGGCGGGGCAGAAATTTTGTCGACCGACGGCATCCGGGAGTACTTGGCGAGTACTTGGCCTGGAGCGAATTTAAGGCGAAGATAAAGTATGCCAGAGACGCCTCAGACCGAACCGCGGGTCCGCTGGCTCTTCCTCGACCTCAACTCCTACTTCGCCTCGGTGGAACAGGAGCTCCGGCCCGAGCTGCGCGGGCGGCCCATCGCGGTCGTGCCCGTGGTCACCGACACCACCTGCTGCATTGCCGCCAGCTACGAGGCGAAGGCCTTCGGGGTCAAGACCGGGGTCCAGGTGGGCGAGGCCAAGCGTCTCTGCCCGGGGCTGGTGCTGGTCGATGCGCGCCACCAGGCCTATGTCGACTACCACCACCGCATTCTCGAGGCCGTGGAGCGGTGCGTGCCGATTTCGGCCGTGATGTCGATCGACGAGATGGCCTGCAGCCTGGTGGGCCGGGAACAGCCGCTGATGGCCGCGCTTGCGCTTGCCGAACGCGTCAAGGCATCGATCCGGGAGCATGCCGGGGCGACCCTGCGCTGCTCGATCGGCCTCGCGCCCAACCGCTACCTGGCCAAGATCGCCTCCGACATGGAGAAGCCGGACGGGCTGGTCGCTCTGACGCCGGACATCCTGCACGCCGCGCTCTGCGGGCTGGCGCTGCGGGACCTGCCGGGCGTGGGTGCGCGCATGGAGAAGCGTCTGGCCGGCTCCGGGATCGAGACCATGCCGCAGCTGCTCGCGCTCGATCGCGAGGCCATCCATAAAGTGTGGGGCGGGACGGGCGGGGAAAAGCTCTGGCACTGGTTGCGCGGCGAAGACTTCCAGGATCCCCGCCTCGAGCACCAGAAGTCCCTCTCCCAGAGCCATGTCCTGCCACCGGCTCTGCGCTCGGACCAGGGCGCCTACGCGGTGCTGCACAAGCTGCTGCATAAGGCGGCGATGCGCCTCCGGTCGGCCCGCCTGTGGACCAACCAGGTGACGGTGACGGTCAAGTACGCCGTGTCCAGCAAAGAAGCGGCGCGCCGGCATCACTCGGGCATCCCGCAGAACGCCTGGTCGCAGTCAACCTCGGTGATCGAGTGCCAGGATAACCAGACGCTGGTCGAGGTGCTGCAGAAGCTTTGGGCGCGGCGGCCGCGCACCTCGCAGCACGACAAACCCTTCTATGTCGGCATCTGGCTGGGCGAGCTGGTGCCGGATCACCTGCACACGCTCTCGCTCTTCTCCGGGCTCGAGAGCGAGAGCAAGCGAACCCGCCTAGCAAGCACCATGGACGCGCTCAATCACAAGTACGGCACCGACACGGTGGCTTCGGCCAGCATGCTCCTCGCGCGCGCGGCCGCTCCGACCAGGATCGCGTTCACCAACATTCCCGACCTGTTTTGACCCCGGACACGAAGCCCGGATACGAAC
>CAZZYH010000258.1:0-3501 GCA_964658225.1 Vulcanimicrobiota bacterium | reverse complement strand
TGGACGGCTCAGAGACGATCCTGGATCGCGGACGTCCTACTGTGGCTCGCCAGGACCAGGCCGAGGTCGGAAAGTGGAGCCGGGCGTGCAGCGAACACGGGAGCGGGCATCCTCTCGTGCGAACAGCCCCGTGCGCATCCCTCGCGCGAAGATGCAGGAAAGCAGCGGCGCCGACCATCCCGCGGTTGGTTACACCAGAGCGGTGAGCAGCAGCAGCGCTGCCGCCGCCAGGATCGCGCCCTTGTAGACCGCGTCGCCGGGCAGTTGCAGGGCGCGCAGTGTGCTGTGCAGCAGGTGCGAGTCGGTGTGCATCGGCATGGACGGTCCCCAGGCGCTCGGTCAAATCGGGAGGAGAAAGAAGCCGCGGCGAGGGCCGGGCTTGCGGAGCGAAAACTCTTGTCTTCCATGCTTCGGCGGAGCATCGTTCAGCAGATTTCAGCAAGAACCGGGCCGCCGGGCAGATTCCTCTGCTGCATAGACGCAGTGTGCCTGATCGAGTTGCGCTGCGCACATGCAAAGCGTATGAAAAAGCGTGGGACGTTACCAAAGAGGGTACGTAGGCGCGCTCGGCGCGGTTCCACGAGGGAGCGCCCCGCGGGGATTAGTATGCTTCTATGGCGGACACACAAGAGCATCGATCGACAGGGACGCAGGGCGGCCTGACCCAGGGTACCGAGGCTGCTCCGGAGCCGCGAACGCTGATGCCATGGATCCTGGCGGGAGCGGTGGTGCTGCTGGTGCTGGGAGTGCTGCTGCTGGCCGGCCGGCATAAGCCCCTGGTCAACCCTGGCGGCGCGGGGCTGGCCCCGGCCGACCCCTACGCTTCGCAACTCACCCTCAGCCAGGTCAAGATGAGCGAATCGACCAATCTCTCCGGCGGGAAGGTGACCTACCTTGACGGCCTGGTCGCCAATCACGGCGGGCAGACCCTGCGCGGCATCACCGTGCAGGTTGCGTTCCGGAACGCCATGTCGCAGATAGCCCAGAAGGAGACCCTGCCGCTCAACCTGATCCGCACCAGGGAGCCGTATGTGGACACCCAGCCGATGACCGCGACGCCGCTTGTGCCCGGGGGCTCGCGCGAGTTCCGGCTGATCTTCGACCATGTGACCGAGGACTGGGACCAGCAGTATCCGGAGGTACGCGTGATCCAGGTTGAGACAAAGTAACCGCTTGGAGTCACTCCTTATCGGCGGGTCGGTGAGGAAGAAGTACCGTTTCGCGCGGCCCGGATACCCATTGGCGCGCAAACCTCATCTTTGCTATAGCAGAGACGGAAAGCGGCGATATAGAGGACAGGGAGCAGCTTAGCCGCCGGGGCATCGGCAGCTTGCAAGTTTGGCACAGCAAGCGTAACGGCTTGCGGATCAACGCAAAAAGGCTGCGCCAGCCATGCTTTCCCAGAGTTCCCAGAGTGGATGCTTTCAAAAGTGGACGCTTTCCAGATTGCAGGAGACAAGAGAAACCTATGAAGCGAATGAAAAGGCACGACTCGGCTGGTCCCACGGTGCAGATTCTGGCGGGGGCCGCTTTGGCCCTCGGCATGACGCTTTCCGCAGGCGCCCAGAACGCCCCGGCGCAGGTCACCACCGGGGCGACTAGCGGCTCGCAGGCAGGCTCGACAGGCAGTATGAACCCCTCCGACCAGGGTTCGTATGCGACCGGCCATCCGCTCAGCACCCAGTCCAAAGAAGGATTCTGGGGCCACGTCAATCCCTTTGCCCGCAAGAAGTGGGTCAAGCGGCAACTGGACCCGGTCAAGGACCGGCTGAACGAGCTGGACCAACTCCAGGCCAAGAATGCCAACGACATCCGTGACCTCGATACGCGGACCGCTGCCGGGATCCACCAGGCGCAGACCACCGCCGACCAGGCCAGCCAGACCGCGGTCGGCGCGACCACGACCGCGAACCAGGCGCAGCAGTTGGCCCAGCAGGCCTCCGGCCGCACCGACAAGCTCAACTCGACCGTCTCGAACCTGGACCAGTATCAAAAGGTCAACGATACGGAGCTGCTCTTCCGTGCCGGACAGACAGCGCTCAACGCCAAGGCCAAGCTGGCGCTGGACCAGATCGCGACACAGCTGCAGGGACAGAAGGGGTACGTCGTGGAGGTCGAGGGCTTCTCACGGGTACGCGGGAGCGCCGGTGTCGCCAGCTCGCAGCACATGGCCGATGCGGTGGTGCGGTACCTGGTCGTCAACCACCAGATCCCGATCTACCGGATCCACCAGTTAGCGCTGGGCAACGCCAAGCTCGAGGAAGGCGCGCCGGCTTCCTACGGCAACGCGGTACGCGTGAGCGTGATGCAGAACAGCCTGGCCGCGGCCAACCCCAGCGGCTTGCAGACAGGGCCGGGCATGGGGCAGGCCACCCAGTAAACGCCGCCTCCTCACGCGTCTTTGCTTGAGGAAGCCCTCCTGAAAGGCAGCGCAAACAACCCCGGTTCTTGCCCGGGGTTGTTTGCCTCGCACGCCTGCGCCCTATTTGCCACGCCTGCGCCCTCTTTGCTTTGGGCGCGCCCGCGGGGCTCTAGCTGCGCCCGGGTGCGTGCCGGTGCAGGGCCAGCAGGGTTTCGAGCAGCGGGCGCAGGTTCTTCAGGTGCAGTGCATTGGCGCCGTCCGATTTTGCTTCTGCCGGGTTGTCGTGAACCTCGAGGAAGATGCCGTCGATCCCGGCGGCCACCGCCGCGCGTGCGAGCAGCGGGATGAACTCGGGCTGACCGCCGGAGACGCCGTTTGCTGCCGAAGGCATCTGCACGGAGTGGGTCGCGTCGAAGACGACCGGGGCAAACCTGCGCAGGATGGCGAGCGCGCGCATGTCGACGACCAGGTTGCCGTACCCGAAGGTGGTGCCCCGCTCGGTGAGCGAGATGCGCGCGTTGCCGGTGGAGCGGACCTTTTCGACCGCGTAGGTCATATCGGCGGGGGCGACGAACTGGCCTTTCTTGATGTTGACCGCCCGGGCCGTACTGCCGGCGGCTACCAGCAGGTCTGTCTGGCGGCAGAGAAATGCCGGGATCTGCAGCACATCGGCGCCTTCGGCGGCCAGCGCGCAGTGGCCGGGCTCGTGCACGTCGGTGAGCGTGGCCAGGCCGGTCGACTCGCCGATGCGGCGCAGGATACGCGCGCCCTCGACCAGCCCCGGCCCGCGAAAACTGGTCACCGAGGTCCGGTTGGCCTTGTCATAGCTGGCCTTGAAGATGTAGGCGACGCCGAGGTCGCTCGTGATGCGCTGGAGTGCGTCCGCCATCCGGCGCGCATGGGTTTCGCTTTCGATCACGCAGGGGCCGGCGATGAGGAACAGCTGCCCCGCGCCTACCTGGACCGGGCCGATGCGAAAGTCGGAGAGCATGTCCCTTATGAGAACACAATGCCGACCGGGCGAAGAAGCCGCGCGCAAGCGGGCTGGCGCGCGGCCGGGGGTGGCGTGCGGCCGGGCGCGCGCGGCTCTCGACCCAGGCGAGCGGCGCTGCGGCAAACAAGGCGAACAACTAAGTAAG
>CAZZYH010000257.1:964-3535 GCA_964658225.1 Vulcanimicrobiota bacterium | reverse complement strand
AGCCCTTGTGAGGCAAAGATCAGAAAGCAGACGGGATGCGCACACGGCGCAACCAGGGTCAGGCAAGCAACGTCGAGCGTTCCCATGGAGACTCGGCCTTTTGCTGCGATCCACACCGGGAGCGGGGCGGCGATCTCTGGTCTAGGACCGAACCAGCCGCAGCGCCTCGACCGCCAATGCGAAAGCAGCCAGCCCCAGGCCGCCTACAAGCGCGTAAATCGAACCATGGAAACACTTAAGGCTACCATAAAGTACCGCGCCGGCGACGACCAGGCGCAGGAAAAACCCCGCCACCACGCGCCCCGATCCAGGCCCGGATCGCGCATGGTCGAGCCGCGCATTGATCACGCCGATCAGCTTCTGCCACTCCCAGACACCGCTGGCCGAGACCACTGCACCGGCCAGCAGCAGCATCGCGGTCTGCCAGCCCATCGTTGCCAGCAGCGCCACAAACCCGACCACCGTGAGTAGGGCGATGAGCCGCAAAGCGCGCAACATGGCAGCCTTGAGGTGCGCGTCGGTAAAGTCCAGGAACGGGTTGCCGCCGGCGCTCACCGCGTTCCTTTGCCCGCAGCGTCGCGCGTTGCCCGATCGGCCTCGTTGCCCGCAGCCGCAATCAACCGGAAGATCTGGATAAAGCCCGCGACGACCCCGAGAAAGATGCCTGCGAGGTAGAGCCAGCCGGTGTGCAGCCACTTGTCGAGCCCCGCGCCGGCCAGCCAGCCCACCAGCACCGCCGCGGGCAGGATGAAGGCAATCTGCGTCATCTTTTCCGCGCGCACCAGGGTGTCGATGCCGCCGCGGTCGGGCTTACCGGTGGCCGAGTCAGGACGCGGTTTGGGGTCATTGAAGGCCATGCTGCCAGCCTCTTTTATAACAGGCCGGACGGCGGCGCATTCGGCCAGCGCATCGGGGGGCTGCGCAAGCTTCCCTTGCAGCCGCAGGCGCTCTTCGCGCGAAGCTATACTGGCCTCTACGCATACAAGATACGAGGAAGCACACGTGTTTGAGTCAGAGTTCGAGCGCAACCTGTTCGCCTTGCGCGAAGAAAAGCTGGGACAGATTGCGGCGCTGGGCCAGCAGGCGTATCCGAACAGCTACCGCACCTATTTGAGCGATCGGGGCGTGCGGCGAGAGACTACGATCGCCGCCATTCGCGCCGCCTATGATGCAGTCAGCGGCGAGGCGCTCGAGCAAGAGCGCGTGGAGGTCTCCCTCGCCGGCCGGCTGATGGCGATCCGCGGCCAGGGCAAGGCGGGCTTTGCGCACCTGCAGCAGGAGGGTGTACGGCTGCAGATCTACGTTCGCCAGGACGCGGTCGGCGAGCAGGGGTTTACGCTCTACAAGTTACTCGATCTGGGCGACCATATCGGCGTAACCGGGTACCTGTTCCGGACGCGCACGGGCGAGCTCAGCGTGCACGTCGAGACGCTCACCTTCCTTACCAAAGCGATGCTGGCCTTGCCCGATAAGTTCAACGGGCTTGCCGACATCGAGCTGCGGTACCGGCAGCGGTATGTTGACTTGTTCATGAATACGCTGTTGCACGAAGGCTCGCCTGCCGAGATCGCGGTGCGCGATGTGTTCGTCAAGCGGGCCCGGGTGCTGCGTGCGCTGCGCAGTTTCTTTGATGCCCGCGGGTATCTGGAGGTGGAGACGCCGATGTTGCAGCCGGTCGCCGGCGGAGCCGCGGCGCGGCCGTTTACCACGCACCACAATGCGCTCGATCTACCGCTCTTCCTGCGCATTGCGCCCGAGCTGTATCTCAAGCGCCTGGTTGTCGGCGGCCTGGACCGTGTCTATGAGATCAATCGCAACTTTCGCAATGAAGGCACGAGCACCCAGCATAATCCCGAGTTCACCATGCTCGAGTTCTACCAGGCCTATGCGAATTATCACGATCTCATGGACTTGACCGAGGCCCTGGTCAAGTTTGTCGCGCAGCAGGTCAATGGCACAACGGTTACCTACTTTGCCGGTGAGCAGATTGATCTAGGCAAGTGGCAGCGCTACTCCATGCGGGAAGCGATTGTGGCCTTCTGGCCCGCAGAGGCGGGGGCCAGGCGACAAGCGCAGGCATGGGACGAGGCTTCTGTAACGTCGATGGTGACAGATCTTCGCCAGGCCGGTATCTCGATCGAACACAGGCCCGGGGAAGCTCTCGGCAAGACCATTGCGACGATCTTTGAAACTGTTGCCGAAGCGCATCTGATCCAGCCGACCATCATCTATGACTTCCCTCTCGCGGTCTCGCCGCTCTCGAAGCAGAAGCCGGATGAGCCAGACTGGGTGGAGCGGTTCGAGTTCTACATCGGGGGCTTTGAAGTCGGCAACGCTTTTTCCGAGTTGAACGATGCCGAGGAGCAGCGGCGGCGCTTCGAGCAGCAGCTCGCCGAACGCGATCGCGGCGATGATGAGGCTCATCAGATGGATCAAGACTACGTGCGGGCGCTCGCCTACGGCATGCCGCCGACAGGTGGGGAGGGCATCGGCATCGATCGGCTCACCATGATCCTGACGGGCGCGCGCTCCATCCGGGACGTGATCTTGTTCCCCTTGATGCGTCCTCAG
>CAZZYH010000257.1:0-954 GCA_964658225.1 Vulcanimicrobiota bacterium | reverse complement strand
GAAGCGAGCGCCTCCATCAAGGACAGCGAATCGGTCGCTGGTGCTGAGGCTGCGACTTAGCTTGTAACATAGCCCCAAAACTGAGGGGAGCACTTAGCCCCTGCCTCGCAGTGCACCCGTACGTGTCCTGGTGCCTGCGGTGGAGCCTGCGGACGAGCTCCCAGTCCACCCGCGTGTCAGCTTCTGCGACAACGGCGAGCGCTACTCGCCTAGCGAAAACCGCTTGGTCGACAACGCCCGCCCACTCGCGCCATCACACTCGACCATGGTTGCCGACATACGCGGATCGCCCTTCGCCTGG
This sequence comes from Vulcanimicrobiota bacterium, assembly GCA_964658225.1. Lineage (GTDB taxonomy): Bacteria > Acidobacteriota > Terriglobia > Terriglobales > Acidobacteriaceae > EB88. Next base: position 653 of record CAZZYH010000257.1, on the reverse strand, counting down.
TCGAACTTGGCCGGCATCCCGGTCAGAAAGCGTTGCAGCACCTGCTCCCGCTCCACCCCGATCACGCTCTCCCACGGGCCGCTCATCCCCACATCGGTCTGGAACGCGGTCCCGCCCGGCAGTACCCGGTCGTCCGCCGAAGGCACGTGGGTATGGGTGCCGAGCACCGCCGTCACCCGTCCATCGAGGTACCAGCCCAGCGCGGCCTTCTCCGAGGTCGCCTCGGCGTGAAAGTCCACCAGGATCACCCGCGCCGTAATCGCCTCGAGCAAACGGTCCGCCGCGCGAAACGGATCATCGTGCGCGGCCATGAAGACGCGCCCCTGGAGGTTGATCACCGCGTAGGTCTGCCCACTCGCGAGCCTGCCCTGGTAGGACCCGAAGCCCGGCGTCCCGGCAACATAGTTGCCCGGCCGCAGCAGCCGCCGCGGACGCTCGTGGCTGTCCTCGGCCGCCGATTGCATGTAGTCGATGATCTCGCGCTTGTCCCACACGTGATTGCCTGTGGTCAGCACGTGCGCGCCCAGCTCGAACAGATCGTCGGCGATCGCCGGCGTCACCCCGAAGCCGCCGGCAGAGTTTTCCGCATTGATCACCACCAGCTCGACAGCATGGCTCTCGACCACGTGCCGCAGATGCTCGCGGACGATGCG
>CAZZYH010000256.1:0-3536 GCA_964658225.1 Vulcanimicrobiota bacterium | reverse complement strand
CACTGCCAAGGCGGGGAGAAGATCACATTCCTCGTGTTCGGCAGGCGCGCGCAGGCCAGTAGGCGGCGCATCGAATCCTCCGGCTCCGCTGCCCTCTTCCTCTCCGCGGGAGCGGCGGCCCCGCAGGGGCCGGGCCACTCCGGCTCCTTGGTCGAGCTAGCGGCGAAGATCGCCGAACTTGTGCACTCAGGAAAGTTCGACCGCGCTTCGTTCGGTGACGCGGTGCCTTGCAAAGGATACGCCCGGGGCAATCCCGCGCCGGTCAGGGGGGCGCTCGGAACCTGGCTGCTGCGGATGCACAGGTCTGTGTCGAAGCCTGGCGGTGTTGCCCGCGCTCGACATCCGTCCTCCAGGGGTGCCCGGCGGAGCTGCCGATCGCCGGCAAGCTCGCTCGGCTTCTCCGAGAGAGCTTGACTGGCCCCGGCGGCTTCCCTTCCTACGAGTCGGCGACCTGCAACAGCAAGCGCCTTTCACCGGGATCGCTGCAAGCGAGCAAGAGTTGCAAGCGCCCAAGCATGTCCCGGTCGCAGGTGGCGCCGCCCTGGCCATAGCAGGGGCCGCCCGAGATCGGCACTCAGAGTGCCATCGTTAGCAGGGTCCAGGGCGCGAGCTTGTCCGCGGACCTTCGCAGCCAGATCCCTGGTAACACCGCGCCTGCTCGCCTCCTTTTTTCGGCATGCTCATCAGCGATGGGGGCGTGTCAATTTACAAAGACCTCCGCCGACAAGAAGCTTGGCGCAGGACTCGACTGCATCGCTGCCGTCTCAGCGACTCGTACGCGCCGCCTTGCGAGAGCCGCGCGAAGCGCACGAAAAAAGCCGCCTGCTCACTCCACCCCGGCGCCGCACCTTCCGCAAAAGCGCACCCCGTCGATCATCGCCGCGCCGCATGCACGGCAGTGTCGAGCAAGCGCCGGGGGCGTTGCGGTTGCCCGCAGGCTCGCCGCCACCGCCATCGCCTGGGCCAGGTTGTAGCGCTGCACCCGGGAGGGCATGAAGAAGCACTCGATCAATCCCAGCAGCGCAGGAAGGCCGGTCCAGAAGAAGCACAGGTAAAGCACCCCCAGACCGGTCCGCCGCAGGTAGAAATGGTGCGCGCCGAAGCTGCCGAGGAACAGCGCCAGCAGCACGCCCGCCACTTCGTCCTTCTCGAGCACGCTCAGCTGCGCATAAAAAAAGGCCTGCTGCTCCTCAGACAGGCCGGCGGTCATCATCGGTGGAATCGTCATCTCTCCGCTCCTCTTACTGGGCGTCGGGCCCGCTCAAACGGCTTTGAGGTCGAGCGCGCTGCTCGTGCTTTGCCCCGGGGCCGCAGCCTCGATCCAGGGCGCCCTCGTCGGGCCGCATCCTGCTTGCTTGATTACGCTTCGCGCGAGGACCGGGTTCCCTCTCTCACTTTAGTACCCCACCGCTCGGCAGTGCAGGCTTGCCTGCCTCACTCTGCATCTATCCTGTCGATACGCTTTCGACCGAGACACGCTACCGCGTTCCTTGTTCGCAGACCGCATGAACCCCAAGCCAACCCAACGCCGGGAAGAACAGCGCCAAAGCCTGCTCGCGCAGGAGCCGCTGCTGCTGCTGGCCTTGGTCGTCATCGCACTCTACTATGGGCGCTCCATCCTGGTGCCGCTGGCCCTGGCGCTGACCTTCAACTTTCTCCTGGGCCCGGCGGTCGCTCGGCTGGAGCGGCTGCGCGTGCCGAGGGTGCCGGGCACGCTGCTGGTCATTGCGGCGGCGACGGGGCTTTTGGGGGGCGTGGTGTGGCTGGTCGCCGGCCAGTTGCTGACCGTGGTCAACGACCTGCCCGAGCACAGCGCGAACATTCGCGCCAAGCTGGCCTTCACCCACGTCTCCACCGAGAGCCGCCTGGGCCAGGCGATCGTGAGCCTCGAGGGGCTGGGCAAGGAGCTTGCCGGAGGCAGCGCGACGGCGACGCCCCAGGCCGGCGCTCCGACGAACGCGCGGGGCCGCAAGGCAGGCTCGGCGGGCCGGACGCAGGCGCAGGCGCTTGGCGAGAAAGAGAGCGCGGCCGTGGTCGGGACCCTGGTGGCGCCCGGGCAGCAGCCCGCGCCCGTCATCATTGTCGAACCCCCTAGCACCAACGCCGACTATCTCCGGCAGATCTTGATCCCGGTCCTTGGACCGCTCGGCACCGCGGGCATGGTCATCGTCTTCACCATCTACATGCTGCTCAAGCGGGAAGACCTGCGCAATCGGCTGCTGCTGCTGGCCGGGATGGGCCGGCTCAACATCATGACCCAGGCGCTAGACGATGCGGCCGAACGCATCAGCCGCTACCTGATCGCCAACGTCACGGTGAATGCCGGCTGCGGCATTGTGTTCGCTTTCGGACTCTTCGCGCTCGGCATACCGAACGCCACCCTCTGGGGCGCGTTGCTCGCCCTGCTGCGGATGGTGCCCTATCTTGGCCCGCTGGTCGGCGGCATCCTGCCGACCGTCTTTGCGCTCATCATCTTTCCCACCTGGTGGCAGGCGGCGAGCGTGGTCGCCCTGATCACCTCGCTCGAGGCCGCGGTTGCGAACTTCTTCGAACCTTGGTTCTACGGCGCGCATACCGGCATCTCGGAGCTCGCGCTGGTCGTGATGGCGATCTTCTGGACGCTGCTCTGGGGTTGGCCCGGGCTCGCTCTGGCGACGCCGCTTACCGTTTGCCTGATCGTGACCGGGCGGGTACTGCCGCAGATGTCGTTTCTCCACATCCTGCTCGGCGACGAAGCCGAGCTCGCCCCGGAAGCCCACTTCTACGAGCGCCTGCTGGCCATGGACCAGGCCGAGGCGCACACCGTCGCCGACCGGTTCCTCGAGCAGCGCTCTACGCTCGAGCTCTATGACCAGGTCGTGCTCCCCGCCCTGGGGTTGGCCGAGCAGGATCGACACCAGGGCATGCTCGGCGAAGAACGCGCCCATTTCCTGCTGCAGAGCGCGCAGGAGTTGATTGAAGAACTCACCGAGTACGGCTCACCGGAGCCGGTCGCCCTGAAGACCTGCGAGGTGCTGGAATCGCTCGAGAGACGCTGCCCGGTGGTCTGCGTGCCCACCAGTGACCAGGCCGATGAGATTGCCGCCATCATGCTGGCGCAACTGCTCGAGCGCGCCGGCCACAAGACCATTTTGCTTCACCCCTCGGCGCTCTCGTCCGAACTGCTGGCGCGCTTTGCCGAAGATCCTTCTACCGCGCTGTGCATCTCCGCCGTGCCACCGCTCGCCTTTGTGCCCGCGCGTGCTCTCTGCGCGCGGCTGCGCAGGGAACTGCCGTCCAACCGCATCCTGGTCGGACTGTGGGGCAGCACCAGCTCGCCAGAGACGCTGCGCTCCCGCTTCGGCTCGGCCAAGCCGGATAGCGTCGTGCTGACCCTCGCGGCGGCCGTGCAGGCCTTCGCTTCCGAGTTCCCCGAACGCTCCTCCGCGTTTGTCTTTGCCCACAACAGCGGAGTCCGCAGGGATACGCGAGCGGAAGCCGTCGAGTAGCCCACGAAACAACCGGCGGGCCGCCATGCTGCGCGGGACAAGCCCGGG
>CAZZYH010000255.1:0-3560 GCA_964658225.1 Vulcanimicrobiota bacterium | reverse complement strand
TTACCTCTTCGGTCGTGAGCTGCACCAGCGCGAGCACGTGCCCATCGGCCTGATCGACTCCACCTGGGGGGGAACCCCGGTGGCGGCCTGGATGAGCCTGGATGCGCTGGCCGCCGACGCCTCGCTGATGCCGGTCTTTGCCGCCCGAGCCCAGATGGCTGATCGACAGGCCGACGAGCAGGCCCGGATTGCCGCAGAGAAGCGCGAGGATGCGGCCGCCAAGGCTGCCGGGCAGCCCGCGCCCAAGCATGCCTGGCATCCCAATCCCAACTCCTGGTCGCCGGCCGGGCTCTTTAATGCCATGATCGCGCCGGCCACCCCCTACACCATCAAGGGCGCTATCTGGTACCAGGGCGAGAGCGACAGCATGGTTCCACGCGCGCCGCTTTACGAGCGAGCCTTTTCGGCCATGATCACCGACTGGCGCATGCACTGGCATCAAGGCGACTTTCCTTTCCTCTTTGTCCAGATCTCGAGCTTTACCTCCACGCCGGGCGAGCTGTGGGGGACCCTGCGGGAGGCACAGCGCCGAACCCTCAAGCTGACCAACACCGCGATGGCGGTTACCCTCGACGTGGGCGATCCGGACAACGTGCATCCGTCGGATAAGCAGAGCGTGGCCGCGCGCCTGGCGCTGGCTGCGCGGGCCATGGTCTACGGCGAGAAGGTCGAGTACAGCGGGCCGATATACCGGCAGGCGACCCGCGAGGGCAGCAGCATGCGCGTCTGGTTTGACCACGCGGAGGGCCTCACGGCGAAGGGCGATCCGCAGGGCTTTGAAGTAGCCGGAGACGATCTACGCTTTCACCCGGCCGGCGCGCACCTCGAGGGCTCCACCGTTGTCGTCCATGCCGATGGCGTCGAAGATCCGGCGTTTGTCCGCTACGCCTGGCCCAACGCTCCCGCGGCCAACCTCTACAACGGAGCGGCGCTGCCCGCCTCCACCTTCACCTCGGAGGATCACCTGAGCTCGCCCTGCCCGGCCGCCTTCCCTGGCGGGTGTCCGCAGTAGGGGGCGGTGCGGGCGCTACGCAGGTCGCAGCAGCTCCCGCATCAACTTCAGGAAGGCGCGGGCGATGACGGTTTCGCGGTGGCGCGGCCAGGCGATGACCAGGTCAATGGTGGCGCCGGGATGGGCGATCGGCCGGAAGGCGAGTTCGTGTGGCGCAAAGTATTGCGCGTTCTCGGGCAGGATCGCGATGCCTTCGCCCGCGTGTACCAGTGTGAGGACGCCGGTCGACACAGAAGCCGTGGCAACGATGCGCGGCGAGAACCCGGCCTCGGCACAGAGCGAGATGACGCGGTCGAACAGCACCGGCGAGGTGTCCCGCTGAGCCATCACGAAGGACTCAGGCGCAAGCTCCCCGAGCTGGACGGTGCGATGGGCCAGCCGGTGGGTTCTAGGCACCACGACGAAGAGCGGCTCGACGTAGAGGCGCTCGGCTTCGAGGCGGGCGGCCAGCGCCGGCTCAACGGTGCGGGTAAAGCCAAGGTCGATTGCGCCGCTGAGCAGGCCATGTTGCTGCTCGGTGGGCGTAAGCTCCACCAGGGAGACGCGGACCGACGGGTAGCGGCTGCGGAACTCGCGGATGAGCTTGGCAAACAGATCCCCCGTGACGCCGACAAAAAAGCCGATGACCAGCGTGCCGATTTCGCCGCGCAGGGAACGCTGCGCAACCTCGACCGCACGGTCCGCAGCGGTGAGCGTACGGCGGGCTTCCTCAAGGAAGAGCACGCCATGGGCGGTGAGGCGGGTGCGATGCTGCGCGCGATCGATCAGCGGCACGCCGAGTTCGTCTTCAAGATCCCGCACCTGCTCACTGATGGCTGACTGCGAGACGTGGAGCATACGCGCGGCGGGGGTAAAGCCGCCTGCCGAAGCAACAGCGACAAAGTAGCGGAGGTGGCGCAGTTCCATGCTTGCTAGCTTATCGGTTTTTCCGATCAGCAAAGCCGGAACAAACTGTTTGGGTTTCCGGCAGAAGTATGAGGAACTATAGGAGCGGCCTAGAGACTGGAACCCGGCCCGGGCTCGACGCAGAAGGATCGCTTCATGTGGATTGTCAAGATAGCGCTCGACCGTCCTTATACCTTCATCATCCTGGCCCTGCTCATCCTGATCCTGAGCCCGGTTGTGATCCTGCGGACGCCGACCGATATCTTCCCGAACATCAATATCCCGGTGGTCGCTGTCGCCTGGCAGTACACCGGCATGAATCCGGAAGAGCTCGAAGGGCGGATGACCTCACCCTTTGAAAAGGGCCTGACGACGCTGGTCGACAACATCCAGCACACCGAGTCGACCACCTACAACGGCGTGCTGGTCACCAAGATCTTTCTGCAGCCCGGCGCCAGCCTCGACACGGCCAATGCGCAGGTGACCGCGGTCTCCCAGTACATGCTCAAGCAACTGCCCCCGGGCTCCCTGCCGCCGGAGATCATTAACTTCTCCGCATCGAGTGTGCCCATCCTGCAGTTGAGCGTCTCGGGCGAAGGGCTGAGCGAGCAGCAGCTGAACGACTACAGTCTCAACTTCATCCGGCCCCAATTGATCACGGTGCCCGGGGCGGTGGCTCCGCAGCCGTACGGCGGCAAGCAACGCCAGATCACCGTCAACATGGACCAGCAGCAGATGCAGGCCAAGGGCGTTTCGCCGGCCGACGTTCTGGCTGCGCTGAACGCCCAGAATGTGGTCATGCCGTCGGGCACAGCGAAGATCGGGCTGGCTGAATACGACGTGCGCACCAACGGCGCGCCCCGCTCGGTCGATGACCTGAGCCTGCTGCCGGTCAAGCAGGTCAACGGCGCGACCGTCTACATGCGCGATGTGGCTACGGTAAGCGATGGCGCCGCGTTCCAGACCAACGTCGTGCGCCAGGATGGACGCCGGGGCGTGCTGATTTCGATCCTCAAGAGCGGCAGCGCTTCGACCCTCGATGTCGTGAGCGGGGTGCGCGCAATGCTGCCGCGGGTAGCCACCATCGTGCCGCCCAATCTCAAGATGACGCCGCTTGGGGATCAGTCGGTCTTTGTGCGGGCGGCGGTCTCAGGCGTAGTGCGTGAGGCGGTGATCGCGGCCGCTCTGACCGCGTTGATGATTTTGCTGTTTCTGGGCAGTTGGCGTTCGACCATCATTATTGCTATCTCGATTCCGCTCTCGATCTTGTCTTCGGTCATTGTGCTGAGTTTGCTGGGTGAGACGATCAACACGATGACGCTCGGCGGCCTGGCCCTTGCGGTCGGCATTCTGGTCGACGACGCGACCGTGACGATTGAAAATATCGAGCGATTTCTTGAAGAGGGCTATGGATTGCGGGAGGCGATCCTCGATGGCGCAGGACAGATCGCCACCCCGGCGCTGGTTTCCACCCTCTGTATCTGCATCGTGTTTCTGCCCATGTTTTTCCTCGCCGGCGTGGCGCGCTACTTATTTGTGCCCCTCGCCGAGGCGGTCGTCTTCGCGATGATTGCTTCCTACATCCTCTCGCGGACGCTCGTGCCCACGCTTGCAATGTACCTGCTCAAAGTCAAGCATGGCGGTGACTCGCGCAATCCCCTGG
>CAZZYH010000254.1:0-3595 GCA_964658225.1 Vulcanimicrobiota bacterium | reverse complement strand
CGGATTCGGTGCGGCGGGTTCGGCCCCGGCGCCGCGGCGGCCCGACTCAAGACGAAAGCACTGCCAGCACCTGCCCGGCGGCCCGCAAGCCGGACCGCAGAGCCCCATGCACGGTGCCGGGATGCCCAGTAGTATCGGTATGCTCGCCCGCGAAAAACAGCGTGCTCTCGACGGGCGCAGCCAGAATCTCTGCGGCCTCCGCAGCGCCCGCAGGCGCATAGCTGTACGCGCCCAGGCTGAACGGATCCTGCTGCCAGTCATGGGCATACCACCCGGCGAGCTCTCGATCGAGGCTGCCCGGCTCGAGGCCGAAGATCCGCTCGAGCGAGCGCAGCCCGGAGCCGACCAGTTCCGAAGCGCCCCAGGAAAGCGCCCGCGGGCCGCCCAGCCACCCCGTCAGCGTCCCGCTCTGGTGCGGCTCGGTGGTCCACCAGGTTGGCGGCATCTGGTCAGCCGTATAGAGAAAACGCATGTGCGGGGCGCGATCGCTCCAGAAGCGCGTACGAAAGCGCAGCACCACGCGCTGCACCGAGCCGGCCGCGAGCCGCCGCGCCGCGCCAAGGGCGACCTCGGGCTCGGGCATGCAGGGCACCGAACCGGCATGCAGCACGCCGAGCGGCAGAGCCACCACCGCGCAACGCGCCCGGTAGGACGCCCCTGCGCCCGATCGCACCACCACCCGCCCAGGCTCCCATGCTATCGAGGCGACCGGCGTTTCGAGCAGCAGGGTCGCGCCGGCGGCCAGCACGCGGCTCCGCAGATACTCCGCCAGCCGCGCGTAGCCGCCGCGCAGCCGCGCCGAGCGATCCCCCTCGATCGCATCTTCAGCCGCTTGCTGCCGCGCCAGCCCGCGCGTGCCGATGCGCGCCGCGTCCGCCGCGTTGAAGCCTTCGACATACTGCCGCGCCCGCCGCGCCTCCGCCTCCGGAGCCCGGCGCGCGGCCAGGAACTGGTCAAAGGTCTGATCGGGACCGGACGGGCTCAGCTCAGCCAGCAGCCCGAAGAAGGCGTCATCGCCCTGCTCCGGGGCGCGCAAGAGCCCGCCCTCGTACCGCATCTGCGCGCCGGCAGTCTCGTAGATCTTGAGCCCGGCCTCGGCCAGAAGCGCCAGCAGTTCCGGGGGCCGGCCATGCACAAACTCTGCTCCCAGCTCCACCGGGGTCTGTTCCTCGTCACCGGAGGGATAGACTGTGAGCAGCCGCCCACCGACCCGGTCCCGCGCCTCGAGCACCAGCACACGCAGGCCGGCCTCGGCCAGGGAGCGCGCCGCCGCGAGGCCGGCGACGCCGGCCCCCAGAACCAGGCAATCCGGGCGATCCGGGCGCGGCCGGCAATCGTAACCGTCATCGTTACGCACGTGTCTCCTCCGCCGCAGTTCCGCCTTGCCCAAATGCAAGATGTATCAAGTTTGGACAAAAAGGCTCCTGCGCTTCCAGTCTGGCATACACTGGGGCCGAAGGCTGTATCGCTGGCCCGGTGTACGCCCGCACTCTCCTGCTATCACAACGCCTACTCCAGAAACCGCATCCGAGCCAGCAGCCAGGGCTCGGTGCTCCACGCGACATAAGGCCCTATTTCTTAAGAACGAATGACCGAGACGAGAAAAACACAAAGCGCATGGGCCGAGCGAGTGCGCGCACTGCGCAATGTCCCGCCCGTGCTCCACATCCTGTGGGAGTCGGGCCCCGCGGTGGTGACCTGGGGGCTGATCCTGCGCGTGCTGGTGGCGGCAGGGCCAGTGGGCGGCGGCTACGTGGCTGCGCGGATCATCAACGGCGTCGAGCAGGCGATCAGCGGCCGCGGCATCCCGGCGAACTTTTGGTGGGTGGTCGCGGCCGAAGTAGCCATCGTGATCGCCACCGGCATGCTCGCCCGGCTGATCGACTTCTTCGATTCGCTGCTGGCCGACCGGTACACGCATCACGTCTCGATCCTGGTCATGCGCAAGGCGGCGATGCTCGACCTGACCACCTATGAGGACCCGGTCTACTATGACCGGCTGGAGCGAGCGCGGGTGCAGGCCACCGACCGGCTGGCCATGATCCAGGCCATGGGCCGGCTCTTTCAGCAGGTTCTCTCGACCCTGTTCTTCTCAGGGGTGCTGTTGTGGAAGGCGCCGCTGCTCATCCTGCTGCTCGGGGTGGCCGTGGTCCCCTCCTTTTTGGGCGAGACGCACTTTGCGTTTCTGGGCTACGCAAAGAACTTTCGCCAGACCCCGGCCAAGCGTGAGATGGACTACCTGCGCCAGGTAGGCGGCTCGAAGGAAGCGGCGAAAGAGCTCAAGCTGTTCAACCTCAGCAATTACTTTACCGATCGGTTTGCCAAGCTTTCGCACCAGATCTACACCGAGAACGTGGCGCTCTCGCGCTCCCGGCTTACCTGGGGCGGGCTGTTCTCGGTGGTCGGCACGGCCGGCTACTACTCCTCGTATATTTATGTGATCTGGCGGGCGATCCATGGCCACTACACCCTGCAGGACTTCGTCTTCATCACGGCATCGGTACAGCAGGCCCAGACCAACCTGCAACTGGTCTTCTCGACTGCTTCCGGCATCGCCGACCAGGCGCTTTTCCTCACCGACCTGATCGGCTTCTTCGAGATGAAGCCGATCGTGGTTTCGAAGCCCGAAGGCCGCAAGGTGCCGCGACCCATCCGCGAGGGCTTCGAATTCAGAAACGTCTCCTTTGCCTATCCGGGCACGGAGCGGCGGGTGCTCAAGAATTTCAACTTTTCGCTGCGGCCCGGGGAGCGGATTGCGCTCATCGGCGAAAACGGCCAGGGCAAGACCACCGTCGTCAAGCTCATTACCCGGCTCTACGACCCTACCGAGGGCCAGATCCTGCTCGATGGGGTAGACCTGCGCGAGTACGCGCTCGATGATCTGCACCAGGAGATGGGCGTAATCTTTCAGGATTTTATGCGCTACGAGATGACCGTGCGCGAGAATATCGGGGTAGGCCGGGTGGAGGTGGAGCACTCGGAGGCCGACCTGATCGAGGCGGCGGAAAAGAGCCTGGCTGCGAGCGTGGTGGCCAAGCTCGCCGGCGGCTATGACCAGATGCTGGGCCGGCGCTTTGAGACAGGCGTGGACCTGTCGGGCGGCGAGTGGCAGCGGATTGCGCTGGCCCGGGCCTACCTGCGGGACGCACAGCTGCTCATCCTGGACGAGCCGACCGCGGCGCTGGACGCGAAATCAGAGCTCGAAGTCTTTGAGCGCTTCGCGGAGCTGACCCAGGGCAAGATGGCGCTGCTGATTTCGCACCGCTTCTCGACGGTTCGCATGGCCGACCGCATCGTGGTGCTCGCCGGCGGCCGGCTCGTGGAAGAGGGCAACCACGCACAGTTGTTAGCGCTCGGTGGGCGCTACGCAGAGATGTTCGAGATGCAGGCCGCAAGTTATCGCTAACGAGACGCAGAGAGTTTACGGAGCGGCATGAACGAAGAGCTGAGAGCACCAGACGCCTTGCACCCCAGGCAGGCGCGCGAACCCGGGGGGCTCCCGGGCGAGGCAACCCTTGGCTCGGTCCAAGCCACCGCAGCCGAGCTGCTCGAGGCGCCCGAGATGCGCCGCGACGCTGCCCAGGCTCCAGAGGAA
>CAZZYH010000253.1:0-3603 GCA_964658225.1 Vulcanimicrobiota bacterium | reverse complement strand
CCTCTTCCCCAACGGACAGGATCTCCGGCACGCACCCAAGCCTGCCCGGCGCGAGGCCAGCGGCCAGCGCCTCCAGCAGCGCCTCCTCGCCGGTACGCACAAAGATCGTCTGCACCGCGAGATCGCTCTCGAGCGCCTCCTTGACCAGGTGCATGCCCTCCAGCCCCACGCGCTCGGCGCTGGGCCGTGCAAGCGCAGCGCGCAGCTCCTTGACGCGGGCGTTGTGCCGACTCTGTACAATGCGGATATGCGTGTAGGGGGCTGCCGGCATGGGTGCGATTCTACCGCGCGCCCGGCCCGATCCCCTGGCGGCAACCCTTGGACGGGGTCGTTGCCCACCGACTTTTCTCTTTCCCAGGAGCCAATTTGTTCGCGGAAATCCTGCGCATTGACCCGGACGAGCCCGAGCCGGAGCTGGTGCAATATGTCGTCACATGCCTGCAGAGCGGCAAGGTTGTAGGCGTTCCCACCGACACCTTTTACGGTCTCGCCGTCGATCCGGTCAACCTGCGCGCGGTCGAGAGCATTTACGAGATCAAGTCCCGGCTTAAGAACAAGCCCCTCTCGCTGCTGGTTGCAAGCCTCGCGCAGGCCTACGAGCTGGCGCGTGACCTGGGCTTTGATTTCGACAAGCTGGCGGAAACATTCTGGCCCGGCCCGCTGACCCTGATCGTCAAGGCCAGCTCGAGGCTGCCCCTGCGCTCTACCGCCAATACCGGCAACGTCGCCTTGCGCATCCCGGATGCGGCGATTGCGCGCGCGGTCGTTGAGGCCTTCGGGCTGCCCATCACCGCCACCTCAGCCAACCTGCAGAACGCACCCGAATGCACCTACGCCCAGTGTGTGCGCGATCAGATCGGGGACCGCATCCCGCTGATCATCGACGGCGGTCCGACGGGGCGGAACACCGCCACAACGATCGTCGATCTTTCGGGCGGCGATGGCAGCTGGCAGATTCTTCGCGAAGGCGCGATCCCGACGCACGAGATCGCACTGGCGCTGAACCGCTAGCGATGCGTACCCCCGGCGGGGCTGCGCCTGAGAAGCTCGCAGCAGAGGGCACCGAGCCAATGCCTGTCGGCCGCACCCGCGCAGGGTGGCTACGCGGTTTCCTGGTTCTAGCCCTGCTGGCGGTGCTGGCCTGGGTGGTTTTTGTGTACCGCCAGATCAACGCCTACGCCGCCCATGACCAGGCGCGCCCGGCCGATGCGATCGCCGTTTTTGGCGCAGCCGAGTATGATGGGCGGCCTTCTCCGGTGCTGCGCGCCCGGCTCGACCACGGCCTCGCGCTCTACCGGGAGAAACTTGCGCCGCTGGTCATTACGCTGGGCGGCGGGGACCCCTCCGAGCGCCACTCCGAGGGCGGGGTCGGCCAGGAGTACCTGGTAGCGCACGGTGTGCCCGAGAGCGCCATCATCGCCGAGACCCGCAGCCGGGATACGCGCGAATCCGCCGAGCGGCTGGCGGTGATCGCAAGCGCCAACCAACTGCAGCGGATCGACGTGGTGAGCGATGGCACGCACCTGTTTCGCATCCACGCGCTGTGCGATGCCGCCGGGCTGACGGTGTATACCTCCCCGCGTCGGGAGGCCCGGCCGCTGCCCTTCGCGGATCGCGCGAAGCGGTTGCTGCACGAGATCATCAGCTACACAGCCTTCCGCCTGCACATGCATTGAGGATCAAGAGGGGGACGCTCGGGTCATGCGCAGGAGACAGTCACGTTACCTTCGGCTCGCCGTCGCGGTGCTCGGCCTGGCTCTTTTTGGCTCTGCGGCGGGCCCGGCGCGCGGTTACTGGGTCCAGACGCACGAGCAGCTGATCGATCTTGCCTGGACGACGTCGATCAAACCGCTGCTGCTGCGTCGCTATCCGGGGCTCACGCCCGCGCAGACCGACCGCGCCCATGCCTTTGCCTACGGGGGCTGCGCGATCCAGGACCTCGGCTACTATCCCTTCGGCAACGAGCTGTTCAGCGACCTGACCCACTATGTGCGCGCGGGCGACTTTGTGCAGGCTCTGCTTCGCGACGCCCGGACAGCCGATGAGCTCGCCTTTGCCATCGGCGCGCTCTCGCACTATGTAGGCGACACGATCGGTCATGCCGAGGCGACCAACCTCAGCGTGGCCGATGAGTTCCCCGGCCTGCGCGCGAAGTATGGACCGAGCGTGACCTATGACGACAGCCCGCACGCCCACGTGCGCGCCGAGTTTGCCTTTGACGTCAACCAGATTGCCAAGCACCGCTTTGCTCCCTCGGCCTACCTGCGGCACGTGGGTTTGCATATCGCACGCGACCTGCTCGACCGCGCGTTCTACGAGACTTACGGGCTGGGGGCGAACCAGATTTTAGGCGCCCGGCGGCCCACCATTCGCGGCTATCGCTTCTCGGTGCGCAGTTTTCTGCCGCGCATCGCCTATGCCGAGAACGTGCTGCACCGCTCCAGCTTTCCGCCCGAGGTCCAGGATGCCGAGACCCTCCAGCTGGAGCAGGAGCTGGCCAAGACAGACTTTGAAAATGGCTGGAACCAGTACCGCAAACGGCCCGGCATCGGAACCTACACGCTGGCCGGGCTGATCTGGATGACGCCCAAACTGGGCGCGCTGTCGATGCTCGCCATTCGCGGCCCCGAGCCCGCGGCTGAGAGCCGCTACGTCGCAAGTCTCAATCGCGCGGTCTCCTCGCTCCGTCAACAGCTGGACCGGCTGGATCAGGTTGCAGCGACGCTGCCCAACCGCGACCTCGATACCGGCCGCATGGTTGCGCCCGGCGCCTACCGGCTGACGGACAGGACCTATGCACGCCTGCTCGCGCGCATCACCAAGGACCCCTCGGCCGTGGTCCCGGCGGGCCTGGAGCGGGACCTGCTGGCCTATTACGCGGACCCGGCCGCACCGATCTCCACCCGCAAGGACCCGCGGGCGTGGTCTCGGGTCGAACGCGGACTGGCCATCCTGCGCGGCATGCGCACCCGGCCCGAGCCGGTCTAGGCGGCAGACCGATAGACGCCCAGGCAAACGGGGGTGCGGGACGGCTCGGGCTTGGAGACTGGGTCCCCGCGCGGGGAGGGGGAGGGAAGAGGCATCTACCGGCCGGCTTCGCCCATCCCGAGCGCGAGTGCGGCGGCGAAGATCGTCGAAAGAAAGTTGACCGCATCATTGTTGAGCCAGCCGGCGCGCTCGAGCGTGGCACCCAGCAGGCTGTCAAAGAAAAGCCCGGCAAGGGCTGCGCCCGCAGCCAGCCAGGCGGCAGGCCGGGGGAGGCCCATCACTACCGTACCCACTCCAGACACGATCGCTGCGCCCAGCGCGCCGAGCGCGGTGCCGCTGAGGGTGACGCCGCCGTCGGTGCCGGCGGGCACGGGCCGGAGCGTGGTCAGCAGCCAGGGCGTGCCGCCTACCAGCTGGCCAAGTTCCGAGGCCAGCGTGTCGGCCGCGGCCTCGGCCAGCGCGGCCAGCAGCACTGTGAGCGCGACGACCTGGCCATGCGCGTTGATCAGCGTGCCTGCAAGCGCCGCCGCGCCGAGATTGGCCGCCACCTGCGCGGCGCTGCGCCCGTGCTGGAGCTCGCGCAGGCTCTCAGCGGAGCCGGCCTTGCGCGCTCGG
>CAZZYH010000252.1:0-3612 GCA_964658225.1 Vulcanimicrobiota bacterium | reverse complement strand
GACTTGGGCCTGCACCGCCGCCCCGAGCTGCGCCCGAATCGGGCCTGAACCGCGCCCCGAGCTGGGCGCTAACTGATCGACCGCCGCACCGGCCTGGACGGCAACCGGCCCGCTCCGACCAGCTCCTCTTCCGGCGGTTCCTGCCCCGGCGGCTCTTCGGCCACCGGCACCGCCTGCTTGGCCTTCTTCTTGCGAACCCGCTTCGCCGGCGCCTCAACTACCCCGCGCATCCAGTAGTTGCCCTCCGCATCGACCTCGATGCCGTGCACCTCGCGCTCAAAGCCGGGGAACCGCTTGCCGAACTCCTCCATCGCCAGGATCAGCTTGATCACCGGCGTATTGGGCCCGCCCAGCCGCTCGCCGGGCATGCTCATCGGGATCCCCGGTGGATAGGGCACCAGCATGACCGCCGCGATCCGCCCCGCCATCTTCTCAAAGCGCAGCCGCTCGGTCTCCCCGCGCACCAGCTTCTGGTAGGTCTGCGCGGGGGTCAGCACGGGGTCAAAATCTTCATCGCAGGCCGCGTTCACCAGGCCGGCCAAGTCCATCTCCACCATGGCCAGGTGCATCTCGTCCGAGAGTTCCTTCAAGGTGGAATTGCGGTACCGCGTCGGGTACTTGGCCACCAGCTCCGGCAGCGCCTCTTCAAGCGGCGCCTCGGTGTCGTAAAGCCGCTTGAACTCGAACAGGTTCTCGAGCAGCGATCCCCACTTGCCCTTGCTCGTTCCGACGGAAAACAGCACCAGCACCGTGTAGTCCCCGGTCCGGGCGATCTCGACGCGCCGGGAGTCGAGAAACTCGGTCAGGATCGCCGCCGGGATCCCCCACTGGTCGATGACGCCCTGCGCGTTGACGCCCGGGGTCAGGATGGTCACCTTGGTCGGGTCCAGCATGCAGTAATCGTCTTCGATGTCGGCGTCCTGGAAGCCGTGCCAATCCTGCCCGGGCTTGAGCGTCCAGCAGCTCGACCTGGTCCCCAGCAGCCGGTCCGGAGCCTCCTCGAACAGGTGATTCTCGCCATCGGCCGGGTCGGTCACGCTCTCCGGCTGGTAGAGAGAGAAGAACCAGCCATCGCCGTTTTTCTCCGCCGCCCGCAGCCGGTGCGCGACCGAGGACATGGCCTTGCGAAAGCTGATCGCATCCTGGATCGTCTCGTTCATCAGAGTAGGGCCGGCCGGCTCGTCCATCATCGCCGCGGCCACGTCGAGCGAGGCGATCAGCGGGTAGAAAGGCGAGGTGGTCCCATGCATCATGAAGGATTCGTTGAACTGGTCAAAGTCCAGCGGCGCGCGATCGCTCAGCTTGATGTGCACCATCGAACCCATCGAAAACGCGGCCAGCATCTTGTGCGTGGACTGCACCGAGAAGAGCGTGGGCCGGTTCGGCATCTCCTCCGGCACCCCCATCGCATAGCGGCCCTGATAGATCTGGTGAAACTTCGCGTACGCGTACCAGGCCTCGTCAAAGTGCACCCGCGGCACGCTCTGGGCCAGCTCCTCGACGACCCGGTCCACGTCGTAGCAGAGCCCGTCGTAGGTCGAATTGGTCACCACCGCGTAGGTCGGCGCCTGCGACCGCGCCCCGGCCGAGAAGGGACTCTTGGCGATCAGCTCCCGGACCGACTCGGGCGAGAAGCGCTTGAGCGGCACCAGCCCGATCATGCCGTAGCCGTTGCGGGTCGGCTTGAAGTACACCGGCCGCGCGCCCGTCACCGTCAGCGAGTGGCAGATCGACTTGTGGCAGTTCGCGTCGGCGAGCACGATATCGTCCTGGGCAATGACTCCGTGGCCGACGATCTGATTGGAGTTGGACGAGCCGCCGAGAACATAAAAGGTCCAGTCCGCGCCGAAGATGCGCGCCGCGTTGCGCTCGGAATCGCCCGGTGGCCCGATATGGTCGAGCCAGGAACCGAGCGGCGCGGTCGAGATGCCGAGGTCAGAACGCAGCAGGTTCTCGCCGAAGAACTTGTGGAACTCCATGCCTACCGGGTGCTTCAAAAACGCCACGCCGCCCATGTGCCCGGGCGCGTCCCAGGAGTAGGCGCCCTGGTCGGTATACTTCTTCAACTCGCGGAAGTAGGGCGGCAGCAGCTGCTCATGATAGCGCTCGACCGCAAAGTCGACGCGGTTGGCGATGAAGGCCGGCGTATCCCCGAACAGGTGAATGTACTCGTGCACCTGCTTGACGACCTCCAGCGGCAGCTCGGAGACAAGCGTCCGGTCAGCGATCAAGAAGATCGGGATCTTCTTGTTCCGGCGCCGCACCGCCCGCAGGATCTGCAGCGCCGCCCGTTCGTCAAACTGGTTGTCGCCCTCGAGGTCCCAGTCGAGCAGGATCGCTGAGTGCGACGGGTCGGAGGTGACCAGCGACAGCCCGTCCTCGGGCGTCGAGGTGCGCACCACCTCGTAGCCCTCTTCGGAAATAGCATCCACCAGCCGCTCCATGGCGCGGTCAGAAACCGAGTCGGTGCCCCCGACCTCACTGGCGATCAACAGTACCCAACGACCTTCACTCATTTTGTTCATGCTACAGCCTTCAGGCGCGCCCTGTATGAAGAGACGAGGTGCCCAAAGTATCCCCCCGAAACAGATCGAAGCTGCGGCTTAGCGCCCGGTCGGGGAGGCGGCCCCGGGCATGGGCTGACCATCGGCCGTGACATAGTGGGCCAGCTTCGGCTCGACGGCGGCAAACTCCGCGGGAGTGAGTCGATCGAGCGTGACAAGGTAGCGGTAATCGGGCAGATCGCCGGCGCCGCTGATGAAGGTGAGCCTGCGTTTGCGTGCCGCGTCGGGATCAAGGCTCAGGTCGAGCGTCGCGGCCGGCGGCAGCGTGCGGGCCGCAGCCATCTCTTCGCTGACCAGCTTTCCTCCTGCCCCCATCCCGCCCAGGTACGACCTGACCCGGTACAGGTCGATCCGCGGGCAAGCGCCCGGTTGAAAGCGCGCCAGGTGCAGCGGCACCGGGCTGGGCACGGGCGTCAGCAGCAGCGTGCGCGGTAGATCGCTGGTCCCGACGGTCAGCGCCATCAGCTGGTCATAGGTGACCACCACCGAACAATCCGCGCCCTGCGCCTGGCGTATGTACCGCACCAGCTCCTCCGGGTGGTTGTTCATGTTGGACTTGGTGAGTCCCTCGCGACGGAGCAGGTGCTCCATGCCGACGCCACTCCAGAGCGCGAAGACAAGCAGCGCCAGCGCCTGCAGACGAGCCGGGCGGACCAGGCCGAGGATCAGAGCGAAGGGGACTGCCATCAGAGGGATCAGCAGCAGTCCGTTACGGGGCTTGATCCCCAGGCCGGCGCCCACCACCAAGCAGAAAAACAGCAGCGTAAACAGGGCGAAGCTGGCCAGCCCCTCGTCGTCTGTCAGCAGCGATCCGCGCAGCGCGCCGGCGCGGGCGCGCCGGTACCCACAGCCGGCCCCGTAGACGAAAAGGCCCGCGAACACCAGAAAGGCCAGCAGCGCCAGGGGGTGCCAGGGCAGGTAAGCCTCCGAGCAGAACAGCGCCTCCACGAGCCTGGCGAGGGAGAGCAGCACGCTCGTTCGCTGGCCGCCCCCACCCGGAATATGCACGGTCAGAAAGGGGTGGATCTGCGGCGCGATCAGCGGCGCG
>CAZZYH010000251.1:0-3619 GCA_964658225.1 Vulcanimicrobiota bacterium | reverse complement strand
GGTGCGCGGTCAGGTCTGCCGCCTCTGCTTGCGCCGGGCGCGGAGAAACGAGGTCGCGGCGAAGTAGGCGAACAGGGCGAGCAGGGCGCTGTAGAGCAGGAAACGGCCATGCTCGGGGCCGGTGCGCCAGGCTCCGCGCAGCCCATACAGGTGCTGGGCGAAGAAGAGCGCGAACAGGATGAAGAACAGCCCGGTGATCTCGAGCCAGAGCACCCCGGTAGCCAGCGCAAAGGGGTTCCATACGGCGCGACTGAAGTTGCGGGTGCCCTGACCCAGCCGGCGGGTGCCCTGACCCAGTCCCGCACCGACCGAACGGCCGCGCCGGCCTGCCGCCCGCACCGCCTCCAGCCGGGCCTGCTCGGCCGCCTCCGGCGCGAGCCGCTTGTCCGCAAGCAGGGCCTTGCCGGCCACGCGCAAGCCGATGCCCAGCGCCCGCCCGAACGTCTTTGACCGCATAGTCCCGAGTGTACATGCGAGCCCCGCCGGGGTGCGCGGCCACCCGGGCGCCCCGGCCGGGTACCGAAATGCAGGGCGCCTGATTCAAATTGCCGCCCTCGCTCATCACAGGTAAGGTA
Source organism: Vulcanimicrobiota bacterium (assembly GCA_964658225.1). GTDB lineage: Bacteria > Acidobacteriota > Terriglobia > Terriglobales > Acidobacteriaceae > EB88. The sequence goes on along the minus strand of CAZZYH010000251.1, from coordinate 3,044 downwards.
AGAAAAAATCAAGCAGCGCCGGGAGCACGGAAGCCGGCAGGAACAGAGGCAACAGAGTGAATCAAAAGCTGCGTCAGCTGGTCCAGCAACTGGGCGAAGCCATTCACGAGAGTGTCTCGGAATCGGAGCAGATCGCCGGCGTAGTCCAGGACATCCGCAAGCACGGCTTTGACGTGCTGCTGATGCTCGAGGCGACCATCGGGTTGAACGAGGTCGAAGAGCAGCTGGAGCAGGCCCCGGGAGGCGAGGGTCGGGGCGCGCCCTTTACCGCGCAGGATGTGAATTTCCTGCGCTCCCTGCGGATCGCCATTGAAGGCGACCCGGGCGAGGCGCAGGATGACAAGGAAGACCGGGAAGAGACCGACGGCTGAGGCGGAGAGCCGCGATAGCCTCGCCCGCCGAACCCAGGCCGTCCCGAACACCGTGCCCCGTGCCTGGGGACCGCCTTCGGTGGTACCATCGGCCTTTCCCCGGCAGGGCCACTCTGCGCGATCACGAAGGATGAGGCAGCAAACGACCGTATGAAAGATACACTGGGTGTATTGCTGGCAGGCGGAGCGGGTGAGCGGCTCTTTCCCCTTACGCGCGACAGGGCGAAACCGGCCGTTCCCTTCGGCGGCCACTATCGCATCATCGACATCACGCTCTCCAACTGCATCAACTCCGACCTGCGCCGGGTCTACATCCTCACCCAGTACAAGGCCCTTTCGCTGAACCGCCATATCCGCGAAGGCTGGTCGGGCTCGGTCGCGCAGGAGCTGGGCGAATTTATCGAGATCCTGCCGCCCATGCAGCGGGTAGGCAAGAACTGGTACATGGGCACAGCCGACGCGGTCTACCAGAATATCTACTCGATCGGCGCCGAGCAGCCCAAGCACGTGCTCATCCTCTCCGGCGACCACATCTACAAGATGGACTACGGCAAGATGCTGCAGCAGCACAAGGATTCCGGGGCCGACGTTACCCTGGCCACCCTGCCCATCAATCCTTCCGAGTGCAAGAGCTTCGGCATTGTCGAGGTGGCGCGCAACGGGGAGATCGTCAGCTTTCTCGAAAAACCCCAGACCACCAACCTGCGCTCGCCCTTCAACCCCAACATGGTCGACGCCTCGATGGGCATCTACATCTTCAATACCGATGTCATGCTGCCCGCCCTGATGCGCGATGCCGAGAACCCCAAGTCCAAGCACGACTTCGGCTACAACATCCTGCCCGACCTGCTGGGCAAATACAAGATGATGGCCTTCAACTTCGTCGACGAGAACCAGAAGGAAGCTCTCTACTGGCGCGACGTGGGCACGCTCGACGCCTACTACGACGCGAATATGGATGTCGCTTCCGTCTCCCCGACCTTTAACCTCTACGATCACCACTGGCCCATGCGCACGCGCGTGCGGCAGTACCCGCCGGCGAAGTTTGTCTTTGGCGAGCCCGGCCGCACCGGCGAGGCGATCAACTCGGTGATCTCGGGAGGCTGCATCGTCTCCGGTTCCTGCGTGCGCAACAGCGTCTTCTCGCAGGATGTCCGCGTAAACTCCTACTGCCAGATCGAAGGCTCGATCGTGTTTTCGCATGTCAATATCGGGCGGCACTGCCGCATCAAGCGCGCGATCATCGACCGCGATGTGCAGATCCCGGAGGGCACGGTGATCGGCTACGACAAGGAAGACGACAAGAAGTACTACTTCGTCACGGAGTCGGGGCTGACCGTGGTCACCCGCGATCACTCGATGTACGAGAGCCCGGTCACGCCGGCCTTGCTGGGCGAGCAGGGCTAGGCGGTCAGCAGGCCGTCTTCCCGGGAGCCGGAGAAGGATCCGGGCTCTCGGCCAGAGTCCGGGCTGCGCGGGGCGATGCTCTGGACGGCGGCCTCTTGCACGAGGCCCGGCCCGTTACGATGGCCGCTTATCTTTTGGCTGCGCGTTGCTGAGGGCGAAATGCCCGCTGCTCGGCTTACGGCCTGCCGCCCGGCAGCCATGCCGGCTTGAAGCTGCTCTCCGCCAGCCACTCGACCGGCCCGATCATCGATCCGATGACGTTGGTCATGTAGGCCAGATCGATCCGGCCCAGCTCATCGCCGGGCCGGTGATAATCCTTGTGCAGGTTGAAGCTGGACACGGTCTGGGCGATGATGCCGCGCCGGGCCAGGGCGTAATTGTCCGAGCGCTCGAAAAACTTCTGGGCCGGGTGGGGATCGGCGGCGAGCCGGGCGCCATGGGCGGCGAGCGCCGGACCGAGGTCCGAGCGCTCGAAACCGGTCAACCAGACCTTGCCCGCGGCCACCGCCGGGTCGGGGCGGCCGATCATCTCAAACTCGAGATTGGCGACCAGCGAGGAGAGCGGCACAGGGGGGTGCTTGAGGAAGTACTGGTTGCCGTAACCGCCGATCTCCTCGGAACCGAAGAGCGCAAACACGATCGTCCGCCGGGGCCGCCTGCCGGCTGCCAGCGCACGCGCCAGGGCGAGTACCGCAGCGACGCCCGAAGCATCGTCGTCGGCCCCGTTGTAGATCGTGTCGCCGGCCACCGCCTGGCCGATGCCCAGGTGATCGAGGTGGGCGCTGAGCAGGATCGCCTCGCGGGACGTCTGTAGAGAGGGAGCATCGCGGCCGGGGAGCAGGGCCACCGCGTTCCAGGTCTCGGTGCGGGCGGTCGCCTCGTAGCCCCGCAGCCGGTCGGCCACCCCCGGCGGCAGGGGCACAGGCAGCGGCGCCTTCTGGAGAAAGGTGCCGGCATCGCCGCCCGGGGCCAGGCCCAGCTGTTCGAACTGGGAAGCCGCGTAGAGGGCCGCGATATGCTCATCACGGGTGGCGCTGCCGCGTCCGTGCATCGCGTCATCGGCCAGGAAGCGCATATCGGCGCGGATACAGGCAGCGCACACGCTGGCCGGCGCTGCGCCCGAGCCGGCAGCCAGAGATGCCCAGGGCAGGATGAGGGCCAGCAGCGAAGTACGGATGAGGGGGAGCATGGTGGAGAGTATAGCGACACTGCGCGGCAGACTCGCAAGGCCCGGGCCCCGGTCCGGGAGCCGGTCCGGAAGCCGGT
>CAZZYH010000250.1:0-3648 GCA_964658225.1 Vulcanimicrobiota bacterium | reverse complement strand
CGCCTCGAGCGGAGGCGGCTCGCACCACTGAGGCCCGGGTTGACCCTCGCCGTCACCCGCGCGCAACCGCCCTGGCCGCCCGTCTGGCGGACCCTTTTCCTCGACACGTATACTCGTGTGGCTTCCGCCGGGCTGCTTGAAAAAAAAGCTTCCCGGCGTCGCGTTCTTTTGGACGAGGAGACCCATCCATGCGCTTGCGATTCCTGGCTTCGCTCTGCTTTCTGAACCCACTGCTGACGGTCTCGGTGTACCCGCAGGCAGTGCCCGCGGAAAAAGCGAACGAGGCGCGGATCGATCGTCTGCTCGGCCAGATGACACTCGAAGACAAGCTGAACCTGATCCGGGGCGACGTGGAGCCGGCGGCCTCGAACCAGGGCCAGGCAGGCTACCTGCCGGGTGTGCCGCGGCTGGGCATACCGGCGTTGCGCTTTGCCGACGGGCCCCCGGGCGTGTTGACCCGGGTAGCCGGCCAGGCGCAGACCGCGACCATGGGCGTGGCCGCCACCTGGAGCGTGGCTGACGCCGAGCAGAACGGGGTCGCGATCGGCCGCGAGGCGCGATCGCTGGGCATCGATGTCGTCCTGCAGCCCTTCATCAATCTCGACCGCGATATCACCTTTGCGCGCAGCTACAACACGCTCGGCGAAGACCCGTTTCTAAACGGCGCGATGGGCGCGGCCGAGATCCGGGGAGAACAGGCGCAGGGGGTCATGTCTCAGGCCAAGCACTACATCGCCTACGACTCGGACGCCTACAACCTCTTCGTCGATCCGCAAACGCTGCACGAGGTGTACCTGGTGCCCTTTGCCGCGGCCGTCCAGGCCGGCGTGGCCTCGATCATGTGCTCGTACAACAAGCTGAACGGCACCTTCGCCTGCGGCAATCCGGATACTCTCCAGACCATCCTTCGCGATGAGCTCGGATTTCAGGGCTTTGTCACCTCCGACTGGGGAGCCGTGCACAACGTGCATTTTCTCAACCAGGGCCTGACCATGGAGATGCCCGGCGAGGTGCCGAGCGACAGCCCCTTCGCCGGCATGATGCACACATACTTCCGTACCCGGCCCGAAGAGAGTGGCGCGCCGACCAAGCCCAACCTGGCCGCACTCGCCGGGATGCTGGGCGGCACCATTCCCGAGGAGACCAAGGCACGCCCCATGGATCTGAATGCCTTCCCCCGGGAATCCGATCCGGCGACCATGCGCACCGCATTGAAGGACGGCTCGATCACCGAAGCCACCATTACCGCGGCCGCGCGCCGCGTGCTCTATCAGATCGATCGCTTCGGGTACCTGGACGGCAAGCAGAAGCACGAGGTGACGCCGCAGGATGTCCGCGCAAACGGGGCGATCATCGAAAAAACCGCCGAGGATGCAGCCGTACTGTTGAAGAACGAGGCAGCCGTGCTGCCGCTGCGCCCGGGGCGCAGCATCGCGCTCATTGGGCCGACCGCGGCCCAGGTCGCATCGATCGGAACCTTTGGCGAGCGTTCCCCCGGGATGCTGGAGCGACAGGTTGGCCCCCTTGCGGCGCTCCAACGGCTGGCTCCCGGAGCGAGAGTGACCCTCGCGCTGGCCGACGACATGACCGGTACACCGATCGCCCCCGAACTGTTCAGCCACGACGGCAAGCCGGGGCTCCTGCGCGCCGGTGCTCAAGGGGCGACCAGCGTCGATTCCGCCATCGATTTCACCGGCAAGAAAGCGCTGCCCCCGAACAGCGTTGTGACCTGGAAGGGCGAGGTGACGATCCCGGCCCCGGGTGCGTACTGGTTTTATCTCCAGCTCCTCGGCACCCGCGGCGTGTTGACCATTGACGGCAAGGAAGTGGGACGGAGCGGCGCGGTCAAGGGCACCGTGCACGGGGACGTGCAACACGCCTCCCAGGACAACGGGCTGCCGACGAGCGATGGGCTGGACAACGTGCGTCGCTCGGTGGAACTCACTGCGGGCAAGCACGCAATCGAAGTTTCCACCTCCGTCGACACCTCGAACGCTCCCGTCGAGATCAGGCTCAACTGGAGCACGCCTCAGGCGCGGGAAAAAGACCACGCAGAAGCGCTTCAAGCGGCCAGGAACGCGGACACAGCGGTGGTCTTCGTGTGGACCAGGGACAAGCCGCACTTCGAGCTGCCAGGCGACCAGGACGAGCTGATTGAACAGATCGCCGCCGTCAACCCGCACACGGTGGTGGTGCTCAACACCAGCCAGCCGGTCGCCATGCCCTGGATCGACAAGGTGCAGGGCGTGCTGGAGATGTGGTGGCCCGGCGACGAAGGAGGGCTCGCAGAGGCAAAGACCCTGCTGGGGCTGAATAACCCCGGGGGCAAGCTCCCCTTTACGTGGGGCAGGTCGCTCGACGATTACCCGGCCACCTCGCCCTCCCATCCGGAGCGTTCCGCCAAGGGCGTGGACGGCAAGACGACCTTTTCTGAAGGCGTGCTGGTCGGCTACCGATGGTTCGACGAGGAGAAGATCGAGCCGCTCTACCCTTTCGGGTTCGGGCTGTCGTACTCGAGCTTTACCCTTTCGGGGCTGAAGCTGCAGCCTGCCCCGGGCGGCGGCGTCGATGTCTCGGTGCGGGTGAAAAATACCGGCAACGTGCGCGGCGACGAGGTGCCCCAGGTGTATCTCACCGCCCCTGCGACGCGGCCGGCCGGGGCGCAGTTTGCTCCCAAGACCTTGGTGGCCTTTGAGCGGGTGTCGCTCGACGCGGGCGAGGAACGCAGTGTTACGCTTCACGTCGCGCCCCGCGCTTTCGAGTACTGGTCGACCGGCAGCAAGCGCTGGACCAGGCCCGAAGGACCTCGAGAGCTGCTCGTCGGAACCTCGTCCAGAGCGCTTCCGCTCCGCGCCGCGACCCCTTGAAGCCGCGCCGCCTGGCTCGCAAGGGCGCGGCCGGAAGGGCCGATTCCCCAACCTGCAAGGCCCTGGGCGGGAAGCAGAGGTACGCGAACAAGGCATGAAGTTTCCATCCCCCGCGATGCTTGGGAGAGTGGCGCCGGCCCCGATCGCAAGCATGATCGTTTCCCGGCATCAGGATGCCCGCAGGCCGCGGGTAGGCATTTTGGATTCGGGGAATCCTTAGCGCTCCCCTTGCTGCGTGCATTCGAGCCTCCGCCAACAAGCTGCTCGTCTTCGGCGTTCGGCTGGAGGTCAGGACCGACCGCGCCCCGGGCTTCAGCGGACCCGCCCCGGGCTTTCCATTCGTGTCATACGGCGAGACGATGTTGGAAGCTGCGCACTGGCGCGTCGCTCTCAGCGAAGCTCATGCGACGGAACTGCGAAATCGACCTTTGCACGCGCAGGCATCGGCGGACGAGTGCGTGGGGCGCACACCAGGTTCATGGTCGACGCTAAGTGGTTGCGAAGGTGGTGGCCAGAGACGGGATCGAACCGCCGACGCCGGCCTTTTCAGGGCCGCGCTCTACCACTGAGCTATCTGGCCTTGGGGAGCCCCAAGAAACTGTTTCTTCAAGCGCCGGCACACGGGAGCATACGGGCAGGATCGAAGGGGTGCCAAGGCACCGCGCAACCCTCGTAGTATAGCAAAGCCAGGAGTGCCGGCAAAGCGCTTGCTCCTGCCGCCCGGATCGATCCTCGAGCACGGAGAGCCCGCGCGCCGCCAGCGCGAGCACCACGATCATCG
>CAZZYH010000249.1:0-3659 GCA_964658225.1 Vulcanimicrobiota bacterium | reverse complement strand
AGATCCTCGGCCTGTCGCACGCGGGCATGGACGGCAAGCCGCTGACGGCCATCCTGAAATAGCCCTTTGCGCGACTTCAACGGCTGGACGTCTCACAGAAACGCGGGTCGGCAAGCCGTAGACTGGAGAAGAGGCTGCCTGATGGTCTTTGTTCTGGACAACTACGACTCGTTCACCTACAACCTGGTGCAGTATATGGGCGAGCTGGGCGCGGAGATGACCATCCGGCGCAACGACGAGCTCACCGTCGGCGAGGTGGAGGCGCTCGAGCCGGAGCGGATCCTTCTCTCCCCCGGACCCTGCACCCCGCAGGAGGCAGGCATCTCGATCGAGCTGATCCGGCGCTTTACGGGCCGGGTGCCGATCCTCGGGGTCTGCCTGGGGCACCAGGCGCTGGGCGCGGCCTTTGGCGGCGAGGTGGTGCGCGCCCCGCGGCTCATGCATGGCAAGACCAGCCCTGTTGAGCATGACGGCAAGACGATCTTCGCCGGGCTGGCCAGCCCCATGACCTGTACCCGGTACCACTCGCTCATCGTGGCCGACAAGAACCTGCCGGCGGAGCTCGAGGTCTCGGCCCGCACGGCGGCCGGCGCCGGGGATGGGCAGCAGGGCATCATCATGGGGCTGCGCCACCGCGAGTATCCCGTGGAAGGCGTGCAGTTTCACCCCGAAAGCGTGCTGACCGGAGACGGCAAACGCCTAATCCAGAACTTTCTTGCATTATGAGGACAGCCTTGGTTCTCCATGGCTCCCCGGGCGGCGGCCCGCAGCGCGCCGCCCGGGCCAAGCGCGTCTGCCGGGCGGCGCGCTTCTGCCTGGCCCTGCCGCTGGCCCCGCTCGCAGCCCTGGCCCAGCAGCCGGCGCCGGCGCCGCAGGCCATCGCCTACGTGCCGACCGAGGGCGTCTCGCTCAGTGGGCAGCTCAGCGTGGCCAACGGGCGCGCCGCGATCGGCAACAACGCCACGGTGACCGCGGCGGACAGGTCCGCCCTGGTGACGATCGCACGCGGGGGCAGCCTGCGGGTCTGCGCCAGCACCAGCGTCCACCTCTCCCGCGACGCCCAGCCCCTGACCGGCGCCGTCCGGCCGGCCAGCGGGGCCGACGATGCCGGACTGATGGTGGCCCTCGATCGCGGGGCGCTCGAGGCCCACTACACCACGGGCAAGTACTCCGACGTGCTGCTGACGCCCGATCTGCGCCTGCTCATCTCGGGCCCGGGCGTGGCCGACCTGAAGCTGCGGGTGAACCGGCAGGGCGATACCTGCGTGGACAACCGGGGCGACAACGCGCCGTACGTGACGGTCTCCAGCCTGATGGATGGAGGCGTGTACCGGGTGCAGGCCAACCAGCGGGTGCTCTTTGAACACGGCAGCCTGCAACAGGTGGTCGATCGGGAGGCCGAGCCATGCGGTTGCCCCGACACGTATCCCGACACGAATCCGCGCGCGGAGCCAAGCACAGCCCAGGCCGGGGACCCCGGCGGGCGGCCGGACGATCCGCGCGGTGCGCACTCCGGAGGGCCCTCCTCGACCCCTGCCGACACCGCCTTTCCGATCGCGGTCAGCGAGGGCCTCGCGGCGCCCGCCGCCGGGCCGACATCGCCCGTGGTTCCGCTCGGGCAGCCGCACGCGCAGGTGACCGCCACGCTCAGCAATGACCCGGCGCCCGCTCCGCCCGGGGGCGCTGCCGCGACCGCGCCACCCGCTCCCGCTCCCGCCCCGGTCGCAGCCCGGAAGCCCGGATTGCTGCACAAGGTGGGGCGCTTCTTTGCCCGCATCTTCGGCCAGGCCGGCTAGCGCGTCTGTACTCTGGGTTGCATGGCGCGCGCGCCCGGTGCTGAATCGGGAATCGGAATCACCGCAGGGGCTAGAACATTTCTCCATTGTGCCGATACCTGCTTTGATGACAGGCATCGCGCCCGGCCGGGTGCCCTGGAGAACCCATGCAGCAGACCTCATCGACCTACATTGCGCAGGATCATGCCGCGCCCCAGCTTTCTGAAATTCTTTCCACGCTCTCCTTCGCGCTCGATCTCACCGAGGGCGCGGTCCCCGGTCACGCCGTCCGCAGCTGCCTGCTGGCGCTGCGTATCGGAGAGGCCATGCGCCTGGGCGCGCTCCAGTTGATGCAGCTCTACTACGCCTCGCTCTTGAAGGATGTAGGCTGCAGCAGCAATGCGGCGCGCATGTGCCAGATCGTCGGCGGCGACGACCGCGCGGTCAAGGCCGGGGTCAAGCTCGAGGACTGGACACGCCCCCACCAGATCAAGCTCTCGGTGCTGAAGATGATGTGGAAGAACGTGCTGCCCGGCGACAGCGTCCTGCGCAAGGCCCGGCGGCTCTTCGAGATCGCCTCTACCCAGCATGAGAACAATCGCGAGATGATCACGCTTCGCTGTGACCGCGGAGCAAGTATCGTCCGCAAGATCGGCCTGGACGCGGACACCTCCGAGGCGGTCCGCCACCTGGACGAACACTGGGACGGCAGCGGCTATCCGGCGCGGCTCAAGGGACACGAAATTCCGGTCATCGCGCGCATCCTGTGCGTCGCCCAGCATCTCGATGCCTTCTGCACCGAGACCGGACCGCAACACGCGGTCGACGTGATGATCGAGCGGAGCGGCCGCTGGTTTGATCCGGAGGCGGTCAAGGCGGCGACGGCGCTGCACCGCACGGGCAAGCTGTGGCAGCACTGCCTGCCGGCCGATGGGCACGCGGACGCGCACCAGGCCATCCTGGTAGCCGAGCCCGCGGCCGGCAAGGCACTCCCGGCCGGCTCGCTCGACCAGATCTGCGAAGCCTTTGCCGAGGTGGTCGATGCAAAATCGCCCTTCACCTTCCGCCACTCCATGGGCGTTAAGGATGCGGCGATGATGATCGGCAAGTCGCTCGGACTTTCACCCGAGCGCATGCGGACGCTCCGCCGGGCCGCCCTGCTGCATGACATCGGCAAGCTCAGCGTGTCGAACACGATCCTGGACAAGCCGGGCAAGCTCGATGCGGACGAATTCGGCATCATCAAGCGACACTCTGCGCTGACCCGCGACATTCTGAACCGCATGCCGTCTCTGCGGGAGATTGCCGTGATTGCGGGCGAGCATCATGAGAAGCTCGACGGCACCGGGTACCCGTTCGGGCTGAAGGCCGAGCATCTCTCGCTCGAGTCACGGCTGATCGCCGTGGCAGACGTCTACGGCGCGCTCTCCGAGGATCGACCCTATCGTGCGGGGCTGGATCCGGACGAAATTGCAAGGATCATGAAGCGCGATGTACCGAACAAGCTTGACGGGGAGTGCTTCGAGGCGCTCGCGGCGGTGTGGCCGCAGTCCGCGCCCAGGCTCGATCCGGCGCTCGAAGCCCAAGCCTCGCACGGGTCCGCGCCGGCCCCTGGCCTTGCTGATCTGCCGGAGCTTGCCGGGACCAGGCTCTGGGCGATGCCTGCGCTGCAGGCAGCCGAGACGGCCGCGAGCCCCCATCTGCTGGCCTCTACCGGCGCCGGCCAGGCGGCATCGCAGGTCGCAAATTAAGAGAGCGCGCCCGGCATGGGCTAGAATGAGAGGCGCGCGACCGACTGCCTGCAGCCGACTCGATGCCCCGGCGGCAGCTCGTCGGCGGCCGTCGGGCAAACGAGGGCGCCGGCCGTTCAGGTCAGGTCCAGAT
>CAZZYH010000248.1:0-3681 GCA_964658225.1 Vulcanimicrobiota bacterium | reverse complement strand
GGATTCGGATCAGGATTCGGCGCACGATTTGGAACGGCCCACCGCAGGCTTCTCCCTGGCGGAGAGAACGGCCCTGGTCACCGGCGCCTCGCAGGGCATCGGCCGAGCCATTGCACTTGCCCTGGCGGCGCAGGGAGCGCGCGTGGTGCTTGCGGCGCGCAACCAGTCAAAGCTTGAAGCGGTAGCCGCGGAGATCGTCGCGGCGGGCGGCAAGGCGGTCGTTCAGCCCGTCGATCTGGGCGACGAGGCCTCGATCAAAGCCGGGGCCAAGGCGGTGCTGGGCGAGGTGGGCCCGGTAGAGATCCTGGTCAACAATGCAGGCATTACTCGAGACGGGCTGCTGATGCGCATGAAGCGCGCCGACTGGGATGACGTGCTGGCCACCAACCTGACCGGCGTGTTTCTGCTGACCCAGGCGCTGATCAATCCCATGGTGCGAGCCCGCTGGGGGCGCATCATCAATATCACCAGCGTGGTGGGCGAGACCGGCCAGGCCGGCCAGGCCAACTACGCGGCCAGCAAGGCGGGGCTCATCGGGTTCACCAAGTCCCTCGCGCGGGAGCTTGCCTCCCGCACCATCACGGTCAACGCGGTCGCGCCAGGGTACATTGAAACCGCGATGACCGAGGTACTGGACCAGAAGCAGCGCGACGCCATGCTGACGCACGTGCCGCTGGGGCGGCCGGGTACGGACCAGGATGTGGCACACGCGGTCGCCTTTCTCGCGTCGCCGGCCGCAGGCTACATCACCGGGCATGTGCTCGATGTCAACGGCGGGTTGTCGATGGGCTAGGCGCACGCTGACGACGCCGCGCACCAGGGATGGTTGCGTCGCCGCGCAGCGGACAGCAGGGGGGCCTGCGCAGGGCAGAGTCGGCTTCTCCGAAAGACCCGAAGAGCGCGATGCGGGAAGCAGCACAGGATCGTCAGCAAAACTGCAGGCGGGGCCGGTTAGGCGGCAGGCATATCCGATGAGGGGTGCGAGAACGCGGGCGTCCCGGCCTGGGGCGAGCCTGGCTGCTGGAGCGGATCGCTCGTCGCCTTCGCATCGGTTGCTTTCGCATCGGTTGCCTTGGCGTCCGTCGCTTTCGCGCCGCCGGCGCTCCGCGTTGCCTGCTTGATCAACTCCGCATTCAACTCCGCACCGACCAGGATGGCGATCGCCGTCAGGTAGAGCCACAACATCAGGCCGATGATCGCGCCGAGCGAGCCGTAGGTCGCGCTGTAGTTGGTCAGGTGCTGCAGGTAGTAGCTGAGCAGCGTCGAGCCCAGGAACCACATGCCCACCGCGAGCGCCGCGCCCGGCAGTGTCGAGCGCAATGTGCCCTTGGTATTGGGGCCGAGCCAGTACAGCAGCACGATCCCCAGGATGAACGTGCCGCCCATCAGGCAGACCCGGATCGGCGGCCAGAGGAACGCAAACACCTCCGGCACCGGGATCAGGTAGGAGAGCAGGTGCACGGCATGTGGGCCCGCCACCAGGCAGAGCAGCGAGATCAGGGCCAGTCCGCCGCTGGTGAAGGTCAACAGCAGCGCCTGCAGCTTGTCGCGCCACCAGGGCCGCGCCTCCCTGACGTCATAAGCGATATTGAGAGCGTCAATAAACGCGGTAAAGGTCCCGCTCGCCGCCCACAGATAGCTCAGGATGCCGAAGGAGAGAATCCGCCGTGCGTAAGGGGTGATCAGGCTGTGCAGAAGGCCCTTGACAAAGACCATGGAGTCGGGCGGCACGAGCATCGACATCATGTCGAGCAGCTGCTGAAAGAGATTGGGGATCGGCAGAGAGCCCAGCAGCGCCGAGGCGACCATCAGCAGCGGCACCAGCGAGAGCAGCATGAAGAAAGCCACGGCCGCGCCGATCGAGGGGACGCGGGTGCGATTGATCTCGTTGAAGATCACCATGCAGATACGGGGGATCTGCCGTGCACGCTGACGGACTGCCTCGAGCTTCCGCGGTGTTTCAGCCATCTTCAAAGGCCCCACAGGCGACAGGATGCGCACGAGCGGGGACCGGTGGCGGGCCACCCGCGAGGTTTTCGTCTACCTGGTTATAGATGCAATTGCGGCCTGAACCCAGGAGCGAATGTGTTACTTTTTCTACATCGTCAACAAGGCCGGGAAAGGCGCAATCCCCTTTCCCAAGCAGCTTGCCAGTGGCGGCGGTGAGGCGCGGGATGAAGATCGGATCGACGATACGTGACTATCGCCTTGAGAAAGGCTTGTCGCAGGGAGACATCGAGAAGCGGACCGGACTGCTGCGCTGCTACCTTTCCCGGGTCGAAAACGGCCACACTGTACCCTCACTCGATACCCTGACCAAGATCGCCCAGGCGCTCGAGCTGCCGCTGGCCCAGTTCTTTTCAGAGAACGGCGCCCGGACCGAGTTGTCCACCCCTCGGGTCTCGGACGACGAGCTGCGCTTCCTGACCCAGATCCGGCGCTACTCGGCCAACCTGAACGATAGCGATCGCAAGCTGCTGCTGGCCATGGTCAAGAAGTTCGCCTCGGCGGCCAACGTCTCCAGCGCCCCGCTCTAGGGGGCTCGTTGAGGATCGCGCACCTGGTCCCGCATCGGATCGCGGATTTATTCGTGGAACTGTTCGTGGATTTGTTCGTGGATCTGCGCGATGGCAGCTTTGTGAAACGAGTACATGCCGAAGGCCAGCAGCAGCAGTCCGAGCGAGATCGTGGCAGTCGCCATCCGGCGGCGCTTCTCGAACAAAGCGGGCGGCACGCCAAGCTTCGGCACCATGGGCAGCGCCAGCGCCAGACCGGTAAGAAAGCCGCCCAGGTGCGCCATGTTGTCGATGCGCAGACTGGTGTGTGCGACCCAGGTTCCCGCCCCCAGGACAAAGTTCAGCACCGCAAACCAGATCACACTCTTCCGCAGGCGGCTCAGTTCGGCGGCGGGCAGAGGCAGCAACTTCGATTTGAGCAGCACGATGAGCAGGCCGGCCAGGCCAAAAACCGCGCCGGAGGCGCCGGCGCCGACGATGCCCTCAGGCGTACCCGGCAACCCGGGGTGCACGGCCACGCTCAGCAGGTTGCCGCCGATGCCACTGAGCAGGTAGGCGGCGAACAGGCCCCAGGCCCCTACCAGCGGCTCGCCCAGCAGGCCCAGGTTCCACAGGCACCACAGATTCGTGCCCAGGTGAATGGCGCCCACATGCACAAACATCGCCGTGACCAGCCGCCACCATTGGCCGAGCACGAGCACAAAGGGGCCGTAGTCCGCACCCCAGCGCAGCAGCTGCTCCGGGGTAGGCGCGGTGACCGGTACGCCGCTCAGGCACATCAGCAGGAAGACCGCGCAGTTGAGGCCGCCCAGCGTGTAGGTCGCCGGCGCGCTCGCCCACCGCGGCCGGGCGCGGCGCGGCGGGGGCATATTGCGGAGGTAGGGGTCGGCCTCGCTGAAGGGCTCAGGGGCCAGGATCACGGGCGCGACCTGGCTGCCGCTCGGGCCGTTACCGGGACCGCTCCCTCCGCCATCCCGCGCCATCTCGCTCACTCTCCTACCGTAACGCCGAGCCGTGGCGTTTACAAATGACCGAGGGTATAACAGGCAGGGGCGAGCTGCTTTCGATTACGACCAAGCGTTCCCGGGTCCCCGCCTGCAGCCGCTGCGGTGGGGCGCTTGGGCGTCGGGGCCCCGTGCGGCTCGGGGCGTCGGGGCCCGGGGCG
>CAZZYH010000247.1:0-3684 GCA_964658225.1 Vulcanimicrobiota bacterium | reverse complement strand
CTATGAAGCTACGGCGCTGCTATGAAGGTACGGCACGGCCGCCGGCCCCGGCAAGCCCCGGGGCCCGGCGGATGCGCGCCGCCGCATCCTTGAAGAACAGCATGGCCCGAAACAGCACGGCCAAGAACCGCCACGGCGCGCGGGGCCACTTACTTCTTCTTTTTCTTGCCGGTCAGGGTGTCCACAAGCGAGGTGCCGTTGGACGCGGTGGTGCGGTTGGATTGCGCGGTCGCCCCGACGGTTGAGGAAGTGCTGCCCTGGTAGCGGGCATGCTTGCCGTCGCCGGGCTGCAGCGGAGAGATGCCGCCCTTGGCCATCAGCTGGGCAGCAATCTCGTACACCTCTTCCGGCGCGTAGTCGGGCGAGAAGAGCGAGCGCGACTCACCGATGACAGGGGCTTCGGCGCCGTAGTCCGGATAGCCCTGGATGACTTCGAGTTCTTCGCCATCCGACCAGTCCGCGTTGCCGGACCATACGCCGGCGACATCGCCATAATCGCTCTCTGAGAAGGTGTACAGGCGGCGGTGGCTGCCGATCTCCTGCCACTTGCGCGCCTCGGGGATCTTGGAATCGTCGATGTTCGGCGTGGGCAGCATCTTGGTGACTTCCACCCCGGTGATCTTGCGCAGCGCCATCGCGTAGGCCGCCTGGTGGACGCCGCCGCGCACCATCAGGTAGCCGATTACGTCGCGCGCGGCCGCGCTTTCGGTCATCTGGTAACAGCGATGCTTGTGCATGCGTGCGCCGGTTTCGAGGAAAAAGTTGTGCAGCAGGTCTGAGACCAGGTTGCCACTCGAGAAGACATACTCGCCGGACCAGAAATGGCCCATCGAGTCCATCACCTGGTGGCCGCCGCCGCCGACGATGGTGTGGTGGGTGTTGCGATAGTTCTTGGCTGCCTCGAGCGGCGCCTCGGTCGGCTCGCCTTCGGGCGCGCTGTCTTCGAGCAGCAGGTTGACCGCGGTCGAGACCAGCTCGACGTGGCCCAGCTCTTCTGCCGTGATGCTCGCAACCAGGTCGTAGAAGGGCTTGAGCTTCTTCTTTTCCTTGAAGGCGAACGACTGGTGCAGGTAGTTGTTCAGGGTCGACATCTCGCCGAATTTGCCGCCCAGCAGTTCCTGGATGGCAGCGGCGCCGTTGGGATCGGGCTTCTTGGATTTCTGGAGCGGGATCAGGAGTTTTTCTGAACGCAGAAACATGGGGAGTGCCTTTCGGTGAGAGAGTTGGTCGAGTTGGTCGAGCGCATCGGTCTCGGCAGGCGGATCAACTGGCTGCGTCTGATCCGTGGAAGCAACGCTTCTGGTGGTGTCGCCATGGCGACACTGAGAAAGATGCCTCGGAAGAGAAGCGATCGGAGGCCGTCGCCAGCCGAGCTTGATGCGGTCGCAATGTACGCTGGGTGTCATACTGTCGAGACCGCGGCTGCACGAATTGCGAGAAAGGGCCCTTGCGGCATCGCTATCCTCGAAGCAATGCGCAGACTGCTCGCCTACACCGCGATCTATCTTCTCTGGGGCGGTACCTACCTGGCCGTGCGCACGGTCGTGCTGGTCACGCCCCCCTTCTCGGCGGCTGCCCTTCGCTTTCTTCTGAGCGGTCTGCTGCTGCTGGCCATCAGCCGCCGGCACCGGGAGCCGTGGCCGGCCTGGATCGAGTGGAAGCACTCGGCGATGCTCGGCATGGTCATGTTCACGATCAACTACGCCTGCTTCTTCTGGGCCGAGCAGCGGCTCTACTCGGGGGTTGCGGCGGTGCTGGTGGCCACGCTCCCGGTGTGGATGCTGCTTGCCGACTGGCTGCTCGAGCGCAGGCGGCTCACGCTCGGCAGCGTGGCCGGCTCGGCGATCGGCATTGCGGGCGTGGTGCTGGTGAGCTGGGCCGGGGCACGGGCGGCCGAGAACCACGTCCGGGGCTCGATCCCCAGTGCCGGGCAGAGTGCCGGGCAGATCGCGGTGGCCAGCTGCGTGCTGCTGACCGGGACGATCTGCTGGGCGGCGGGCAGTGTATGGAGTCGCAGGCTGCGGCTGCCGCCACGCCAGGCGACGCGCGCGGCGCTGCAGATGAGCACCGGCGGGTTGTTTCTCGTTGTGCTCGCGGTGGGCACCGGGGAGAGCCGTGCGACGATGGCGGCGGTGAGCCATTGGACGGGCGTGCTCTGGCTGTGCTTCGCCTACCTCATCGTGGCCTCGATTGTGGCCTTCACCGCCTACACCTGGCTGCTCGAGCACGAGCCGGCAAACCGGGTGGCGAGCTATGCCTACGTGAACCCGGTGGTCGCGCTGGCATTGGGTGTGGGCCTCGCGCACGAGCGCATGAGTGGCTTCCAGGTGCTGGGCGGCGGCCTGGTGCTGCTGGGCGTCTTTGCGACGCTGCGGGCACGCGCGGCGGCGGTGGCCGCGGAATCGCCGGAAAGGCCGGCGGCTCGCGGCTGATCGAGCCGGGCTGTGGCCGCGGCTCGCCTTCGGGGGCCGGTTGGCGCGATACTAGGAAGATGGCCGAGCGGCACAATAACACCGTCGCCGTCGCGATGTCGGGCGGCGTGGACTCCTCTGCGGTGGCCGCGATGCTGCACGCCGAAGGCTACGAGCTGATCGGGCTGACGCTGCAGCTGTGGAACCAGCGGAGGCTGGCGGGCAAGGAGGGCATGCCCGAGCAGGTGACGGGTCGCTGCTGCTCGATCGACGATGTGTACGACGCGCGGCGGGTCGCCGAGCGGCTGGGCATCCCCTATTACCTGGTCAATGAGCAGGCGCGTTTTGAGCGCGATGTCGTGCAGCCGTTCGTCAGCGAGTACCTGGCCGGAAGGACCCCGATTCCCTGCTCGCTCTGCAACAACCACTTGAAGTTCGACCAACTGCTGACCACCGCGCGACAGATCGGCGCGGACCGCATTGCGACCGGCCATTACGCGCGCAACACCTATGACCCGGAGCGGGGCCGCTGGATCCTGAAGCGTCCCGCGGACCGTTCCAAGGACCAGACATACTTCCTGTTCGGACTGACCCAGGAGCAACTCGCGCGCACGCTCTTTCCCCTGGGCGAGTACCAGAAGCCGGCCGTGCGGGAGATCGCGGCCGGCGCCGGGCTGGCGCTGGCCCAGAAGCCGGATTCGCAGGAGATCTGTTTTATTCCCGGCGGCGACTACAAGCGATTTATCGATGCGTACCTCGAAGAGCAGCAGCGCGCGCTGCCGGAGACCTCGGGCGCGCTCGTGGCCACGAACGGCGCAGTGCTGGGCGAGCATGGAGGGATCCACAACTTCACCATCGGGCAGCGCAAGGGGCTGGGGTTGGCCTCTCCGAGCCCGCTCTACGTGATCCAGATCGATCGCGCGGCGCACCGGGTGACGGTCGGCAGCGAGCAGGATCTGCTCCGGGACCGGTTCGAGGCGCGGCGGTTGAACTGGATCGGCCTGGACCCGGCGGAGCTCGACCGGGGTGCGGTGCGGGTGCTGGCAAAGATTCGCCACCGGCATGAGCCCGCGCCGGCATGGCTGCGAGCCTCCGGAGAGGACTGTGTCGAGGTCCGCTTTGAGCAGGCCCAGAGGGCGGTCACGCCGGGCCAGGCAGCCGTGTTCTACCAGGGCGATGAAGTTGTGGGCGGGGGCTGGATCGAGTAGCGGCGAGATGGGAGCGGCCATCCCGGGCGACGGCGTGGAGGGGACGATCCGGAAGGGACGATCCG
>CAZZYH010000246.1:0-3725 GCA_964658225.1 Vulcanimicrobiota bacterium | reverse complement strand
TCCTGCATCGCCTGCATCTTCGGCGGCGCCGATCAGTGGGCGACGCTGCGCCACATCGCGCCGGCGTTGTTCGAGCAGATCGCAAGCTATGAGGACCATTTCGACCGCACGATCCACCGCACCATGACGGTGAGGGCACGTGCCGACCGCGGCCGGCCCTTTGCAGCCTCGCTCGATCAGCCAGGCTTGGTGCGTGCCGCGCTGCGGTCGACCTGGACGGAGCCGGTCCGCGTGTCGCCGCAAGCCTGGCAACTTCCCGCCGGTGCGTTCGGAACCAGCCTCGGGCCAAGCTGAAGGTTCGTTTCGCTTCGAGCAGGCGATCTTCTATTCAAGCGGACCTACCCTCGTAAGCGGCTCGTCAGTTTGGGGAGACCCTGACGTTCCAGCATATCGAGGTAGTCTGTGAACGACGGCGTGCTCCGGCTGAGGTTTGCGTGCGCTGCCTCCGTTGAGGCTCGTATCAGCTCCGGGTCGGCATCGTGCAGCCCGCATAGGAAGCTGTCTGGATGCACCGCGGCGACCCCGTGCGGCGCCACTGCGGAAGTTGGAAAGTCCCGCAGGTTCATCGTCAGAATCTTTTTAGCGCCGGAGGCCAGCGCCGCCGCGAGAACGTGGCGGTCGTCCGGATCGGGCAGCGTCAGCCCCTGCATGTGGACTTCCCAGCCTTGCACCTCCGCCTCCGGCAAGGCGCTGTTCATCAGCTCGATCGTGAGCAGCAGGCGTTCCCGCGGTGCCCGGCCCGCTTCGACCAGATTGCTGACCCATTCCTCGTTGATGTGCGCGGTCCATCGGGGAGCGATGACCGAGTCGACCCCGAACTGAACGAGCAGGTTTCGGAGCTGAAAGGGGTAGAGCAGGTTGGCGTCGAGCACGACTTGCGGCGGCGATGCTGGCCGGTCAGAGGCCATATTTTCGCTCGAGATCCTCCGTGTCCGCCGCGAGCGCCGCTAAGGCTTCACGCACTGGTTCCTCTCGCGCGCGAAGCGCCAAGACATCGGCCAGCCGGATGCGCCGATGAGTGCCGACGCGGCGGAACGGCAGCGCGCCCACATCCATTCGCCGACGTACGAGCGGGCGGGAAATGCCGAGGATGCTGGCCGCGTCTTCGGGTGTTACCTCTGCATCGTCGGCGAGTACGGTGACTCCATCGGCGGTCGACAGCCTGTCAAGCAGATCAGCGAGGGCCGGCAAGGCGGAGGTGGGTAAAGCGAACGCCTCTTCAGTCCCATCGCCGCGCACGAGGCGGATATCGGCCCGGGTCGCCATGCGTAACGCCGCAGCTCCACGCGCACCGCTGGGGCGCTCAGCTGGCGGCATGGAATGTCGGACAGGAGACTGGATTGGCATGAAGCTACTATACTCTTATCTGGAATATCTGGAAGATATTTGACGAGGCCGGGTATCCGCTCCGGCTCGCGATAGCTGCTAGCGCTCACGTTTGCCCTCACCCTAACCAACAAACGCGCCTTTCGAGCTTCGGCGTCGTGGGCGCGGTTGTGCGGCATCCTGCTCGCCATCTCGCCTAAAAATCGTGAGGAATGAGAAGGTGAGAGGGGAGGGATCGGCTGGCATCGCAGCCGTCCCGGCACCGCTGCGCTCCATCGCCGCCAGCGCACCCCCGCCCGTCTAGGCCGCAACCCTGCGGGTCGCGTCCCGCGCCGTCCGGGGCCGCTCGCCGGCAATGGTGCCGGGCCGCCCGCGCTGCCCGCTGGAGGGGGTCAGGCAAAGGAGAGCGCGATGACAACGACAGCGACGATGACCAGGGCGTCAGTAGAATCCACCGAGTTCGATCACGCGGCGGCGCGCCGGGAGGGATGGGTCATCTCGGGCTGCGGCGTGGATGATGCAGGCCGACCGCGGGTCGAGTTGCAGCGTCTCGACGAGCCCGGCCCTTGGGAAAGCACCTTCCGCGACGATTGCGACGCTTGGACGCATGTTGCCGAGCGGGCCCGGCGCGGCTCTCCGCTGCATGTGCATGCACTCGGCCTGGTCGATCCAATCGAGCGTGTCCTGATCGAGCGGCACGCCAGCCGCGCTTAGCGGCTCCAGCCTCTCCCATCCCATCCATCGCCCTTGGTCGCCTGGCTGCTCACGCGCAGCTGGGCGCTTGGCGCTGCGCACGAGGTTCCCATGAGCAAGACCCGCCGCTCCAGCCTGCTTCAGTTTTCCCTGTTCGACAGCACCGCCCTTAGCGCGCCGCTTGGTGGCGAGAGCCCGCTGCGCGATCAGATGCCCGCGCCCGAGATGCCGTCGCCAGCGTCGGCGAAGAAAGTCGCGCCGTCGGGCAATTACCGGCTCTCCGGCGATCGCGCACTTGCGCCGACCTGGAAGGGCAGGGCGGCCGACAATCTCGCTGCGATCCGCCTGTTGCGCGAGATCGAGGCCGAGGATCGCGCCGCCACGCCAGAGGAGCAGAAACAACTCTCCCGGTTCATCGGCTTCGGGGCGACCGAGCTGGCGAACACGCTGTTCCGCCGCGCCGGCGAGAGCTTCCGCCCCGGCTGGGAGGAGATGGGGCACGAGTTGGAGGAGATGGTCAGCGCGGCCGAGTTGGCCGGACTGGCGAGGGCGACGCAGTATGCCCACTACACGCCCGAGTTCATCGTGCGCGCCATGTGGGCAGCACTTACCCGCATGGGTTTCGCCGGCGGTTCGGTCCTCGAGCCCGGCTGCGGCACCGGCCTGTTCATGTCGCTGATGCCGGAGACCCTGGCCGGCAAGACGAGCCTGACCGGCATCGAGGCCGATCCGATTACCGCGCGCATCGCCGACCGCCTCTTTCCGGACGCCTGGATCCGCGGCGAGGATTTCACCAAGGCCCGCATTGCCGAGAAGTTCGATCTGGTGATCGGCAACCCGCCCTTCTCTAACCGCACCGTCCGCGCCACCGACCCCAGCGGCAAGCTCGGCCTGAGCCTGCATGACTACTTCATCGCCCGCTCCGTCGAACGGCTGAAGCCCGGCGGCGTCGCCGCCTTCGTGACGTCGCGCTGGACCATGGACAAGACCGGCGCCACCGCGCGCGACCACATCGCCGGCATGGCCGACCTGATCGGCGCCGTCCGCCTGCCGCAGGGGGCGATGATGGCCGCCGCCGGCACCGATGTTGTGGTGGACATTCTGTTCCTGCAGAGGCGCAGGCCCGGCCAGGAGCCCTCGGGCTTGCTCTGGGACAGCGTCGCAGAGGTGGTTCCGGCCGAGGACGGCGAGGACGCGCTCTGCATCAACCGCTACTTTGCCAAGCACCCCGAGATGGTGCTGGGTGAGCACGCCCGCACCAGCAGCGCATTCGGGCCGGTCTACACGTGCCGCGCCCGCAGCAACGTCGCGATCGAGCCGGCCCTCGGGCAAGCGCTCGACATCGTCAGCGCGGCGGCCCGCATTCCTGTCAGTGCTTCGGTCGCCGCCGGACGACCCAAGGCCGCGCGCATCGTGGTCGGCACCGCTGCCGAGGGCGCGACGGTCAAGGAGGGCAGCTACGTCCTTCTTGGGCCCGACCTCATGCAGATCATCGACGGCCAGCCGGTGCCGGTCGCCGTCCGGTCTGCGACCTGCAAGGAAGGCGTGTTCGCCAAGCATGCCCGCATCATCCGCGCCCTCATCCCCGTCCGCGATGCGGTGCGGGCCGTTCTGCGCGCTCAGGAAGCGAACGAGCCCTGGGGTCAGGCCCAGATACGGCTGCGCTCGGCCTATGGCAGCTTCGTGCGGCAGTTCGGCCCGATCAA
>CAZZYH010000245.1:0-3767 GCA_964658225.1 Vulcanimicrobiota bacterium | reverse complement strand
CCGCAGCCGGCTGCCGGGTCAGGTCTCGCTCGAAGAGCCCGCCGGCGTAGGCCGACGCCGTGGGCAAGGCGCGGCCGCCCGGGCCGACCCAGGTACCCATCCACTTCTTCGACACCACGCGCAGCATCGCGAGCACACCCACGGCCAGGGCCGCATAGATGATGAAGCCGGCCGTGTAGGCTCCCGTATGCTGGCGCGACTGCCCCAGAACGTTCGGCAGGATGGACCCGCCGAGCGCGCCAATCTCCCCGATCATGCCCCCGGCGACCGCGGTCGTAAGCGGCCACCGCAGCGGCACGAGCTGGAAGACCGCGCCGTTGCCGGCGCCGAGCGCCGCAAAGCAGAGCATGAACAGCAGCGTGGTAGCCGCCAGCGGCGGAGTCGTCATCAGGCCGAAGAGCCCGGCGATCGCGATCAGAAACATCACCGAGACCGTGGTGATGCCCCCGATGCGGTCCGCAAACCAGCCGCCCACCACGCGCGTGGCCGAGCCGGTAAAGGTAGCCAGCATGGTGAGCGTGCCCGCCATCACCTTGGTGACATGGAATTGCTGGTAGAAGAAGGACGGAAGAAAGGTGGCCAGACCGATGAAGCCGCCGAAGGTGATGATGTAGATCGCGTTGAAGCTCCAGCCATCCTTCTCGAACAGGCACGACAGGTGCTCGCGCAGCGTCATCTGCTCGTGGTCGGGTGGCTCCTTGGCGAAAAAGATCATGACGCCGAGCGGCAGCAGCATGCACAGGGCCGCGAAGCCGTAGACATGCTGCCAGCCCACATGCATGGCCAGGCGGGGCGCCAGGAGGGCGGCGAGCGCCGTGCCGCTGTTGCCGGCCCCGGCGATGCCCATGGCGAGGCCTTTCGATTCCGGCGGAAACCAGCCCGCGCCGAGCGACAGCGCCACGCCGAACGCCGCGCCGGCCAGGCCGAGCAGGACCCCCATGGCCAGTACCTGGTGATAGCTGTTGACGAAAAAGTAGCCGTACGCGAGCGCGATCAAGATGCCCGACATCTCGACGATGGCGGCGTTCTTGCGTCCGATGTATTGCGAGATGACGCCGAGCGGGAAGCGCATGAACGCGCCCGCGATCGTCGGCACCGAAACCATCAGGCCGATCTGTCCCGGGGTGAGGTGAAACTGGTCCGAGATGAAGGGGCCCATGACTCCGTTCAGCACCCAGATGGCGAAGCTGAAGTCGAAGTAGAGAAACGCTGCGAGCAGGGTGGGCGGGTGTCCGGACTTCATGAAACTCTTGTAGCTTGCCATGCGAGACCTCTCCAAACGGGTGAGTGGGTTAGAAGATCGTGCCGGTAAGTTGCAGGGGCTGGACGGCGGGACGGGGCCGTCTTTGTGGCGTATCGAGCAGGCGACGCGGTGGTTTTCCAGGTTGCTCTCTAGAGGTCGAGCCGGTCTCGACCGGGCCTTTCGTCGGGGAAAGACCCTGTTGGCGCTGCCGGCGGACAGCTTCCGGGAACAAGCCGGAAGCGAAGAACAAACAAACCGCGCCCTTTAAGGCGGGGCGAGCGCGGGCCCGTAGCGGATGCGGCGGCGATCGCCGGCCGGCGTCTTAAAGACGCGCACCGCGCACTGCTTGAAGTTCGGCTCGCGCGAAATTGGATCAAAGGCGCCGAGGGTGACGATATTGGAGTTCGTCTCGGAGAAATGAAAGGGCATGAACACCTGGCCCGGCGCGACGATGCCGGTAATGCGCAGCTCGAGGCCGCTGACCTCGCCGCGGCGTGAACAAACGGTGACGCGATCGTGCGGTCGCAGTCCGAGCAGGTGGGCGTCGCGTGGGTTCATCTCCAGCCAGGCATTGGGCACCATGGTCTCGAGCATCTCGACCTCGGAGGTCTTGGTGCGCGTATGCCAGTGCTCGACGGTGCGGCCGGTGTTCAGGACAAACCCGTACTCCTCGTCCGGCTGCTCGAGGAAGGGCTCGCAGGCAACCAGGTGCAGCTGGGCGCGACCATCCTTGGTCGGGAAGACGCCGTCCGCGTAGAGACTGGTCCCGCCCCACTGCACCCCGCCCTGGTCTTCGATCTGCTGCCAGGTGAAGGGGCTGTAATCGCACAGGCGACCCTTCGAGACGCGCTGGAACTCCCGGAAGGCGTCGCGGGTGGTCTTCCAGCCGGGGTAAAGCTCCTCGCGGCAGCCCAGCCGGTCGGCGATGGCCAGAAAGATATCGAAGTCGGCCCGGGCCTCGCCGGGCGGAGTCACGATCGCGTTGACCTTCGAGATGCGGCGCTCGGAGTTGGTGTAGGTGCCTTCCTTCTCGCCCCAGATGGCCGCCGGCAAGACCAGGTGCGCGAAGTCCGAGGTGGGCGTGGGATGGAAACCGTCCTGCACCACCAGGAACTCGACCGACTCGAGCGCCTGCTTGAGCAGGTTGTAGTTGGGAAAAGAAACGGCCGGGTTGGTCGCGACAAACCACAGCGCCTTGATGGAACCGGCGACTGCGCCCTCGATGATGTCGGGATAGGCCAGCCCGCGCTGTTTCGGGATGCGCTCCACATCGATCCCCCACAGCCGGGCGAGTTCTTCGCGGTCGGCCGGCTCGTCATACTTGCGATAGCCGGGCAGCGAGGAGGTAAATCCGCTCTCGCGCGTGCCCATGGCATTGCACTGGCCGGTGATCGAGAAGGGACCCGCACCGGGGCGGCCGATATTGCCGGTGATCAAGGCCAGGTTGTTGATCGCCGCCACCGTCACCGCGCCCTGGGTCGAGTGGTTGACCCCCATCGTCCAGCCGATAAAGGCGGCTTTGGCCTGGCCGAAGAGACGCGCCGTACGTTCGAGCTTTTCCACCGGCAAGCCCGTGATCCGGCCAACATGCTCCGGGGTAAACGGCTCGACGAACGCCCGGAATGCCTCGAAGCCGTTGGTATGCGCGTCGATGTAGGCGCGATCGATCAGCCCGTCGCGGATGAGGATATGCGCGATACCGTTGAGCAGCGCGATATCGGAGCGGGGTTTGACGGCCAGGTGCAGGTCGGCCATCATCGCGGTCTTGGTCACGCGCGGGTCGACCACGATCAGCGTGCGCGGCTTGGTGCCCGGGGTCTGCCGGTCCAGACGGTGACAGAGGATGGGGTGATTGTCGGCGATGTTGGACCCGATCAGGAGGATGACGTCGGCGGTCTCCATGTCGGTGTAGGAGGCCGGCGGACCATCCGAACCGAAGCTCAGCTTGTAGCCGGAGACGGCGCTCGCCATGCACAAGGTGGTATTGCCGTCGTTGTTCGGCGTACCGAAGCCGAGCTGCACGAGCTTGCCCAGGGTGTAGTACTCCTCGGTCAGCAGTTGTCCGGTGCCGACGACCCCGAGCGCACCCTTGCCATACCTGCCCTGGATGGACGTGAAACGGTCGACCATCGTGTCGATCGCTTCCTCCCAGCTGACCGGCGAGAGCACCCCGCCCTTGCGCAACAAGGGCTGCCTGGCGCGCCCCGGCGAGGAGAGGATGTGGTGCTCGCTGAGGCCTTTTGGGCAGAGCTTGCCGCGGTTCACCGGATGGTCAGGGTTGCCGCGCACGCTCACCGCCACGCCATCCTTGACACCGACAAGCATGCCGCAGCCCACCGAGCAGTACCCGCAGGTGGTCTTCTTCCATGTCTCGGCAACGCGGCTGGCGGAGACGTGTCCAAAGAGCGGGTCCCTGGCATAGGCGTACTTGTTGCGGCGAATATCGATGCCGAGCAGGCGGCCGAGTCTGCCCAGGCGGGTGCCGAGTTTCTCCTCCATCGCCTGGATGGTGTCGTGGATGGTG
>CAZZYH010000244.1:0-3813 GCA_964658225.1 Vulcanimicrobiota bacterium | reverse complement strand
CGTGACTTTACCGCGCTTGACCGTGATTTACCGTAGCTTTACGTGCTTTCCTCTACGGACGGATCGCTGCTCCCGCGCCGCAAAGCAGCAGCACCGAGGCGCTCATGCCAGGCTCTTGACCCGCGTCGCCGCGAGATGGCGGGAAAGATGGCGGGAGGTAAAGCCGGCACCGAAGGCAAAGCGAAGCATGGGTCCAAAGCTTGAGGCGGCGCTTGGCCCGATGAAGTAGAGCCCGCGCACCGAGGACTGGAAGTTTCGAGACAGCACCGGGTTGCCTTCGACCACGGCAATGGCCTGGCGCAGGCCCGCGTCGAGAAAGCGCAGCCGCGTGACGTCGACCCGGTAACCGGTACCGGCGATGACGTGATCGGCGATCAATTCCAGTGGCTCCTCGCCTTTCCGGTCCAGGTGCAGGTGAACTTTGCCGTCGTGGACCTCCGCGCGGACGATCGACACGTTGAGATGGACCGGAACACGGCCAACGATCTTTTTTTGCGTGGACCAGCCGGGTGCCGGGCCAAGGTGCTTCTTGACCACGTTTAAGCGGAAATCGCTCGGCATGCGGTGGAAGACGGTTGGCAGATCACAGGCCAGGCGCGACCGCCAGCCTGGACCAAGCCCGGACCACGGCGCACGCAGGCGAGCCAGGACGGATCGCTTGTTCGGGGCCTTTTTGTGAAACGGAACGACGGCGCGGCGGGTGACAAGCTGCGGGTGGGCTCCGGCGTCGGAGAGGGACGCAGCCACATCGATCGCCGACGCTCCCGCGCCGACCACGATGACATCGCGTCCGGCAAAGTGATCCCAGCGGTGATAGCGGGAGCTATGGGAAAGAAACTCGGAAGACAAAGCCGAGAGCGGCGCAGGAAGATGGTCATAGTGGGTAACGCCCACCGCAACCACGACCGCCGCGGCCCGGACCGAGGCGCCGTTTTCCAGTTGCACGCGGAAGCGCGAAGCTTCGCGGGTGACCGATGTTACCAGCGTCTCCTCCAGGTCAGGAACAAATCGCTGCTGGAAGGCCACGCCGTAGGCAGCAAACGTCTGCAAGGCCACCGGCAGCCCTACTTTCGCATAGGGAATACCCTTTTCCGCGCAGAAGTCCTCGAGGGTAAACAGGCCTTCCGGATGGAAAAGACTGCAGGCGAAGCCGTCTGATTTTAAGTCCATGCCGGCGGGCATCTGCGTGCGCCATGTCTCCATGGAACGTCCGAAGATGCGAAAGGCTACGTTCTTCTTGCGCAGATGGGCAGCGAGCGAAAGTCCATACGGACCGGCCCCTATAATAGCGACATCGATATCTTGGGACATTGCCGACCTCGGGGAATGAGGAATGCTTCTCTTATGCACTAAGTCGCCCAGCGCATCCGCTTCCTAGTGTTGAGATCAACGATGGGGAACCTGTTTGGAATTGAACATCCTGATTGCTACAACCACCTGGTGGGCCATGCCATCCCGGCTGGCCTTGGCGTTTGGAAAAGCCGGATGCCAGGTGAGTGCAGTCTTTCCTCGCGGGAACCCTCTTCGTAAGCTGACCCTCCTCAAAAAACAGTTTCGGTACAGCCCCGTACATCCACTGGCTGCCCTCAAGGAGGCGATCGAGCTCTCGGAAGCTACCCTGATTATCCCGTGTGACGATCGCGTTGTCGAGCATCTTCATCGTCTGCACACGCAGAATGCGGCGTCGTCGCAAAGCCCGAAGCTGGCCAAGGTGATCGAGGATTCGCTCGGCGCGCCCAGGGGGTATTCCGTCACGTGCAAGCGCTGGGAGACGCTCGCGTTGGCCAAGGGGCTAGGCATCCTGATCCCGGAAACGGGGGTCGTACGAGGATTGGCGGAGCTCAAGCACTGGTGCCGGGAGCATGGCTTTCCCTCGATTCTCAAGGCAGACGGGACCTGGGGAGGCACCGGCGTGCGGGTGGTGCGCTCCCTGGAGCAGGCCGAGGAGGCCTTTGTCGCACTGACCCGCCCTTTGTCGTGCAACGACATCCTGAAGCAGATCAGCATGCATGACTTCTACCCCTTGTTTGCCCAGCCCGAACCCCGGCCTGCCGAGGTCGTGGCGCAACGCTACATCGAGGGCAGCGCTGCCAATGCGATGTTTGCCTGCGCCGATGGGCAAGTGCTCGATGAGCTCACGGTGAAGGTCCTGCTGTCGATCTATGAGCTCGGCTCGGCCACCATTGTCCGGACGATGGAAAATGCACAGATCGCGGATGCAGGACGAAAGCTTGTCCAGGCTCTCGGCATCGCTGGCTTCTGCGGGCTGGATTTTATCCTCGAGGCCGGAACCGGCAGACCCTACCTGATCGAGATGAATCCGCGCGCCACGCAGCTGGGACACCTGGAACCGGGCGGCCAGCCGAGCCTGGTCGAGACGATCAGCCGCCGGCTGGCCGGAGAGCCTGGAAGTCCCGGGCGCCGGTCGGGCGAGGAGACCATCGCCCTGTTCCCGCAGTTGTTGCGCTGTAAGCCCGAGGACCCGCTCCTCGCGGCCAACCATGTGCACTACGACGTGCCCTGGCAGGAGCCGGAGCTGATCCAGGAGTTGATGCGCAAGCCCTGGAATAGCCGGCACCTCTCGGCGCGCCTTTACGCGGTGACTCGGTTCTTTTAAAGCGCCGGTTTCGGCGGCGGAAACCAAGAACGATCTGGCTCTCTTGATCGTCTCTGCACCGGTCTCCCCTGGTGAGGACGATGCAGCCGGATCGATCGAGGGCCGGGTTGATCGGTCGCCTGCGAGGGAACGGCTCGAGCGAGGCCCGGAAGGCACGAAGCACCTCGAGTCGACGCATCCGACGCAGGCGCACACCAGCGTTGATCCTCGCTGCCGAAACTGCATCCTAGGTTTCAGAACAAGAGGGAAGCGCCTCGAATCCTGCGTGCGCGGCGTGGGAGCCGCGGTCCGCTTGAGGCCAGAGCACGCAGAGCGGGCGAAAGAGGCTGAGAGCAAATCATGACCACGCTGGCTCCCGCGGTTGTGCATGACCGGGAGACCCGAGAGGCCGAACCGAAATCAAATGGGAAACAGGAGACGATGAGATGAAAATGCGCCTAGGGATTGCAGTACTCGCCAGCATACTTCCGATCGGGGTGGCTGCCGCGGCCGATGACGCGCCGGCCAAGGTCGATAGCCGCATTGCGGCGGCAACGCAGGTGCTTCACCAGTTGGCCGCCGTGCCGGACAAGGGGATTCCGAACGCAATCGCTCACAAGGCGCGTTGTGTCATAGTGGTGCCGGGCTTCAAGAAGGGCGCGTTTATCGGCGGCGCGCAGTATGGACAGGGAGTTGCCACCTGCTTTGTGGCGAACAAGGGCTGGAGCGCTCCGGCCTTTATCCAGATGTCGGGCGTAAGCTTTGGCTTGCAGGCCGGCGGCCAGTCCACGGACTTGGTGCTGGTGGGCGTGACCAAGCAAAGTGGCGACGACTTGCTGAAGGCCAAGCTGAAGCTCGGCGGGGATGCCGCGGTGGCGGCGGGTCCGATCGGTCGTGATTCGCAGGCGGACACGACAGAGATTGGCAGCGCGGAGTTCTTGACTTACTCGCGGAACAAGGGGCTCTTTGCCGGGATTGACCTTTCGGGCGACGAGGTCAACCAAAACATGAAAGCGACGACAGCCTTCTACGGGAAGGAGATCCCGTACCAGACCATCCTCAACGGCGCTGCGGCTACCCCGCCCGAGGCGCGGGCCTTCGTGCGCGAAGTATCGCGTGTGTTCGGGCGCGTGAGGAAGCACACTTCCTAGGCTCGGGCGATGGATTCGCCCGGGCTTGGCTCGTTGGGCTTCGCGCGTCGGGCTTCGCACGTTGGG
>CAZZYH010000243.1:0-3861 GCA_964658225.1 Vulcanimicrobiota bacterium | reverse complement strand
GGACCCGGCTCGGGCCCCAGCCTGCCGCCATCCCGAGCAGGTCGCTGGATCCGCGACGAACGCGCGTGATCAGTGGGTTGCCCGCCTCCGCGTCGGCGCAGCCTTCTTGGCCGCAGCCTTCGCTTCGCCGTCCTTGAGGATAATCATGGGCGGGTTCTGGGTGTAGGAGTCAAAGGTCGCGTTGTACGTAACCATGGCGCCGACCGCGGGCGGGGTGGTCAGGGGCTCCTTCATGTTGATGGTGAAGTCAGCCTTGCTCGACTGCTGCGCATCGTCCGAGACGGCCAGCTGCACGGAGGTATTGTCCGGGGCCACCTGGATGACCTTGCCCGGGATCCCGAGGGTCTGGCCCTTGAGCACCGCCCATACCTTCTCCGCATCTTCGGTGGTGCCGTTGGCCAACACAAACTCCTTGTCGGCCAACGCGAGCTTGGACAGGTCGGGCGTGCTGGTTACAGCCTGATGGGCCAGATCCTGGGGCGAAGGAGGCGGCGGCGCGGCGACCGGCTTGTAGCTGTCCGGCGGCATCACGTTGTCTTTGGCAAGCGCCTGGACGGCGGGGTAGCCTTCCATGTTCCCAGTGTACTTCTTGTACCAGTATTCGGCGGCCTTCTCGATCTGGTCTTTATATTGGCCCTGTGCGTATTGCGCGGCGCGGGTCAGGTACCAGATCGCGTTGACCAGGTCTTTCGGATCCTCTTGCGTGTAGGCGGTGCCCAGGTAGTAGGTATCCACCAGCCCGGTCGAGGTCTGGGTCTGCGCGGGATCGGTGTAGCTCTTCAGCTCTGCCTGGTAGGCTTCGATGGCTCCCTTGTAGTCCTTCTTCGCGATGTCATCGGCGCCGATCGCGCTTTCAAAGATGGGCGTCGCGATGCCCTTCAGCTTGGTGTAGTCGGCATCGGACATGGTGGCCGGCTTGGGCGAGCTGAGACCCTTTTGCGCGAGCGAAGCAGCGTCATCGAGCTTGGACTGGTCGCCCTGGGCCGTGGACTTCTCGACATAGACGATGAAGGTCAGCGCGCGCAGGTTGGTCGGGTCTACCTGCAGCAGGCGCTTTGAGGCGTCCAGCGTCTTCGGCGTGTCGTTGGCTGCCTGGTAGGCGCCGACCAGCTGCTCGAGCATGTCGCGCTTGACGACCGTGTTCGGATACTGGGTAAGAAAGGCTTCAATCGCCTGCGCCTTGGCCGCGGGTGCCGACTGGCCTACAGCGTTGGTGTACGCGTTGTACTCGGCCGGGTCCTTGATGGTGATCTGTCCGCCCTGCGCGGTTGAGTCCTGGCCAAAGGCGACAGGCAAGGTAGCAAGGGTGCTGGTGGCAAATGCCAACAGAGAGGCGACAACGACCTTCTTCATGCAACGCTCCTAGGAAATTTCGAAAGAAACAGTACGGGGCCGGCAAAGATACAGGGTCAGCTCATGACCGCTTTCTTTTCTTTATAACCCACAACCACTCACCGCGAGAAACCATTCCGTGGCTCGCCCTCGGGCTCCCAGTCGGTGCAAGGAGTTGGCTGATGATACGAGCCGCCCGAGGTCTCTGACAAGCGCTGCCTTCTGGCGCCCCTCCGGTCGCGGTGCATCGGCCCGGCTCCGGGCAGCATCTTGACCTGTATATGACGCAGATGGCAGGGCAGGTAGCGGTGGTCACGGGCGCGGCGCGCGGGATCGGCGAGGCGATCGGCGAACGGCTGGCCGCACTTGGCGCGCACGTGGTGCTGGTAGCGCGGGACCAAGATCGTCTGAGCGGGGTGCAGGCGCGGATCGCCGCAGCCGGCGGCAGCGCCGAGGCTGCCCCTCTCGACCTGCGGGCGCCCGGGCAGATCGAGGCGCTCGGCAAAAGCATCCGGGCCCGGCATGGGCGCTGCGACGTGCTGGTGAACAACGCGGGGGTCGCGCACAGCGGCAAACCCCTCCATGAGCTGCCCCTGGCCGAGTGGCAGGCCGTCTTTGAGACCAACCTGCAGGCGCCTTACCTGCTCATCCGGGCGCTGGCGCCGTTGATGATCGAGGCCGGGACAGGACACATCCTCAACATCAGCTCGCTTGTCGGGCGCAACCCCCTGGCCAACGGTGCGGCCTACTCCGCCTCCAAGTGGGGGCTCAATGGGCTGACGTACTCGGTTGCCGAGGAGCTGCGTCCGCATGGCATTCGCGTGTCGGTGATCGCGCCGGGCTCGGTGAATACGGGCTTCGGCGGGTCCGGAGGCAGCCCGAACGCCAGCCGCAAGATTCAGCCGGCGGATGTGGCGCACGTGGTCGAGATGCTGGTCACGCAGCAGGCGCAGTCGTTTGTGAGCGAGGTCCTGCTGCGCCCTACGCAGAAGCCTTGAAACCTTGAGTCTTTGAAAAACGGCGTCCGGACCGCGGAGCACCCGGCGGAATCGGCGCCGTCAGAGCGGGCGAGCGAGGCACCGGGCGATCCTCTGTGCGCGGCGCAGCGCCCGTGGCCGCCTTGCGATAGCTCGCCCCCCACCGGGTGCAACAACGGCGCCCTGGCAGCGCCGCGTCTCGCGCTGCGTCCCGCGCAGAGGACGACGGTGGACTCTCGCGCAGGACGCCGGAGCGAGCACCGCCCGGTTTCCCCGCAAACAGGTCGCAGATCGGTACCTCCTTATCCACACCGGGTTGCCCGTCAGGATGTTGATTCCATCCATACACGGGCTTAGAGTTGCCCTAGGCACCCAGGCGCCCGGGGAGGGAACAAGCACCGTTGCTCAAGCTCAAGAAAATCCAGATTCTCGGCTTCAAGTCCTTCTGCGACAAGACCGAGGTCGCGCTACCCGGGCAAGGGATTGCGGTCGTAGTCGGCCCCAATGGCTGCGGCAAGTCCAACATCCTCGACGGCGTCAGCTGGGTTCTGGGCGAGCAGAGCGCCAAGAGCCTGCGCGGCGGCAAGATGGAGGACGTGATCTTCGCCGGCACGCGGGAGCGGCGTCCCCTGGGCATGGCCGAGGTCTCGATCACCCTGATCGATCCCGAGGTCTATGCGCCAGGCCCCCTGCTCGCAGAGCCGGAGGTGATTCTAAGCGCCCAGGACGGGGACTGGGATGAAGAGCAGCTCCGCGCCGAGCGGGCCGAAGAAGTAGAGCAGATCATTGCCGAAGCGCAGCCCGGCCAGGTGCTCGATCGCGAGGCTTCGACGGGCACGCCGGCCGGGGCCGAGAGCGAGGAGGCCTCTGCCGGGCAAACTGGGAAGACGGAAAACGCGGTGGTGCTGCGCATTCGCCGCCGCAAGTTTCAAAAGACTCCGCAGCATGGGGAGATCGTCGTTACCCGCCGGCTCTTCCGTTCCGGCGACTCGGAGTACCTGCTCAATGGCAAGCTCTGCCGGCTCTCCGACATCCGCGATATTTTCATGGGCACCGGCCTCGGGCCGGAGTCGTACGCGATCATCGGCCAGGAGCGCATCGGGCAGCTGCTCAGCTCGAAGCCGCACGACCGGCGCGCCATCATTGAAGAGGCTGCCGGGATCACCCGCTTCAAAACCAAGAAGCGTCTCGCCGAGTTGCGCCTGGAGCAGGCCAAGCAAAACCTCGCCCGCATCCACGACATCTTCGAAGAAGTCACCCGGCAGATGGCCTCGCTCAAACGCCAGTCCGCCAAGGCCGAGCGCTATGGCGCGCTGCGCGACGAACTGCGGGCGCGGCTTCGCATAGTGCTCGCCAGCAGGATCGGGCAGATGGATGCCGAACAGGCGGCCTTGCAGGCAGAGATCGAAGCGTTGACGCGCACCATTGACGAGCGTGGTGGCCAACTGGAAGCGCTGCAGGCCGAGTCCTCGGCCGGACAGGCGCGGGGCTATGAGATCGACGGGCAGGCGCGCGCGGCCTGGTAGCGCGCCAGGTCCTCGCGCACCGCGGG
>CAZZYH010000242.1:0-3883 GCA_964658225.1 Vulcanimicrobiota bacterium | reverse complement strand
GCTGCCGAGCGGGTGCGCTGCCGCTTCCGCCGGGGGAAATGGGGCTGCCCGGGCCTCGAGGGCAAGCTCCTCGGCGAAGCGGGCGAGCGCCTCCTCGACCGAGTCGACCGGGGAGGCGAGCATGAAGCCAAGCGGATGAAAAAGCCGCATCCTGGCCTCGGCGAGCGTGCCCGCCGCCGCCATCCTGACCACCTCCGCCAGCGAGCCATTGAGCATCCCAGCGCGCCGCACAGCCGTGGTTTCGGCGCCGTAGGCCACCGCCACTGCCTCTTCCACCAGGCTCTGCTTGACGCCCGTGCGCATATCGCCCCCGGCGAGCTTGATGAGGTACTTCGCCTCGAGCGGCGTCGAACGCTCCAGCACTGCGAGCAGCAGTGCGAGCTTGGCGGACGGACCGCGGGCCGCCGCCAGTGCGGTAAAGGCTGCTTCGACCGCGGCCAGGGTCAGGGTCGGCTCGGGTTGAGCCACTCGTGCGGAGAACAGGTCGAAGGCGGCATCGCCCAGGTCGCCGTGGCGGCGGTAGGCCTCATGCAGGGCGGCGTCGCCGGCCTGAGAGAGCTGCTGCACGGCCTTGGCCAGTGTCGAGCCGCCCACCTGCAGCTTGCGCGGGTCTGTCTCGGCAAAAGGCGCGCCGGCCAGGTAGAGCGCTGCCCGGGCCGCGTCCTCGACGGCCAGGCCCGCCAGGTAGCCGGCCATCAGCGTGCGTTTCTCCAGTTTCTTTGTCGTGGCCGCGAGCTGCCGGCACAGCGTCGCAAACGGCAGAAGGCGCTCGTCCGCCTGCCTCTTTTCGCCGTTTGTGCCGTCCTGTTCGCTTGCCTGGCGCATCGTCCCGCGGTAACCCTATCGAATAGATGCAGGCTCTCGCCGCGCCGCGCCCTCTTGGTATATTTGATCAGGACATGGACACGCCCTTTCCAACCGGCACTCTCCTCTAGCGGCTCCCGCCGCCTGTGCTTCGTCTTGTCTTGTTTCCCCTCAGCCAAAACTTACAGAGACCCGGCACGCGTCGTCCCTGGCCGGCGCATATGTCGCGTGAGGAGTATTCATCATGTTGGAACGCCTGGAACAAATTGTGGCTCGCTTTGAGGATCTGGGTTCGCAGATGGAGCATCCCGAGATCTTCTCCGACCAGACCAAGTACACCAAGATTGCCAAGCAGCATCGCGACCTCGAGCCGGTGGTCACCCAGATCCGGCGCTATCGCCGGGTGCTCGAAGGGATCGCCGAAGCCACCGTAATGGTCAACGAAGACGATCCAGAGCTGCGCGCCATGGCTCAGGAAGAGTTAACGTCGCTCGAAGCGCAGCTGCCTCAAATTGAAGAAGAGTTGAAGGTCCTGCTGCTGCCGAAAGATCCCAATGACGACAAGAACGTGGTCGTCGAGATACGCGCGGCCACGGGCGGGGATGAAGCCTCGCTGTTTGCTGCCGAAGTGTTCCGCATGTACACCCGCTTTGCGGAAATGCACCGCTGGAAGGTCGAGGTGCTCTATGAGACCGAGTCGAGCGTTGGTGGGTTGAAAGATGTATCGTTCCTGATCGAGGGTCAGGGCGTGTACTCG
The DNA here is from genome assembly GCA_964658225.1 of Vulcanimicrobiota bacterium. Classification (GTDB taxonomy): domain Bacteria; phylum Acidobacteriota; class Terriglobia; order Terriglobales; family Acidobacteriaceae; genus EB88. The sequence continues at coordinate 2,322 of CAZZYH010000242.1, read as the reverse complement.
CAGATGAAATACGAGTCCGGTGTGCACCGGGTGCAGAGGGTGCCGGCAACCGAGACCCAGGGCCGCGTCCACACATCGGCGATCACGGTCGCGGTGCTGCCGGAGGCCGAGGAAGTGGATGTAAAGATCGAGGCAAAAGACCTGCGGATCGATACCTTCTGCTCGTCCGGCCCTGGCGGCCAGTCGGTCAACACCACCTACTCTGCGATCCGGATCACGCATCTGCCAACCAACACTGTTGTCAGTTGCCAGGATGAGAAATCGCAGATCAAGAATCGCGAGAAGGCGATGCGGGTGCTGCGCTCCCGGCTCTATGACGTGGAGCAGGAGCGGCTGCACCAGATCGAGGCCGCGCAGAGGAAACAGCAGGTGGGCACAGGGGACCGGAGCGAAAAGATCCGTACCTATAACTTTCCGCAGAACCGGCTGACCGATCATCGGATCGGGTTGACGCTGCACCAGTTGACCGAGGTGATGGAGGGCCGTTTGCAACCGGTAGTCGATGCACTGGTTGCATATTTCAATGCCGAGCGCCTGAAGGCGGAGGCGGACGCGGCCTGAGGATTCAGCCGCCGTGCCATTGAACCAGAGGCCGGCGTCCGCCATGGAGCCATTCGGCATCGAGCCGGCAGAAGGACAGGAGGAATGCTGGTCCATGGCTGCCACCCCGTCCTCGGTAAAAATGCAAGTGCGGCAGGGCGCCGAACTGCTGGCGGGTGCGTCCGCAGAGCCGCGCAGGGATGCCGCGCTGCTGCTTGGCCGCGTGCTTGGCAAAGATCGCGCCTGGATGCTGGCTCATCCGGATGTGCCACTCTCCTGCGCGCAACTGGCCCGCTACCAGACCATGCTTGCTCGCCGGATCAAGCATGAGCCGATCCAGTACATTCTTGGCGAGCAGGAGTTCTATGGGCTGCGCTTTGTCGTGACGCCCGACGTGCTGATTCCGCGACCCGAGACCGAGCACCTGGTCGAGGCAGTCTTCGAGCGGATGCCGAAGCAAAGGCCCCTGCGGATTGCCGATGTGGGGACTGGCTCGGGGGCGATTGCGGTCACCCTCGCGAAAGCACTGCCGCTGGCCGAGATCGATGCGCTCGATCTGTCACCGCGCGCCTTACACATCGCCCTCGGCAATGCGGAGGCGCACGGGGTGGCGGATCGGGTGCGGTTGCTGGAGTCGGACTTACTCCGGGCGGTGGCGGGCGAGCCATACGATTGCATCGTCTCGAATCCGCCTTATGTCGCGAGCACCGAGACGTTGGAGCCGCAGGTTGCCTTGTGGGAGCCGCATACGGCCCTCTTTGCCGGGACGGATGGGCTCGGGATCTACAGGCGCCTGCTGCCTGAGGCGCTCCAGTACCTCAAGCCCGGGGGCTTGCTGGCGCTGGAGTTCGGTGCCGGGCAGCGAGAGGCGCTGACCGCACTCTTCGGTAAAGGCTCGGCGTGGGGCGAGCCGGAGTTTTTCGAAGATCTGCAGGGCATCGCTCGCGTGGCGCTCGCGGTCAAGAGATAAGTGCGCTTGCTCCGGCTGCAGACGCTGCGGTAAGCCTCCGCGATGCGCCCAGAGCAAGAGGCGAGAGGAGAGCCCGGAGCTTGTTGCGCCTCGGGCTTCGCGCGCAAAAGACCTGCCTTCTACTGAGCCCGCTTTGATCGCTTCCGCAGTGTTTCGCGCGAGGATCGCCTGCCCGGGCCCTGCTCTACGAAAGGGTCCGGGCGCTTCAACGCGGATCGAAACAGCGCAGCAATCAGGCGCTTACGCTTCGACCGCCTGGTGGCCTTCCACCTTGAATGCGAGCCGGTTGTTGAGCGGGTCCGCATCGATCAGGATGTGGTCGCCGTGCAGGATTTCGCCGTCGAGGATCTTGATGGCCAGCGGGTCCTGAATCAGTTTTTGCAGGGCGCGCTTCAAGGGACGGGCGCCGTAGGCTCGGTCATAGCCGGTGAGCATGAGCTGGTGTTTCGCGCCTTCGGTCAGGTCGAGCGTGATCTTGCGGTCCGAGAGCAGGGCTTTCAGATCGGCCAGGCGCAGGTCGATGATGTGGGCCAGTTGTGTTTCTCCGAGCGGGCGGAAGATCACCGTGTCGTCGATGCGGTTCAAGAACTCGGGGCGGAAGTGCTGCTTGAGGACCTCCAAGACCTGTTCGCGGGCCAGATCGAAGGCGGAGTCGCTATCCAGCGATTCGCCCTGGAGCAGGTGCGCACCGAGGTTTGAGGTCATGATCAGGACAGTGTTCTTGAAGTCCACAGTCCGGCCCTTGGAGTCGGTGAGACGGCCGTCATCGAGAACTTGTAACAGTACGTTGAACACATCGGGGTGCGCCTTCT
>CAZZYH010000241.1:0-3909 GCA_964658225.1 Vulcanimicrobiota bacterium | reverse complement strand
AGCCAGTCGCGCCGCGAGCCGCCAGTTGCGCCGCTGGGAGCCAGTTGCGCTGCGCTCCGCAAGTTGCTCTGCAAGCCGCGGCCCGGGAGCCGCCCGTTTCTAACCCCATGGCCAACGACTTCGCCCAACTCGTCAAAGCCCAGGCGGACATCGTCAAGATCGTCGGCGAGTACGTGCGGCTGCGCAAGTCTGGGGCGCAGAACTACTCCGGGCTATGCCCGTTCCACTCGGAGAAGACGGGCTCCTTCTCGGTGCACGCGGCGCGTCAGTTCTATCACTGCTTCGGGTGCGGCCAGTCCGGCGATGTCTTCTCCTTCCTGCAAAAGCTGGAAAACCTGAGCTTCCCTGAGGCCGTCAAGGCGGTGGCGCACAAGACCGGGATCCCGCTGCCGAAGCGCGCATTTGCGTCGCCCGAGGAAGCGGCCGAGAACCGCCAGCGCAACCAGTTGATCGAGCTGCATGAGCAGGCGGCGGCATGGTTCGAGAGCCAGCTGCAGAGCGCCGAGGGAGCGGCTGCGCGGGAGTATCTGTCTGGACGCGGACTCACGCGGGAAGGGATTGCAAGGTTTCGGATCGGCTTCGCGCCAGACTCCTCGCACGCCCTGCGCGAGCAGCTGCAGAGGTCGGCCGACCCGGAGGCGCTGCGCAGCGGGAGCTTTCAGGACGCGCTCCGGCTCTCCGGGCTCTTCTCCTCCAAGGAGCAGCCGGACGGGAGCGCAGGCCCGCTCTACGCCCGCTTCCGCAAGCGGATCATGTTTCCGATCCTCAACGAGCAGGGCCGGGTGATCGCGTTTACCGCGCGAGCGCTCGAGGGCGGCGAGAAGGCCGGGCCGAAGTACCTCAACTCGCCCGAGACCCTGCTTTACTCCAAGGGCAACGTACTCTTCAACCTCGACAAGGCGCGCGTTGCCATCCGGAAGCTTGCCTCCGAGCGGCCCCCGCAGGACTTTGCCCTGCTGGTCGAGGGCCAGATGGATTGCATCTCGGTCTACCAGGCCGGCATCCAGAACGTGCTCGCGACCAGCGGCACCGCTTTCACCGAGACCCAGGCGCGCCTGCTCGGCCGCCAGACCAAGCGCGTGATCGTGAACTTTGACCCCGACCTGGCCGGCGCAAACGCCGCCGAGAAGTCGATCGCGCTGCTGGTCGAAGAGGGCTTTGACGTGCGCATCGTCACGCTCGAGGGCGGCCTGGACCCGGACCGCTATCTGCGCGAACGAGGTGTCGCTGCGTATAAAGAAGCCGTGCGGGGGGCGCGGAAGCACACCGACTACCTGCTCGAGCGGGCCCGTCAGCTGCACCCGCCGTCCACCCCGGAGGGCAAGATCCAGGCGCTGAACTACCTTCTGCCCCACATCCGGCGCATGCCAAACGCGATCAGCCGGCAGGACTTCGCGACCGAAGCCGCGCACCGCCTGGGCATCGACTCGGCGCTGGTGCGCGAAGAACTGAAGCAGGCGGCTGCGGCGCGGCGGGAAGTTCTGGGCTCGCAGGCCCGGATCCCGGTGAGCGAGACGGAAAAACTGCTGCTGCGTTCGCTGGCGGCCGATCGCGATTCCCCGCTCTTTGCCCTGGCGGCCGAGGCCTTCGATGCGCATCCTGACTACTTTGCCGGCCTGTCCACGGCTCCGCTGCTGGCAACGCTGCGCGGCCGCGGCGGCGCGGATGCGCTGGCCTCGATCGAAGAGCCGGCCGGCCGCGGGCTCCTGGCCGGGGTGCTGATGGCGGAAGGCACCGCGATGGAGCCGGCGGACCTGCGGGCGGCGATCGAGTCGCTGCGGCACAGCGCGCTGGTGCGGGCGCAGCGGGAGGCGCGGGCAGCGATCGCCGAGGCGGAGCGGCGTGGCGATGCAGGGCGGGTGGCCGAGCTGATGCGGCGCAAGCAGGAACTGGACGGGGAACTGCGTGGGTTTTGAGGGCGGCCGGCCGCCGCGGCCGGTTTGTCCGGCGGTGCAGCGGCGGCGCCCCGATCCCCGCCCCGGGGCGGCTGCGGCAAAGAGGAGAACCAGGGCATGAAGCTGCTGCCGGCCTTGACCGAGCTCTTCCTGAACGCTTTCCAGATCACCCGGCCGCGCCCGGAGCAGCGAAGCCAGGCCGAACGGGTGATCGGGGGCCTGATGCTGCTGGTGCTGGTGCTTGTGGCCGGGCTGCTGGTGGGCATGCTGGTGTGGGCCTTCCACGCCTGAGACGCGCCGGTAACAGGGCAGCCGGGCGGGGGTGCGAAACGTATCTGGATTTTGCCCATCTAATACAGAGCGGGAAGCTGGGTCGATGCTGGTCAGTGCACACAGAACGCCTCCGAACCATGTCGAACCATTTCGAACCATGGAGAAGCACACTTTTAGGGTGTTTGGCAACAGCATTCGTGCTATTCTAGAACTCTTTGGTGGACCTACGCCCGGGGCCCTTAGTGGACGTTTTCACGTCCCGGAACTCTCGCCCCCGACGACGCGCCCTGATCCCCTTCGAGCATCCAGATCATTCCGAAATATATGCGGGGAGTACCACTCGCTTGGCCATAGAAGACAAGTACGAAGAAGATATCCAGAACCTGATCGATGCAGGTAAGGAAAAGGGCTACCTGACCTACAACGAGGTCAATGACCTCATTCCGGGCGACCTGCATTCGCCCGATGATCTGGACGACCTGATGACCACCATCGGGACCCAGGGCATTGACATCCTAGAAGGCGGCCCGAAGTTTGGCGGCGACAAGTTCGACGAGTCCGAGGAAGGCGAAGATGTAGAGCTCGACCTCACCCCCGGCACGCTTGAGAAGACCAACGACCCCGTCCGGATGTACCTGCGCGAGATGGGCACTGTGCCGCTGCTCACGCGCGAGGGCGAAGTCGAGATCGCCAAGCGCATCGAGCGCGGGCAGGTCCGCGTCATGAAGGCCATCGCGCGCTCGCCTATCGTCGTGCGGGAGATCATCGCGCTCGGCGAGGACTTGAAGCGCGGCGTGCGCAACATCAAGGAAGTCGTCGTCTTTGACGAGGAAGAGATCACCGAGGAGGTGCTGCAGGCGCGCGTGCGCCAGACCACGTCCAAGGTGGAGGCCATGGTCAAGCACCTCAAGAAGGCCGGGCTGCTTGAAGAGAAACTGCCGGCGCTCGAGTCGGTCAAGGCCAAGGCCAAGGAAGCGCGCAAGACCCGGTGGATGATTGCGCGCGAAAAGGTCTATGTTTCGCGGATCGTGCGCGAGTTCAAGTACACCTCGCCCGAGCGCAAGCGCCTGCTGGACAAGGTCTCGAAGACCGTGGACTCGATGCGCACGCTCGAGCGGCAGATTCGCTCGCTTGACACCAAGTTTGAACAGTCCAAGTCAGAAGAGCTGAAGAAGGAGTATCGGCGCCAGCAGAAGAACTGCAAGATGGACCTGGAAAAGATGGAAGAGGACACCGGGGTGCCGCTCGGTGAAATCAAGCGTACCCATCGCGAGATGATCCAGGGCGACATGGACGCCGAGCAGGCCAAGCGCGAGCTGATCGAAGCGAACCTCCGGCTGGTGGTTTCGATCGCGAAGAAATACACCAATCGCGGCCTGCAGTTCCTCGACCTGATTCAGGAAGGCAACATCGGCCTGATGAAGGCCGTCGATAAGTTTGAGTATCGCCGCGGGTATAAGTTTTCGACCTACGCCACCTGGTGGATCCGCCAGGCGATCACCCGCGCGATCGCCGATCAGGCGCGCACCATTCGCATCCCGGTGCACATGATCGAGACCATCAACAAGCTCATTCGGACATCGCGCCAGCTGGTCCAGGAGCTCGGCCGCGAACCTACGTCGGAAGAGATCGCCCGCCGCATGGACATCCCGGTCGCAAAGGTCCGCAAGGTGCTCAAGATCGCACAGGAGCCGATCTCGCTCGAGACCCCGATCGGCGAAGAAGAAGACTCCCACCTGGG
>CAZZYH010000240.1:0-3917 GCA_964658225.1 Vulcanimicrobiota bacterium | reverse complement strand
GCCTTCGTCACGCTCGCAGAGCCTTCGCCGCTCTGGAAGATGACCTGCTGTTCTACGCGGTCTCGCTTCGGGCCCTTACACCCACGGCACGCTCGAGCGCAGGCGCTCTTTGACCTTGCGCGCCGGCACGCCCGCGTAGATCCCGTAGGCATCGAGATGCCGGGTCGCGATCGCACCGAGGCCGAGGATGGCGCCCTCGCCCGCGTGAATCCCGGGCGCGACAATGGCCCGGGCACAGATCCAGGAGTAAGCCTCAAAGCGCATGGGATAGGAGACCAGAGGAAACTTGGGATCGTTGTAATTGTGCGTGGCGCCGCAGATGTAGGCGCCCTGCGAGACGATCGCATGCGAGCCGAAGAACATCGGCGAAGGGTTATAAATCTCCGCGTCGTCGGCCAGGCTCACGCGGTCTTCGCAGACCAGGTTCCAGGGCGCCCATACCCTGCCCTTGGCATAGAAGTGGCACTTGGCACCAAGCTTTGCGCCGAACAGGCGCAGCAGCCAGGCGCGCCAGGCGTGCATCGGTCTCGGGGACGGGCGATACAACAGAACATAAACGATCGACCACAGCTGCCGGGCGATGCGGTTGCGCAGCGGAAACGCCGCTGCCAGGCTGGGATCCGTTTCGTCCGGTCCCCTCTTGCTTGGTTGCGGCTCGCGGCCCTGTTCCCCAAGCTCATTGAGTCGATCCTGATGATCCCCGTTCATCGGCGGCCGCCTTGTGCCTCGCGCAGCTCGCGCGTCTTGAGCACGATGAAGTATTCATAGATCGCCTGCAGGGTCGAATACACAAAGCCCGCACGCCCATCGAGAATCCCGCGGCGATAAAACATCAGGTAGGCCCAGCGCAGCAGCGGGCGGCCGGGCATCTGGTAAAACAGCGCCTTGCGGGCGGTGTGTTTCTGGTTAAAGTCCTTGGCAAAAAGGGCGGTCTTCCACGACGCATCCCCGGCAAAGCTCTGCTCGGCCACGATCTTGGCTTCGCCGCTCGAGTAGCTGTTGTGCTTGGCAATCCAGTGGGTCATTCCCTTCGAGAATGGATAGTGGTCAAAGGCCCCCGGCAGGTTGCCGACCTCCCCGTCAAGCACCAGTACCTCGTTGACATCGCGCTCGTAGCGGGCCCGCCCGCGCCGCACCAGCCGGATATAGAACGGGGTGGTCTGCGCATGCTTGAGCCAGCGGCCGAGAAAGTGGTCCCGCCGCCGCAGCCGAAAGCCGGCCAGCTGCGCCGGGGCGGCGGTAATCGCCTGCTGCATCTGTTCGAACAACGCAACGCTCAGCCGCTCATCCGCGTCGAGCAAAAAAATCCACTGGTTCTGGAACTCGATGGTAGCCAAGGCAGCGTTTCGCTGCCCGGCGTAGGTGTCAAAGCGCCGCTGGGCTACCTTGGCGCCTCGCGCCTGCGCGATCTCAAGCGTGCGGTCGCTGCTGAAGGAGTCAAAGACCCAGACGTCATCGGACCAGGCAACCGAGTCCAGGCAGGCGGCAAGGTCCTGCTCTTCATTGCTGGTGAGGATGAGCACGGAGATCATCAGAGGCGAGGGCGGCTCCCGGCGGCATGGCGTTACGACGCCTTATGCAGGGCCGTGTCCTTGGACAGTGTACTGTCTCCCGCGGCCAGCGCGAGCACGGAAGTACCAGCGGCAAGGTCCGCCCTCGCCGCGCCCCGGGTTCGGGACGGGTTTGCTCCCAGCTCCTTCTGCGTATGCAGTTCGCGGGTCTTCAGCACGATCAGGTACTCGTAGAAGGCCTGCAGCGCCGCGTAGGTCCACCCGGCCCGTCCGTCGAGTACCCCACCCCGGTAGAGCATCAGGTAAGCCCAGCGCACCAGCGGACGGCACGGCATGCGATAGAAGGCGGCCTTTTGCGCGCGCCGCCGCTTATGGAAGTCCGGCTCAAGGAGCGCAACCCGCCACGAAGCGTATCCGCGAAAGCTCTGCTCGGCCACAATGCGCGCCTCCATGGTCGAGTAGCGATTGTGCTTTTCGACCCAGCGCGCCAGGCCTTTCGAACAGGGATAGTGCGCAAACGAACCCTGGAGATCCCCGATCCGCCCTTCCACCTCGAGCATCTCGTTGACCTCGCGGGTGTACTGCACCTTGCCGCGCCGGACCAGGCGGGTGTAGAAGGGCATGATCTGGGCATGCTTGAGCCGCTTGCCCAGGAAGTAGTCGTTGCGGCGCACGCGAAAGGCATGCAGATCGTCCGGCGCAGCCTGGATGGCTGCCTTCATCTCTTCGTAGAGAGCCGGGCTGAGCCGCTCGTCGCAGTCCAGGATAAAGATCCAGTCGTGCTTGAAGGGCAGATCGGCCAACGCGGCATTGCGCTGGGCCGCGTAGTTGTCAAAGCAGCGCTCCGCCACGTGCGCGCCTGCCTCGCGCGCAATCGCCTGGGTGCGGTCGGTCGAGCAGGAGTCAAAGACATGCACATCGTCTGACCAGGCCACCGAGGCCAGGCAGCCGGCCAGGTCAAGTTCTTCGTTTCTGGTCAGGATGAGAATCGAGATCAAGCGCTCTTCGCTCCTTATGCATGCGGCGCGCGCGTACTCCTTGACGCACCCCGCCCTGCGCGGCTGAGCCCGGGCGGTCAGAGATCGCCAGCCGCAACCGGCACTGCTCTGCTCATCGGCGCCGAGGGCGCCCTGCACAGCCGCTTCGGCGAGACGCTCCCGCCTTTTGTCCGCGATTGGGAAAACGCCGGCGTGCGCAGCCGCTTTGGGCGCGCAGCCACCTCCGGAACCAGGCTCCGGGCGGGCCATGTAGACTCGTCTCTGTATGGAACTGGCAGGTTGTGGCACAGCACTGGTGACGCCCTTTCGCGCCGATGGCGCGGTCGATGAGCAGGCCCTCTTCTCGCTCGCGCAGTGGCAGGTCGAGAGCGGGATCGACTGGCTGGTCGCGTGCGGCACCACTGCCGAGACTCCCACGCTGACCGGCGATGAGTGGCAGAGGGTAGCGCTGATCGTGTGCGAAGCGGCCGCGGGGCGGGTGCCGGTGTGGGTCGGCTGCACGCACAACTCCACGCGTGAGGCGGCCGAGCGGGCGCGCACCGCGGCCGCCATCCCCGGGGTGACGGCGATCCTCACCGCCAACCCCTACTACAACAAGCCCTCGCAGGAGGGCCAGTACCAGCACTTCCGCGCCATCGCTGAAGCCGTGGCTCTGCCGATTGTGCTCTACAACATTCCCGGCCGCTCCGGCGCCAACCTCGAGCCGGCCACGGTCGCGCGCCTGGCCGCCGACTGCCCCGGCATCCAGGCCATCAAGGAGTCCAGCGGCAACCTGGCCCAGGTCACCGAGCTTCTCACGCTCGTCCCGCGCACCTTCGCCGTCTACGCAGGCGACGATGCCACGGCGCTGGCGGTGCTCGGCGTCGGCGGCGCGGGTCTGGTTTCGGTCGCCTCCAACGAGATCCCGGCCGAGATGGCCCAGATGGTCCACGCCGCGCTCGCCAATGACTGGCCTACCGCCCGCCGGCTCAATCGCAAATGGTACCCGCTGATGCTGGCCAACTTCTGGGAGCCAAGCCCGGCGCCCGTCAAGGCCGTGCTCGCCATGCAGGGCCGTCTCCACGAAACCTACCGGCTGCCCATCGTTCCCGTTGCGCCGGTCACCCGCGAGCGCCTCCACGCCCTGGCGACCGAACTCGGCCTGGTCGAGAAAGCCTAGCGCTCCCTTGCAACCCCCGTCAGAGGGGTTACCTGCGGTTAGCCGCAGGCGCTCGATGTTACCAACGGCTGGCGTAGAGTTCGTAGACTACGGGCAGCGGTCGAGCGAAGAGCGGGAGGATGGATGGAACGGGCGCGAGGCATTCGAAGATTGTTGCAGAACATGCTCTTTCCGGATCTTGATCATCTTCTCGATGCCAATGAGGAGCTCGACCAGCGCATGCGTGGGCTCGACAAGAGCCTCGGCACA
>CAZZYH010000239.1:0-4002 GCA_964658225.1 Vulcanimicrobiota bacterium | reverse complement strand
CAGCGCATCGGCCAGCGTCTCGGGCGCATCCGCGAGATCGTGAGCCGCCTCGAGAGCCGCAGCTCTCGGGCGGGCCCACACCGGTGGCGCCCCACCGGTGGGACCGCACGGCGCTCAGCTCTTCTTACCGTTGCCCGTCATCATGGTCATCTGCTGCTCGCGTCGGTTGCGCATCACCGAGAGCTGGACCGGGCGTCCGCGATTGGCGTGCAGTTGCTTGGTCCAGTCTTCGCGGGAGACGACGAGCTGGTTGTTCACCCGCAGGATCACGTCGCCGGCCTTGAGACCGGCGGCCGCCGCGGGGCTGTTCTCGTTGACCGTGCGCACCAGCAGGCCGGCGCCATCGTGAACGCCGAAGAAGTCAGCCAGCTGGGTGGAGAGCGGGTCGAGCTCAGCGCCGGTGTAGAGGGCGTTGAGCGCGAAGTGGCCGAGAAAACCCTTACCGCCGCCGTGTCCGGCCGGAGGAACAAAGCTTGTCGCAGGCGCGGACGCGCTCGCACCGGGCTGTTCCCCCGCGGCGCTCGCGTTGCCTGCATCGCTGAAGTGCTGCTCCCAGGCGCGCTGAGCGATCTCGGCCTCGTCTCCCAGCTGCACGGTCACCGCCTGCTCGGCGCCGTCGCGGCTGATGCGCAGCGAGATCGTGCTGCCCGACGGAGTCTCGCGCAGCTTGCGCCGCAGCGCTTCGACGTTCTCGACGCGCTGGCCGCTCAACTCCAGGATCACGTCATGGGCGCGCAGCCCTGCGGTCGCCGAGGGGGCGTCGCGATCGATGGTGACGATCAGCGCGCCATGCTGGTCCTTGAGGTGCAGGCGCGCGGCGGTCTCGGCGTCGAGGTCGAGCAGGCTCACGCCCAGGTACCCGGGGTGGAGATCGGCGCGGCCGTGGAGCGGCATATTTGCCGGCCGGCCCTGGGCTGTCGCAGGGAGCCAGCCGGTGAGCAGCAGCGCCGTCAGTGCGACCATCCCCCGCAGGGGCGCGAACCACGGCCGCCGAGCCCAGCCCCGCGTCCCGGCCCGCCGATACGCGGAGGCGCGCCAAGACAGAAGACAACCACCACTCTTACCCATCCCCGGTCTCCCCAAAGAATGCATCTCGCGGAAGGCCGCTTGCCATCCCGACCTATGTTCGCGGTCCCCGGCAGGCACAGATTACTGCAGCTGGGGCATGCCGTTCAGTACTTGCTGCGACGCATTGCGGATCATCGGATCGCCATCCTTGGCGGCCACGGTGTGCAGCGCCTGGCGTACGCTCGAGTCGACCTCGACCGGGGTCAGCAGCCGGATCGCTTCGATCCGGACCGCCGCACTGGTATCGGCCATCACGGCCCGCACCACGGCGTCGCGCACCTGCATGTCCTCGGCGATGTAGGGCTCCAGGCCATCGAGCGCCTCGATGCGGACATGGGGATTGCGATCGCTGTGCAGCGCGCTCAGCAAGGCGGTCCTGACCAGGCCGCCGTCGCAGCCGTGACCATGCCGGCACTCATCCGCAAGCAGGTTGACCGAGTGGTCGCGCACCGCCGGGTCGGCGCCATTGTTCATGGCCAGCACGAGCAGGCGGCGGATGAACGGGTCGTCGAGCGAACCCGTAATCGTGTCCGGCACCAGCAACTGGTAGCGTACCTCGACCTCTTCCGAGTCGGGATTGCGCACGATGCTGCTTACCTGGGCGACCAGCGGCGCGGCCTCCGGCCGGGGCCCCTCAAGAATGGCGCGCTGCTCGGCCGTGTGCCGCGCGTTGCCGGCCCGGTAGCCGCCACAGGCGCCCACCGCCAGGCCCAGAAGCAGCAGCCCGGAAGCCAGACCGGGGGCTGCGCGCAGGCGCCCGGCGCTGAAGGAGAGCTGCTGCAGCAGGTGTGCGATGGCGCTCTGGTGCGCATTGTTGTCAAGCGTCGCGTCCAGGCGCATGCGGGCCCGGGCGAGCAGGCTGGGGGTGGGCTCGGGCTGGTGGGTAAGCGAAAGCGCCCGGTAGAAGGCGGCGGTAGAAGCCATCTCGGCCTGGCACTCGCGGCAGCCGGCCAGGTGTTGATCGAGCGCCACGCGCTCGGCTTCGGCGATCTCGGCTTCGCAGGCCAGGTCGGCTTCGGCGAAGTTCGCCTCCAGGCCACAGAGAGGATCGGTGTCCTGCGCGCCCGGGCTGTCGGTGGGGCGGCCCTCGAAGCTGCCGGGCCAGGTGGAGGAGGCGGAATCGCGCGCGTTGCGGGTGTGCGCGGGGGCCAGTGCCGCCAGCGCGATGATTCTCTGAGCCATTTCACAGTTCATGGCTGGTCCTTTGCTTCACTTGGCTTCCCTCAAAAAAAACGTCCTGCTGCCGGTTGGGTGCGCGGCCGGTGTATCCCGGGCTCACGCTTCGATCAGGGAGTACGCCGTTCTCGTCCGAGCGGCGCGCGGTCAAAGCACTTGGATCACACTGCGGCAGCAGCCTTGCAGAGGCCAACGTTGCCGGCCGCCTCAGCGAACCTCCGCCAGCCGCGTGCGCAGTTTTCGGGTCGCACGAAACAGTGTATTCTTGGCCGTCTCCTCGGTGGTGTCGAGCATCTCGCCGATCGCCCGCAGCTTGAGTCCCTGGTAGTGTTTCAGCTCAAAGACCATCCTCTCGCGAGGCGTCAGCCGCCCGAGCGCTTCCTGGATGCGCTCGGCCAGGACCTTACGCTCGAGTTCCCGGGCCGGGTTGGCGCCCGAGCGATCATCGGAGACGTTGGAGAGCAGGTCCATCTCCTCGCCGCGCGCGTCGACCAGCACTGCCTGGTCCTCGCGGCGCGACTTGCGGCGACGCAGGTGGTCCAGGCACAGGTTGGTCGCGATGCGGTAGATCCAGGTGTAAAAGGAGCACTCGAAGCGGAAGTTGGCCAGGTAGCGGTAGGCCTTGAGAAAGGCCTCCTGGTGGATGTCCTGCGCATCCTGCTCGGAGCCGGTGAGCCGCAGCGCCAGACGCAGCACGGCCTGGTCATACTGACGCACCAGCGCGTCGAAGGCGGTGCGCGATCCAGCCTGCGCCTCGCGGATCAGCAGCGCCTCGGCGGCACGTGCGGTTTCATCGACCACCAGGCGCGTGGTGCGCGCGCGGGTGTCGGAAGCGGGCGCTTCTTTGACCGAGGCTGGAACCAGCGCCGGGGGAACAAATATGCCGATTGCGTCAGCAGACATCAGAGGTGCTCCTCGCATGCAATCACTTGGCAGATGGTGAGACGTAGAGAGAAACCCCGGGTGAGCCGAAGAGTTGCGGAATCACCACCTGCCGGACTTTCCTTACCGGTTAGGACGCACCGCCGGGGAGAAGCGCTCGACCCGGGGCCGGCAGCAGCCCGCTAGCCTTCGTCGGCGTCGATGGAGCCCTCGGTCATGTACCGCTCGGCGGCCTGCATGGCGCAGCCCTGCCCGCAGAGGTGATAGATGTCGGGGGTGCGCGACTCGGAGGCGTGCCAACGCATCAGGGTAAAGCGCAGGGTGGGGTCATCGTCGACGTAAGCCGGGTTGGGGGCGAGCGAGGCTAGCCACCAGTGGTTCGCCTCGCCCTTGGTCTTTCCACAGATGTCGCACGTGAACGATACGTCCCAAACCATGTTTCTGCCTCAAATCGCGGCGGTACCCCTACAGTAGCTTGAAACGCCCCGTGGCCGCATTAAGATATTTCTATGACCGACATGCCTTTGGGCACTCCCAAACCAGGCCGGCCGGGCTCTCAGTCCAAAAAAACGAACGATCCCGTGCTACACTGCCCGACTTGCTATTCAACCCGGTTCCAGACCTCCCGGGTGCGCCCCGAGGATCGCCTGCACCTGCTGGTCTTCAAGCATCCTGTCCGCTGCTGCCGGTGCACGGCACGCATCTATGCGAGCCGCTCCTACTCGCGGTGGCTGCGCCAGCAGGAAGAGAGCGCCGCGGCGGAAAGGACCCACGGGGGCTCGCCCGGCAAGGTCTAAAACCTCGAGAAGAAGCTCGGTCAGAGGGTTCGGTCCGGAGTTCGGTCTGGAGCTCGTTCCGGAGCTTGGTCTGGGGTTC
>CAZZYH010000238.1:0-4026 GCA_964658225.1 Vulcanimicrobiota bacterium | reverse complement strand
GTTGCTGAAGTAGGTGCGGGCGAGGGCCGCGGCTCTTTGCCTGCGGTGAAGCTTCTTTGGGCGGAGTGAGGGCGGACCCGCTGCAGGCCGTAGGCAGATTCGATCGGCGCGACGCCCGCTCGATCAGATAGGATAAAAGAAGATGCGTGAGATTGTGACATTGCAGTGTGGGGAGTGCAAGGAGCGGAACTACTCGACGACCAAGAACAAGAAGACGACCACCGGTCGTCTGGAGTTCTCGAAGTTCTGTAATCGTTGCCGCAAGCACACCCCCCACAAGGAAACCAAGTAAGCGGCTGGACGTGCGCAGGCAGGCGCCTGTCGGACGCGGGAGCCGCGGGTCGGGGCTCAAGGTTCGCGGCGCCGGGCTCAACCAGGCCTCGGGGCCGCGCAGAAGTACAGGGGCGTAAGCTCAACGGTTAAACTGTCGGTCTCCAAAACCGAACTTCTCGGTTCGAATCCGAGCGCCCCTGCCAACAAGGTATGCAGTTCTGGATTGCAAGGTCGTCGCCGCAGCCGAAGGCGCGGCTCTAGGGAGAGTGGGCGGCATGCCCGTTCAGGATCGGGAAAAGGGTATGGCAAAGGCAGGAGTGCTGGCGAACGAAACAGGCGAGCCACGCCAGGCGGTGGGCAGTTTTCTTACCCGCAGCCGTGACTTTCTGGGCGATGTACGCAGCGAGACGCGCAAGGTCACCACGCCCTCGCGCGCCGAGGTGCAGGCGACGACCACCGTCGTCATTGCGGCGGTCTTTGCGTTTGCCGCCTTCTTTTATGTGGTGGATAGCGTGCTCGGCTTTGCGCTGAAGAGCGTACTGCACTGGCTGGGAGGCGCGCAGTAGCGCGTGCAAAGATGGCAGACGAGTTCCAGAGCGACAAGCCGCACCATCCGGGCCAGCCCGCCGCAGGCGGCCTCATCGAGGGCGCTGCCCCGGCCGCGGAGGCCGAGCAGCTCGAGCCGCCGGCAAACGAGCGGTTCAAGTGGTACATCATTCATGCCTACTCGGGCTTCGAGCGCAAGGTGCGCGAGTCGATCGAGATCCGTGTCCAGGCCTTTGGCCTGCAGAATCGTATCGGGCGGGTGATGATCCCGCTCGAGTCGGTCACCGAGCTCGTCAATGGCAAGAAGAAGACGACCGAGAAGGTCTTTCTGCCCGGCTATGTGCTGGTCGAGATGGATCTCGATAACGATCTGTGGCACGTGATCAAGAACACGCCGCGGGTCACGGGCTTTCTCGGCACCGGCGACAAGCCGGTCTCGCTGACCGAAGAAGAGGTAGGCTCGATCCTGTTTCGGACCGACAGCTCGAAAGAGCAGCCGACGCTCAAGATCAAGTTTGAGAAGAACGAGTCGGTGCGCATCACCGAGGGCCCGTTCGCAAACTTTAACGGCCTGGTCGACGAGGTCAACGAAGATCGCCAGACGGTCAAGGTCATGGTGACGATCTTCGGGCGGTCGACGCCGGTGGAGCTCGAGTTTGGCAAGGTCGAGAAGGTCGAAGCTTAGTTTTCCGAGATAAGACAGCCGATCCCGAGGAAAGAAGCTTTCCCTCCGAGGGGCGAACAGCAGATCTGAAGCAGGCAATTCAAGACGCAAAGAAAGAAAGCACACAGCCGAGCAGGCCGGGCCCGATCCCGCGCCGGGCGCGAAGCTGAAGCATAGAAGAGGAACTCATGGCTCCGATCACCAAGAAGGTTCAGGGATACGTCAAGCTGCAGATCGTCGCCAACAAGGCGACGCCGGCCCCGCCGGTAGGCCCCGCGCTGGGCCAGGCGCAGGTCAACATCATGGAGTTTTGCAAGCAGTTCAACGCGCGCACGGCCAACAAGGAGATGGAAGGCCTGGTGATCCCGGTCGTCATTACCGTCTACGTCGACCGCTCCTTCACCTTTGTGACCAAGACCCCGCCGGCAGCGGTGCTGCTCAAGAAGGCGGCAGGGGTGGCCAAGGGTTCCGGGGCGCCGAACAAGACCAAGGTGGGCACCGTCACCGAGGCGCAGATCCGCGAGATCGCGACCCAGAAGATGCCGGACCTCAATGCGGCTTCGGTCGAGACGGCGATCAAGAGCATCCGCGGCACCGCGCGTTCGATGGGCTTGGACGTCGTCGCTTAGCCTCTCTCGCAGGTTGCGCGCAAGGGGTGACCTGCGTCATACTGAAAGAACGCGCCGACGGCCTCCGGATGGCGCTCCAAGCGGTTTACTGTGCTACGTACCACGGCCTGCCTCAAGCTGGGCAGCAGCGGTGGGAGACAAGGGAAATCATGTCGCAGAAGATCACCAAGAATATCGCGGCCGCGCGCGCGCAGGTTGAGGCTCGTCCTTACACGCTCGAAGACGCCGTGCCTCTCCTTCAGAAAGTCAAGTTCGCAAAGTTCGACGAGACCGTTGATCTGACCCTGCGTCTCGGCGTCGATCCCCGTCATGCCGACCAGATGGTGCGCGGCACGGTCGTGCTGCCGCATGGCCTGGGCAAGACCAAGCGTGTCGCGGTGATCACCTCCGGCGACCGGCTTAAGGAAGCCGAAGCGGCGGGCGCCGAGTTTGTCGGTGGCGAGGAGATGGTCGAGCGGATCCAGAAAGAAGGCTGGACCGACTTTGACGCCCTCATCGCGACCCCGGACATGATGCGCTCGGTCGGCCGGCTAGGCAAGGTGCTCGGCCCTCGCGGCCTGATGCCCAATCCCAAGACGGGAACGGTTACCTCCGACGTGGCCGCGGCCGTGCGGGAGATCAAGGCGGGCAAGATCGAGTTCCGCACCGACAAGACGGCGCTCGTGCACTGCCCGGTGGGCAAGATGTCGTTTCCCCCGGAGAAGCTGATCGAGAACGCGACGACGGTGATCGCGAGCGTGATGCGCGCCAAGCCCTCGGCGGCCAAGGGCAAGTATGTCAAGGGAATCACGCTGAGCTCGACGATGGGTCCCGGGATCCCGCTCGACAGCGCGGTTGCCGATGCGGCGCTCAAGGGCTAAGCTCCCGATCGGAAGAATCTGCCTTCCCTCTGCCGGCCCCTAGCCGCCCGCAGAATGTATGGAAGGCGCCCCGGCGCCAGGCGTCGGCAGCACGGCTAGCAGTAGAGGCAGGCGGCACACATGGCATTGACACGAGCAAAGAAGACGCAGAAGGTGGACGCGCTCCGAAAAGAACTCGCGGGCTCCACCAGTGCGATCGTAGGAACATTTGCGCAGCTGACGGTGGCGCAGGATTTCGAGCTCCGGCAGAAGGTGCGCGCCGCAGGCGGCAGCTACCGGGTGCTCAAGAACAAGCTGGCGGCGCGGGCCTCGGTCGGCACGGGCATCGAGGGGGCCTTGCAGGGCTTGAAGGGCGTCTCCTCGGTGGCTTACACGAGCGGCGATCCGGTCGCGCTGGCCAAGGCCTTGACCGCCTGGGTCAAGGAGAATGCGCAGTTCAGCTTCAAGCTCGGGATCGTGGATGGCAAGGTCATCACGGTGGACGAGGTGCAAGCGCTGGCCACGATGCCGGGCAAGGAAGAGTTGTATGCCAAGCTGCTCTTCTTGATCAGCTCGCCTGCGCAGCGCCTGGCGACCGTGATCAACGCCACCGGCCGGGATATGGCTGTGGTCCTCGGCCAGGGGGTCGAGAAGGGCAAGTTTGCCGCCGGTGGAATCGCCGGCGGGCCGACGGCTCCTGTGGCAAGCGCGCAAGCAGCCGCGCCGGCTGCCGAAAGCGGTACGCCCGATGCGGCGGAGGCCAGCAAGGTTCCTGCTGTTCCAGCAGAGCCGGCCGCCTCTGGTCCGGCAGCAGCTGAGCTCTCCGCCGCGCCCGCGCCGGTCGAAGGGCCTGCAGCCGAAGGCGGTGAGGCGGAGTCGCAGCCGACCCAGGCAGAGGCAGCCGCGGGCGAGGCGCCTGTCGAGGGTTAGCGCGCGCACGAGTTTGATCGGGGGAGCGAGCCGCGGGGTGCTGGTCTGGGCACAACGGAAACCGTGAGCTCTCTTTTTTAGATCGCCCGGGCTGCCCGGTCCCGCGAGGGAGGGGCTGCACGGTACGTACGACCGAATTTCAGAT